>NZ_JALMEZ010000015.1:0-207800 GCF_023242495.1 Pseudomonas sp. MWU13-2862 | reverse complement strand
GAACGCTATCTCACTGAAACTGCCGCAGAGCGGCTTGAGTTCATAGAGCCACCCTACAGCCTGGATACTCTGAAACAAATTCATCGCACCCTATTCTCATCTATCTATAGTTGGGCCGGCGAGATCCGGACGGTGAAGATCAGCAAAGGTGGAAATCAGTTCTGCGTCCCTGATCGCATAGAGCCGGAAGCCGCCAGAGAATTCCGAAAAATCGAGTCCAACGGCTGGTTTGAAGGCTATTCACGCGACTTGCTGGTCACAGCCGTCGCCGAGTCCTACGGTACGTTGAACGTCGCACACCCTTTCCGAGAAGGTAACGGGCGAGCCCAGCGAATGCTGTTCGAATGGATCATCGTCAACGCGGGCTACGAGATCAATTGGTGGGAAGTCGACAAACAAGAATGGATTGAAGCGAATCATCAGTCATTTCATGGTGATGATGACCAACTGATCCAGATATTTGACCGCTGTATTGGTCTGCCGATCATGGAAGACACGTACTCCTAAACACACCGAAAAAATAAATCTGAGAATCATCTGGCCGGCCTCCCCACCTCCCGCTTCCAACGCTCCTGTGAAATCCACGCGACCGGATGCGGCCCGCCTGCTCGATACCCTCGGTCTAACCCTCTCTAAAACCATCGATTACGATGACCCGTTCAGACCTACGATTTTTGCCATCCAGCCAGGTGTCCACGCTCAGGATGCACTGACCTACGTTTCAAAATTGCTCGCCGTACTCTCTCGGCAAGCACCTTAAAAAGCTGCTCAAAAAGCACTTGGTCATTGCCCCGCAATGCGGGGCTTTGGCGTTTCTGGACCTTTATTTTTGTGTTTTCAAAAAGCTGAAAACGTCCACAAAGTGTCCACACGTAAAAAATCCAAGGCTTCTTTCTGATCGATTTCGAGCGAGTCGGGACCGAATACCTAGAAAGAGATTGAGACGGCTGCGCACCTGGCGCGAGAAGGTTCAGGCGTGGACTTCGCGATCCAGGACATCAGAAACCCACTGATTGATGCTCTTGTGAGCCAATTGCGCCTTGACAGCCACTGTGGCGTGAAGCGCCGGAGCCAGTCGCAGGCTCAGATTTCCAGAGTAGGGCTTCTGTGGAGCACGACCGAGCTTGGCGCAAGTGTCGAGGTAATCGACGACAGCCTCTTCAAACGCTGCTCGAAGCTCCTGAACCGACTCACCATGGAATCCAACGATATCTTTAATGCCTGCGATGTGACCGACAAAAAGGCCGTCCTCTTCGCTGTACTCGATTCGGGCGGCATAGCCCTGGTAATTCATCACGTTCATGGGGTAACTCCTGCTTGTTCAAGGAAAGCCCGAGCATCACGAACCTGGTAAGGCTTTGCTTCTTTATCGGGGTGTGGTCGGTGGAAGGTTCCGACCGCATCGTTCAGTTCAAATCGTACTCGCGACCCATTGTCTTCAATGGTTTTGGCGCCGACGGCACCAAACAGCGATTCGATACGAGCCCATTCCAGCGTGGCCGGAGTGGGCTTCGAGAAGACGGCCTTCAGGGTGCTGAGCTGCTTGTTATTCGTGGTATTACACTATGATACCGTACGCGATAGGGCAGCCATTCAATACTGATTGAGTAGAGCCAAGCGTGGCTTTGGCCTATCTGGAGGGGTTAAGCCTGGATCTGGCCACGATAGCGTCCACAAAACGTCCACACCTGAGAAAAATATTTTCTACTCATTTCTAAAACGGCCCCGAAAATATTGATCCTCGTGGGTCTCACCCGATAGATGGCTCGCTGCTTGGACCTGTATGTGGATTCCATGACCATCCAGCCCCCCATTCCAGAACACACGGACTCAATCAATCGAACGACTACCTCTGTATATGCGTACTCGGAGGGGCGTCTCCCAAGGCGACATGACGAGAAATGGCCTTCCAAAAAAACTAATATTTCCTACGTGTTTTGGTCGTGGGAGAATGTTGTGTGCGCTCGCTGCTGGGTCTACATTTCTGTGGTCGCTGCAAATTCAGCGATGCGGGTTTCGCAGCCCGGCGGTTTCTGTTGGCGCACAGCGCCGCGTAAGCGGCTTTTTCATGTCTGCGTTATGGCGGGCTGTGCGCAGGAGGCTTATGCCTGCCGGTGGTCCAACAGACCGGTCTGCGAACCTGCGTACAGTTCGCCACCCTTGTATCGCAGCAAGAGTGGAGATCTCCTTAACCTGTTGGAGATTCACCATGGCTAAGAAAATCACCCCCGATCCACCTCCCACTTCCAATGTTCCTGTGAAATCAACCCGGCCGGATGCGGCCCGCTTGCTCGATACCCTCGGTCTAACCCTCTCTAAAACCATCGATTACGATGACCCGTTCAGACCTACGATTTTTGCCATCCAGCCAGGTGTCCACGCTCAAGACGCGCTGACCTACGTTTCGAAATTGCTCGCAGTCGCCGAACTGAATGGCGACGAAATCAGCCTGCATACGAATCCGGTGGAACGCTCTCTGTTCTGGGGGATGCTTCACTCGGTAGAGATGGCGAGGGCTGTGGTAGATGCACTGCTTGAGGGATCGACCTCACACCATCACGCCTCACCGTAGACAACCGCTCGTTTGATCGAACTTGCCGATTGGACCGTTCAAACCAACCTGGCGCCACCATCGATATTCAAGGTGGCGCCGTTCATAAACCCGTTGGTCATCAGGAAAACAACCGCAGCGCCCGCCTCTGCTGCGGTGCCCAGACGATGCAACGGCAGCGACTGTTCCAACGCCGCCACGAACGCATCACGCCCGTCGCCCAGTGCTTTAGTGAAAATGGGAGTATTGATCGGACCGGGGGACAGCGTGTTGACCCGAATTGGCGCCAACTCCAGGACCAGGCCCCGAGCCAGCGCTTCCATGGCAGCTGAAGCAGCAGCCAACACAGCGGTGCCATGGGCATTGGGGCGGTCCGACAACATCCCGGAAATAAAGGTGATGGAACCGTCTTTCGCCAGGCGTTCGTCGAGGGCTCGGATCGCGTGCACCGAGGCCCACATACGCTCCTCAAATGCCCGGCGCAGATGGTCAATCCCGGCATCCAGGACTTTGCCCACCACGTAAGTGCCGGCAAGTAACACCAAGTGATCTACTTTCGGGATATCCGCCAAGGCGGCGTAGATGGCTTGGCTATCGGTGACATCGGCTGCACGCCAGGCGTCCAGACCGTTGTCGCGGGCGGCCTGCTCGGCACGGGTGGCATCGGAACCGATGACGGTCACATGTGCGCCGTCGGCCTTGGCTTGAATGGCGGCAGCCAAACCGATGCCGGACGTACCACCGAAAATCACCACGGTCCGGCCATGCAGATTGGCGGGCAAAGCTTGATTGAGAGCAGGTGTAGTCGTCATGGTTCATCTCCTTGAGCGCCCGGATGGCGTCGATGGGAGAAAGGCTAAAGCCTTGGATCGAGGTTGATAATTAGGGCATAAGTCGCTTTACTCATGCCATGAAGGAACAAATAGGGTTGGACCGCCTTACCGGTCTCATTGCCTTTGCCCGCGCCGCTTCCCTGGGCAGCTATACCGCCGCGGCCCGCGACTTGTCTGTCTCACCGTCAGCCATCAGCAAAAGCGTGCAACGCCTTGAACAGCACTTCGCACTCAAGCTGTTCAGCCGGACCACCCGCTCACTCACCCTGACCCCGGAAGGACGGGATTTGTACGAGCGGGCCTTGCGTATTTTGCGCGAGGTGGAAGAGATCGATCAGGCCGCCGTGGCCTCTCGGGCCGAGCCTTCCGGCACGCTGAAGGTCACCGCGCCGCCGCCTATCGGCCTGAACATCCTGGCGCCAGCCATTCCCAGGTTTCGCGAGCGTTATCCAAAGCTCGCCATCGACCTGCGCCTGGGCGACCCGTATTCGGACATCATTGAGCAAGGCATCGACGTAGCGGTACGCGTGGGCAACCTGGCGGACTCGCGGCTGATCTCGAAAACCTTGGGGCCTCATCGGATAGCCGCTTTTGCTTCACCGGCCTACCTGGCCAGACGCGGCACTCCGCTGGAACTCAGCGACCTGGCGCACCACGACTGCGTGAACTTTCGTTATCAAAGTTCCGGCCAGGCATTGCGCTGGCCGTTCAATGTGGACGGGAAAGTGGTCGAGTGGGCGCCGGACTCGGCCATCGTCATCGATGCGAGCGATGCCGTTGCAGCCGTGGTTGCAGCGGGTGGCGGAATCGGTATGTCGCCGACTTATGTGGCGGCGCCCTACGTGGCTCGCGGGGAATTGAAACCGCTCTTTCCTGAGTTTACGGTGGACCGGGCTTCTATCACGGCGTTGTGGCCGGAAAGTCGACGAGGCAGCCCCAACGTCAAAGCGTTTGTGGGGCTGCTCGAGGAGCTTTTCTCAACCCCCACCGTCTGGGACGAGATAGTTCGAAACGCTTGAATGTTTGCTTCTGGCCGATAGCTGGCTTTGTCGCGCCAAGGTCGCGTTCAGACGGCTCTCACTTCTCCAACGACGCCCTGTAGTGCTCGTAAGCGCCATCCGCCAGCTTGCGCAAAGCCTTGCCGATATTGGCGTAGTCATATTCATTGAGATTGGCCAGGGACAAACGCCCGCCCGGCTTCTTGGTGCCGAACCCCGTGGCCGGGAGCATAACGATCCCCGTCTCATCAGCGATCCGAAACAACAGCGTATTGGGGTCGACATTGTCATGAACCCAACGCGCAAACGCCTCACCGTAGAGCTCTTCGGTGATCTGCTCGAAGTCCAGCAGCGTGTAGTACTCCACCTCGAACGCGTCCACCGGAATAGCCACCCCAAGCTCACGGTAAAGGGCGTGGTGACGCTGACGAATCAGTTTTTTCAGAACCTGCTTGTAGCTGTCGGTACTGTCGATCAGGGCAAACAACGAGAACAACACCATCTGCACTTGTTGAGGCGTCGACAGGCCGGCGGTGTGGTTCAGCGCCACTGAGCGACTATCCGCCACCAGCCGGTCGATAAACTTCAATTTCGAGGTATCGGGCACCAGCGTCTGGTAACGCAGGTTGAGCGCGGCGTGCTTATCTTCGTCATACGCGGCGATTTGCTGGTCGAGAATATTGTCCTTGTGCAGCGCAATCACCCCCAACCGCCAACCGGTACAGCCGAAGTATTTGGAAAACGAGTACACCAGGGCCGTATTGCGTGGGCAGGTGGCAAAGAGCGAGGTGAAGTTGTCGGCAAAGGTGCCGTACACGTCATCGGTGATGATGAACAGATCCGGGCGCTGCTTCTCCACCAACTCGGCGATATAAGCCAGGCTGCGGTCATCGATGCGCACCGACGCCGGGTTACTCGGGTTGACCACGAAGAACACCTTGATCGCCGGATCCAGCAGCTTGTCCAGTTCGGCCTGCGGATACTGCCAGTCCAGCTCCGGTGAGGCGTCGATATGCACGACCTCCAGACCGTAATCTTCCAGCACCGGAATCTCGAAATAAGGCGTGAACGTCGGCATGCCGATCGCCACCTTATCGCCCGCGCGGATGATCTTGTTTTCCTTGAGACTGTTGAAAATGTAGGTCATGGCCGCCGTGCCGCCTTCGACCGCGAAAATATCGAAGTCGTCCCGCGAGACGGTGCCGCCGATCATTTCCTTGACCAGATACTCACGCACCACTTTCTCGCTGATGCTCAGCATGCGCGGCGGTACCGGATAGTTGCAGCCCAGGATGCCTTCGACCATTTCATGGAGGAACGCCGGGCCGTCCAGGCCCAGTTGGTCGCGCACATAACTGGTGATCTTCATCAGCAGATCGACGCCCGGCTGGCTGGCGTTGTCGGCCAGAAAGCGGTCCATGCGCGCTTCGATGCCCTCGACTTTCGGCAAGCCGCCGATGCCATTGCCCAGGAATGAAAACGACAGCTCGGCCTCGTGGTTGGCAAACAACCCCAGTTGGCAAAACGCCTGGCGCGGCAGCGTGGCAAGAAAGTTCGGGTTGCCGCGACCGGCGTTGAGCATCAGGCGATTTTCTCGGCTGCTCGCCACCTTGATCAGTTCATCCTTGAGTTCAAAGGGGCTCAGCGCTGCGTATTGGCTGTAATCATGGGTCATGAACGGGGCCTTGTCTGACGTGCGACCCAGTGGCCGCGCGGGAATACGGAAGGGCAATCTCAGGAAAGAATGACGATCAGCACCATTCCCCAGATGGTCAGCAATGTATTGCCGACGGCATAGGTCACGGTGTAACCCAGGGCCGGGACGTTGCTTTTAGCGGTCTCGCAGATCATCCCCAGCGCGGCGGTGGTGGTTCGCGCACCGGCGCAGCAACCCAACACCAGGGCGGGATGGAAACGAAAGACGTAGCGCGCGATAAACATCCCGAGGATCAGCGGCACCGAGGTGGCGAAGATGCCCCAGAGGAAGAGGCTCACACCCAGGGTCTGCAGGCCATGGACGAAGCCCGGCGCGGCATTGATGCCGACTACGGCAATGAAGACGTTCAAGCCCACCGAGTTCATGAACCAGACGGTGGGCTCGGGGATTCTGCCGAAGGTCGGGTGAATCGAGCGCAACCAGCCGAAGACCAGACCGGCGATCAACGCGCCACCGGCGGTGGAGAGCGTGATCGGCACGCCATGGACGGTGAACACCACAGCGCCGATCAGCGCGCCGATAAAGATCGCCAGGCCTATGAACGCCACATCCGCCATGTCGCTCTTGCGGTCGGGTTGGCCCAACTCCTTCGCGGCTGCGGAGGTGTCCGAGGTCAGCCCGGCCAGGGTGATGATGTCGCCACGGTGAATGACCGTCTTGGGCAATACCGGCAACTCGGCGGCGATTGCGCCGCGCTTGATCCGGCGAATAAACACCCCGTGGGCCCCCGGCAGGTGGGAGAGTTGCTCCAGCGTCTGGCCATCGTATTGTTTATTGGTGACAAAGATATCGACCCCTTCGACCGGCACCGCCAGCAACTCCGGGTCGTCCACCTCGGCTTCGGAATGGCCGAGCAGTTCCAGGATGTCGGCGTTCAGGCCACCCACCGCCAGGATGTCCCCGGCCATAAGGGTGGTGGCGGAAGTGAAGGTCTCGATCTTGCCCCCGCGTCGCAGCCGCTCGATAAACACTCGCTTGCCATGGGAATGCGCTTCGGCCTGGACGACACTGAGGCCGATAAATGCACTGTGCTCCGGCACCTTGTAGGCCCGCAGCACGTAGCGGTGCCAGGCCGTACCTTCGCTGGCGATGTCCTGATGCCCGCCCATGCTCAGCTCGTAATCCTTGCAGGCCTTGACCAGGTCGATGCGCAGCAGCTTGGGCCCCAGCAACGCCAGAATCAGCGCCGAACCGACGGTACCGAAAATGTAGGTGACCGCGTAAGCCACGGGCATGGCATCGAGTTGCTGGCGGGCCTGCTCGGCGTCCAGGCCCAGCCGATTGATCGCATCGGTTGCCAGCCCCATGGAGGCGGAGATCGTCTGCGAGCCGGCGAACATCCCGGCCGTCGAGCCGAGGCCATAACCGGCGATCCAGGTGGCCAGTAACGGTGCCGCCAGGCACAGGACGCACATGACCACGGCAAACAACGCCTGTGGCAAACCATCCTTGGCGATGCCACGGACAAACTGCGGGCCCACGCCATAACCGACGGCGAACAGGAACATCAGGAAGAAGGTGCTCTTGACGTTGGGCGAGATGACAATCCCCGCCTGGCCGATGATCAGTGAGGCAATCAAGGTGGAGGTCACCGCGCCGAGGCTGAACCCCCTGAATGACTTG
Organism: Pseudomonas sp. MWU13-2862; assembly: GCF_023242495.1. NCBI lineage: Bacteria > Pseudomonadati > Pseudomonadota > Gammaproteobacteria > Pseudomonadales > Pseudomonadaceae > Pseudomonas > Pseudomonas sp. MWU13-2862. The sequence goes on along the minus strand of NZ_JALMEZ010000015.1, from coordinate 200,078 downwards.
CCGCCAAACCAGAATCCCAAACCCAGGGACAGGAAAATCGCCATCTCCGGGTAGGCACGCAGAGTGCTTTGGAGCCAATTCACATTGCTTTCCTTAAGCTATTTGCAATAAAGGGCACGACCACCCGGGGCGCAATGGAAGGCGCGCCCCGGGTGGTCGGAGTCAGGCGAGGTTAAAGGTTGGCCGTGGTATCGGCGGCCGACAGGGCACCATGGTTGAACGTAGGCCCGGCCTCGGAATGCGGGACCGGATTTTTCTGCAGGAAGGCGATGGCCTTGTGCAGGTCATCCAGCAGCATCGCGATCAAATCCCGGCTGACACCGTGGCGTACGAGGACTCGCTGAACCACGATGTCCTGGCGATCGGACGGGAGGGGATACGAGGCAATCTGCCAACCGCGCATGCGTACGCGTTCGGAAAGGTCATAGAGGGTGAAGCCGTGCTCGATACCGTCCTTGAGCTTGTAGCACACCGCCGGCAGACCACCGTTGCCGTCGTAGACCAATTCCAGCGGCTCGATCTTGGCGATCTCCGACGCCAGCCATTGGGCGGTGTCCGAACAGGCTTGCTGGATACGGGTATAACCCTCGCGGCCCAAACGCAGGAAGTTGTAGTACTGGGCGATGATCTCGCCACCCGGGCGACTGAAGTTCAAGGCGAAGGTGGCCATATTTCCGCCCAGGTAATCCACGTAGAAGATCAGGTCTTCCGGCAAGTCGGCCTTGGCTCGCCAGATAATCCAGCCGACGCCCAGGGGCGCCAGGCCATACTTGTGGCCCGAGGCGTTGATCGACTTGACCCGCTCGATGCTGAAATCCCAGCTGAGTTCTTGCTGGATGAAGGGCGCGATAAAGCCGCCGCTTGCCGCATCGACATGGATGGGAATATCCAGCCCCAGTTCGCTTTGGAGGCTGTCGAGTTCATGGGCCAGTGCCGCCACGGGTTCGTAAATACCGGTAAAGGTGACCCCCAGCGTCGCCACCACACCAATGGTGTTTTCGTCACAGAACTCACGCAAGTCTTCGGGCCGTAGACCTAGCGCGCCGTCCCGCAGGGGCACTTCGCGAATCTCTACGTCGAAGTAACGCGCGAACTTCTTCCAGCAGATCTGCACCGGGCCGCACACGAAGTTGGGTTTGTCGGTCGGCAGGCCCGCGGCTTCGCGACGTTTCTTCCAGCTCCACTTCAGGGCCAGGCCGCCCAACATGGCCGCCTCACTGGAGCCCGTGGTCGAGCAGCCCACGGTTTGCCACGACTTCGGCGCGTGCCAGAGATCGGCGATGATATGCACGCAGCGGTTTTCAATTTCAGCCGTCTGCGGGTATTCATCCTTGTCGATCATGTTCTTGTCGATGGAGTCGGCCATCAACTGTTGGACTTCCGGCTCGACCCAGGTGGTGCAAAAGGTCGCCAGGTTCTGCCGGGAATTACCATCGAGCAGCAACTCATCGCGTACCAGGTTATAGGCCGTCGAGGGTGCAGTGGAGTGGTCGGGCAGTCGGTATTTGGGCAAACGACGCTCTGAGGCGCCGCTTGAGTAGACGTCTTCAATGGAGGGGTCGCGCGTTTCTACGGTCTGGTGCAAAGCCATGAGGTAACTCCATAATCGGCAACGGAGCCAGGCAAACAGTAGGGCGTGCTTGGGCTCGGCCCGGGGCTCAATCTGACCCTCGCCGCACTGGCCGGCAATCGCCTACGGCGCCATGGCCTTGGCATCTGGCGCCATCTGCTTCATTTGAGAGGGACAGCGCTGTGAGATGAACGACGGAAGAGTTCGATGGTCTATCGCCAGCGCGCTGTGCTTCACAGCAACCATCAAGGAACATCCATGCCTGAGGTCATCCCCTCATTAGCGCATTTCATGATCGACGCCTTGCGGTCGACGGGGCTGGACATCGACAGCTTTTGCCAGACCGTGGACCTGGACGTGCGGGCCTTGAGCTTCGACGAGTCATGGATTCCGCGGGTCAAGCTCTACCGCCTCTATACGCTGGCCGCCGAACTGTCCCACGACCCCGACATCGGCCTGCGCGCCACCTCGCAGACCGGCCCTGGCATCTTCGATGTGGTGGGTTATGTGATGATGTCCAGCGCCACGTTGCACGCGGCGCTGGAACAGCTGGTGCACTTCGTGGCCCTGCTCGACACCTCTATCGCCATGTCCTTGCACAAGGAGGGCGGGCAGCATCGGTTCTCCTGCCACTTTCTGGACGCGAACCAGGTCCCGCGCCAATACGGCGATGCCGGCATTGCCACGATGTTCGGGCTGTGTCGAATGCTGGTCGGCCCGGCGCTTCAGTTGCGCGGAGTCGGCGTGATGCATTCGATTCCGGCGGATGTTTCGGTGTATGAGCACACATTCCATTGCCCGGTGAAGTACGGCGAAAGCTGTTATTCGATTGTGCTGGCCAACAGCGATCTGGAAAAACCGCTTTCGTCGGCGAACAAGGAGTTGGCAACCTTGCATGAACTGGTTGCCGAGATGCACCTGTCGACCCGCCGTTATTTCTCGGTACCGGGGGAAGTACGCAAGATGATTCTGGAGTCGCTGAGCGAGGGCGTCCCGCATATCGAAGACATGGCCAGGAAGCTGTGCATAAGCAAGCGTACCCTGCAACGGCTGCTGCAGAAGGCCGGTCAGCCGTATAAGGAGTTGGCCAATGAAACGCGCCGGAGCCAGGCTGAGTTTCATCTGGGTAATCTGTGCTGCACCTTGCAGGAAGCGGCGTATCGGGTAGGGTTTCGGGAACTGAGTAGCTTTTATCGTGCCTGCCACCAGTGGTTTGGCATGACACCGGGGCAGTATCGGATGCTGTTGACGTCGAAGACTCGGGATGCGAGGGAGGGTTTGTTGGGGGATGCAGTGGCTAGCGGGCTCTCGTGATTTTTGAGGAGCGCTACACACTTTTGTGACGGGCAGAGAAAGGGCTGGAGGGTGTCCCATCGCTCCTCTTCAGACTCTCCTTTGGCCCTGTCCACTTCTCAGAGATCATTGTTCCCAGATGCCGTTCCCGCCTCGGGGCCTTTGCCGAGCAAGGGCGCGCTTTCCACTTCCAGCATCAGCAACACCATTTCCGCCAGCTCGGCGTCGGACTTGCGTCCCGCATAGAGGTCATGGAGTGCTTTGGCGAATGGAATGCGCAGGTCCTGGTTATCTTCGCGGGCGGTATCGCTGTATCGCATCAGTTCACTGATGGCGCGCAGCACCGCCGCTTGCCACCGGGCGGTGGTCCTCGGACCATCGCCGGTGATTGCAATCAAGTGATCCTTCGTCAGTTGGCGAAGGGCTGGTTCCCGCAACGGCTCAAGCGGCCTTGGGTTGCGAGTGATCTTTGACATAGCGGACGATACTCAGTGTTTCCTGGCGGAACTGCTCGTAGTCGATCTGCTGGGCGTTAATAAAGGTGCTGCCCATCATGGTCACCGCGCCCATCAAGCTGGCTTCGGCAATTTCCTCGTCGCTCGCGCCAAACAAGCGCGCGGCTTCGGTATGGAACAGGGTGCAGTACTTGCAACGGGTCGCCCCGGACACCGCCAGACCAATCAACTCCTTGTACTTATTCGGGATTTTGGTATCTGCCAGCCAAAAGTCCCGGGCCACTCCCCAGAATCCGTTCGCTCCGCCTTCCGGCATCTGCTTGATCCACTCCGGTACCACACCGAGGGCCTCTTCAATTTCCCGATAAGTATCATAAATGGCCATCTGACACCTCCTGACCTCTCTGGAGACATCTGCTTCAGAGGTACATCCAGTTTAGTTCGCTGGCGGCCAGGCCCAAGCCGGCGGCAGGATGGCTCCGGCAATAAACGTTTAAACATCGTAGAAACAACAAGATGGGTTTAGATTTTTTTGGCGCAATGACGCACCGCTAGGTACCTCGGGTTATCAACCGTGGCGGGGACAAGCCACGGCGTTACCCTTTGCGCGAGCCCCACTGAAAGCACTTGGTTAATTCCGACTTTCTAAACGTCGATAATGCCAATATGATGGCTCAGGCTTCTTTGGTCGTTGGATTCGCTACCTGTAGCACCTGCATCACCATCGCCAAAACAGCTACCAGCGGCGCTACAGCCGCTCAGCGCTGAAGGACTCTTTGAATTGCTGAAGGTTAAGAAATGGACTTCACCCCCATCATCGCGCAGCTCTGGAGCACGTTTGGCTGGCTGATCCCGCTGATTCTGCTGATCGGCTTGCTCAAGTTGCCTTGGGTCAAGGGTCAGATCGGCGAACTCCTGGTGCGTCTGTTCGCCCATTGGCAACTGGATAAGCAGACCTACCGCCGTCTGCACAACGTCACCTTGAGCACACCTGACGGCACCACGCAGATCGACCATGTCTTCCTCTCGCCTTACGGTATCTTCGTGCTGGAAACGAAGAACATGAGGGGCTGGATTTTTGGCAGCGAGAACCAGCCACAGTGGACGCAAAAGCTCTACAAACGCACGTTCAAGTTCCAGAACCCACTGCGACAGAACTACAAACATCTCAAAGCTCTGGAAGCCACCCTTGGTGTTAGCGCCGCGCACCTGCACTCGGTCATCACCTTCATCGGCGGCAGCACCTTCAAGACTCAGATGCCGGCCAACGTCACCCAGGGCATTGGCTTTATCCGCTACATCAAATCATTCCAGCAGAGGGTATTCAGTGAGGCCGAAGTCGACGCCCTCATGCTGGCCCTGCAAACCAGCCGGCGCGCCCCATCCCTCGCGACCCACCGCGAACATGTACAAAACCTGAAACGCCGTAGCGACCCAAACGCCGAGCGGCAATGCCCGAAATGCGGCAACAAGCTGGTGATCCGCACCGTGAATTCTGGCACGAAGGCAGGACAGCAATTCTGGGGCTGTTCGAAATTTCCCAAGTGCAGAGTAAGGCAAGGCCTATAGTTAGCTTTCGGACATGAGCTGATAGAGTTGGGTGAAGTGGACTATCGCTGAGATCGATGGATTCGGCAAAGGCAAAAAATATTAGCTTCCTACAAAAAGGAACATACCGTTGCAAAACCACGACCCCCTAAAAAGAAATTATAAAAACCCATTAAAAAAAGCGCTTTCCGAATCAGCACTTGACAAGAGTTATAAGCTAGCACAAACCTTTGCCTTAATAGTAATACCCTTAATAATTGCAGTTGCTGGCTGGAGTGCACAGCGCTCTATTTCAGAAACCGGAATACGTAAGGATTACGTCCAAATGGCTCTAAAAATCCTACAAGAACCCCGCACGGGCGGAGATGATGATATTAGGAAGTGGGCTGTCGAAATCATTGACGTCAGTGCCCCGATTCACTTCACCTCAAAGGCCGGTGACCAATTGAGCGCCCCTGCATTTAGAATGCTGAACTCAAACAAACTTCTAACCCCCGCGCTAGAAAAAAGAGACAAATGCCCCACTGTTGAAATCACAAACCTGTCTGAAAAAGACCAAGAAAAGCTCAACACGCTTCAATCTTTATGCGAGAGAAATTATCACGACATATTCCTGATCCAGGAGTGGAACAACCTATTTACAAAAAACACACAAAAACAATAGCAAACTTACTCTCAACTCAACCAAGCTACCTCGCCCACACCAAAACTCAAACGAGTCGAGCATTTCCGCTAAACTCGAGCAACAATAAAATCCAACAATACCAGTCAAAGAGAAGAGATTTATTTCTGGCGGCGATGCTTGCCTAAGCGCAGATCCTATTTCTCACGTCACCTCCCCCGAATGCTACATCCCCAGCACGGAAAGCACCTAGGTGTGCGGTCCCGAAATGAGAGGGTGAGGATTAATTGTGAAACGGTCTGGATTTGAGTCCAGGTTTCACAGATCACCTTGAAGGGAGTACGCCATTGTAAGGCCCGCAGTTGCGGATATCGATACTGAGACCGCTGACCCAGGTCTGGACCGTCTGGTGCTCAATAAAACGACCGGCATCAACATCGGCCAAAGCTTCGTAGGTCATCCGACGGAGCTCTTCTTCGTCTATCCAAGTGGACAGGGACTGACTGGCTTTCTCGGCGACTACCATCACGGGGACTCCTGTATTGGGAAACTCAGCAGCCATCAAAAGCGGTGACTGCTGATATAGATTGCACTTCATGCTTGAACGAGCCCCAGAACAATGCCCGCTCGACGGGATTGGTATGCAGGCTGATCTCGTCGCCATTGAGTTCCGCCGTTTCGAGCTCACGCCAACGCAGTTCATTGTCATACCCGCTTACCGCAGCCGAATGTGTATGGGTAGCTGGCAACGCTGCATGCCCAGCGTGCCCCATGAAAACCGCGCCATTTCAGCAAACGTTGAAATAGGCAGAATTGGTGAAATTTTGACTTATTTCACTAAACTAACTAATTTCAGCAAACGCTGAAATATGGGTTTTCTATGAAAAAGATGATCACTCAAGCCCGCGAAGCCTTGCACCAGCTTCTGAGCCAGGTATCGATCATCGAGATCGAAAGCCTGGAGCAGAACGTTGCCGAGGCGACCGACGCTGCCGATCTGCTCGCTCACATCAAAACGGCGAAAACGGCACATACGTTGGTCTGCAAGGTGCTGCCCAACGGACAGCCGCGACACGTACGCAACGCCCTTCTGCAATTGCATGAACATGTCGCCTACAAAAAAAACTCCATCCCGGTACTTGTAGCCCCCTACCTGTCACCTGCGGCCAGAGCAATGTGCCGTGATAAACAGGTGGGATTCCTCGACCTGCAAGGTAATGCCTGGATAGCGTTCGATGGGGTCTTTATCGAACGCCAGGTCACCGACAAGCCAACCACCGAGCACCGAGCGCTCAAATCCTTGTTCAAGCCTAAATCGGCACGACTGCTGCGCGCCATGCTGCGTGAACCAGAGAAAGCATGGCGAGTCACTGAGCTGGTCGAAGCTACCGGCGTGAGCTTGGGACACGTCAGCAATGTACGAACCGCCCTGCTGGATCGGGAATGGGCACGGACCACGAGCGCTGGCCTGTATCTATCTGCCCCCGACGAGTTGCTGGACGCCTGGAGCTCAGGCTACGAAGCCCCACTTGGCGAGCGAAAGCGCTTTTATAGCCCCTTGCATGGCTCCCTTCTAGAGGACGCAGCACGCCGCGCGTTCAATCAGGATTTAAAGGGCCATGGCTGTTTTTCTTCGTTCTCCGCCTCGAACTGGATCGCCCCTTACGCCCGGGTTGGCACATTGCATTTTTACGCCGATCACCAAGGGCTGGAGGTGCTGAAAGAGGCGCTACAGCTGACTCCAGTTACCAAAGGAGACAATATCGTCATTACCTTGCCGAAGGATAAAGCCCTACTCTTCGATACGGTTGAGCCCTCCCCCGGTGTCCTGTGCACCGACCCCATCCAAACCTATCTGGATCTTTCCATCGCAGGGGAGCGCGGACAAGAAGCCGCCCATTACCTACGACAGGAAAAATTCAGATGGAGCCAGTGATACCAAAAGAGCCGCAATCTACGGCCGACTACGATGATCGGACCACCAACGCAGTCAAGACCGTGCTGGTGGAGATCGGCCAGATCCTTGGCAGCTTCCGCGGCAAGTTCGCGGTCATCGGCGGCGCCGTCCCTTGGCTGCTGCTCGCCAATGAGGATATGCAGCATGTGGGAACACTGGATATTGATCTGAGCCTGGATGCCGAGGCGCTGGGTGATGGGGAGTACGCGACATTGATCGGTACTCTGATGGGACATGGCTATCAGCAACGTGGCGAGCTGAGACGCTTTCAACTGAGCCGCCAGATCACCGTGCAGGAGGGCGATGCTCCCATCGACGTGATCGTAGACTTTCTAATGCCCCGCGATGCCGAGATCATTCGCAACGTGCCGCCGATCCTGAGTGACTTCGCGGTACAGCGTGCCGATGGTGCTGACCTGGCAATGCGTTTCTACCAAATGGTGGCTATTGAAGGCCCCATGCCAACGGGCGGTAAAAACCGCGTAGAAATCGCGGTGTGCTCCATTCCCGCCTTGCTGGCGATGAAGGGCTATGCGCTGGCCGGCCGACACAAACAGAAAGATGCCTACGACATCTACTATTGCGTTCGAAACTACCCTGACGGCATTGAAGCACTCGCTCGCGAATGCCGCCCGGTGCTGGAACGGGACAGTGGTGAGCAGGGGTTCCGATACATCGCCGATAAATTTGATGTGGTCGAAGGCTATGGGCCCACCTCCGTGCGCCGGTTTGTCGAGGACACGCAGATCCTGGGTGAGCGAACAGCGGATCAATGGCAACAGGATGCATTCGGGCAGGTGGATGCACTTCTACGTGAACTGGACTTGAGAAAATGAGGCTGCCTGGGTCATTCAACTGATCCTGAAACCAAGACACCATCCGCATTCCGGAGGTCCGGTTATGCCAAATTATGTGAAAAACCATAATTATGTTTTCCAGCATAATTTCACATATTTCCAAGCCCCAAATGACACGGCCCTCCTCACACAACCGTAAGCAGGGCCGATTTCATACCTTAGCCATCAGAAAAGGCCGAGCTCTTTCGCCTCAGTGATGCGCCCCCATCGTAGTCCCCCCCACCCCATCCGGCAGCTCGATGCTCACGTTCTGCATCATCCCCTGATCCTCATGATCAAGAATGTGGCAATGCAGCACGAACTCACCGATATAGCGCTGGTACCGAGTCCGCACATACAAGGTGTACATCCCGCTGCCATCCGTCTTGCCTTTGACGAACAGCGTGTCTTTCCACACCCCTTTCATACCGGCATATTGCGCGTCGTTCTTGTCCGTCTTGTCCACCGCACCCGGCTCACTGAGATCCACGCCATCCGGGCCAATGATTTTCTCGATCTGGAACGGGTTCACATGAATATGGAACGGATGACTGGCAAACGCCGATTGCAGGATCCAGGTTTGCGCATCCCCCAGTTTCAGATGACGATCGATCACCCCCGGCTGATAAGGCACGGCATTTTCCGCCGTAGTGCCCACGGCGAACTTGGTGTGGTCCGGATCCTTGAAATCGATCAGGAACACCAGTTTCTGTTCACCCTTGATTTCGCTGTCGACAATGCTCGGGTGCGGAATGAACTTGTCAAAGCGCAGGTCCTTTTTCAGATCCGCTACCACGGTGGCCTTGATGTCCGCCGGCATGTTGCGTTCCGCCGCCGCCAACAGTTCCTCAGTCAAGCGGGCCTTGGTGTTCGCCACTTTCGGACCCGCGCCCACATCGACAAAGCCGAGCAATTGACGACCGTTGGCCTGCTGGCTGACCCCGCCTGAAGCCGTGGAAGGTTCATCCGTCACGCAGTAACGCCCAGGCTCGGGAAAGACGATCAGCAGATCGTTGCGATACCCCGGCTGCAGGGTGATGACCTGACGGCTCTGGGCCTGTTCCATGGTCAGGCCGTCGGAGGCGATCACCTGGTATTCGACCGGCTGGCCGGTGCATTGCTCTTCGATAAAATTGGCCGACGCCAGGGCCGCGATGCCCTTGTCACTGGCCGGCTTGGCGCTGTCCTTGAGTTTGCGGAACAGCGGCCGGATGGTGTCGCGAATCCCCGCGTGGACCAGGCGCCAGCGTTCTACCTCACCGGGCCGTGCATCGTCGAAGATCGGCTGGACCAGGCCGTTGACGCTGGTGTAGCGCCCCGAGTCGGGCCAACTGGAAGGCTGCAACTGGTCGAACGACTCGACAACCCCCACCTCGCCCGGTTTGCAGGTCCAGTCCAGGGTCATCTTGTCCTTGCCATCCTTGTCCTTGACGATATTGCCGTCCTTGTCCCTCACCGGCTTGTAGCGGAATTTGTCGGCCGTGTCCCGGCATGCATAGGGGATTTGCTGGAACACCAGCAAGCGTTCCTTGAAAGACTTGCCATCAGCGCCCTTGAGCAGGGTGTCGATATCGCCGTTGGTGTCGGCCGTCGGCTTGCGATCGCCGTGGATGATCAGCGCACCGGCCATGCCGCTGGCGACCTGGATCGCGGTGGAACCATGGCGATGCGGGTGATACCAGAAGGTGCCCGCCGGGTGGTCGGCCGGGATGTTGTATTCGTACTGGAAGCTGACCCCGGGGTTGATCGACAGCAGCACGTTGTCGCTGTTACCGGTGGGGCTGACCCACAACCCGTGGGAATGCAGGTTGGTGCCGTTGAAGCAGTGCGGCACGTCCGGCCTGCTGTCGTGGGCGGTGCAGCTGGGGTCGGGGGGCAACTGGTTGTTGAGGCTGATGCGGACGGTGTCGCCCGGCGTCACGTCGATGGTGGGGGCGATAAAGGGTGCCTTGGGGTCGACACCGGTGCCGACGTAGCTACGCAACATCACCGGCACTTGCGCGCCCGTGGCCGGATCGAATATCTCGTTCTTGGTGTACTTGATGATCAGGTCCAACTGCCGCTCACGCCCGACATGGGGTTGGGGTGCCAAGGGCGTGGGAGTGGACTTGAGCATCAACGTGCCCTCCACCACCTTGGCCGTCGGTGCCTGCTGCTCCAGGGTCGGCGGGTTGTTGAACAGCCGGGAGGCTTCCACTGCCTGTGCCGTGGTGGCGGCCCCCATCACTCCCAGGGCCAGCAGCCCCAGAGCGTACGGATAAAGGGGCCTGTCCTTGCGCATTCCTGTCATGGTGTTTCTCCTGCGGAGCAACCGTGAACTTCGTGGTTTTGGCACAGGAAAGAGGCGGGGAGCAGGCGCAATGGCATAAGCATCCAACAGCTGCAATCCGTGCAGGCATAAAGCTAGTACCTTATCCACGGAACGCAATGTCTATTGGGGTTTGCGCGTTTTTTTTGCCCGAAACGTTATCGCGCCACGGGCGACGCAAAACCTTCGAATGCCTGCCGCAAGGCCTTGGCATATTCGCGGCTGCCAAGGGTCATGCTGTTGATATGGTTACCGCCCTTTATCAGCAGCAATTGTTTGGGCTGCACGGCAGCTTCATACAGGGCCTGGCTGAAGCGCGAGGGGACATAGGGATCGTCGGTGCCATGGACGATCAGCACCGGGATATCGATCTGGTTGATCTTGTCGATGGAGTCGAATTTCTCCGAGAGAATCCAGCTGACCGGCAGCGAGGTCGGGATCGCCGCCCGGGCCGCATCGCCCAGGTCGGTAAAGGTCGACTCGATGATCAAGCCCGTGGCCTTGGGCGCCGCCTTGTCGCCGGCCAGACGTTCGGCGAGGTCCACCGCCACCGCGCCACCCAGGGAGTGGCCGTAGATATAACGTTTGTGGACATCGGGTTGCAGTTGCACCAGGCGCTTCCAGGCATTGTCCGCGTCCTGGTAGACGCTGCGCTCGGAAGGCAGGCTGCCGGGGCTGTCGCCGAAACCGCGATAGTCGATGGCCAGCACCGAGAAACCCAGGTCGCGCAATTGGGTGATCCGCCCGACCTGCGCCGTCAGGTTCCAACGGGTGCCGTGCAGGTAGAGGATGGCCGGCGCATTCGCCCGGCTCGACGGCCACCACCAGGCATGCAGATAGTCGGAACCGGCCAGCCCGTCGCTGATGGGAATCCGCAGCTCCCTGACCCCCGCCGGTACGCCGCTGAACCAGCTCGCCGTGCCTGGCTGGACATTGAACAGCAGTTCGCGCTCTTTATAAGCCAGCCGCGAACACCCATAAGGCAGCCCGACGGCAAGAAAAACCGCCAGCAACCCCAGGGACAACCAGCGGCGACGGGCGATAAAGGTTCTGAGGGTCATGGCGCCCGGGTCTCGCTTGCAAGGAATGCATTGGCTCACAAAGCCGACAGATTACTCGCAAGCGCGCGCACAAACAAAAACGCCCCGAACCAGTCGGGGCGTTTTTTTCAACCTGGGATCAGGTCGCTACAGCCATGTCGCTCGATCAGAACACGTTGATCGGGTAGTCGACGAACACACGTACTTCGTTACCGCCAACGTTGTAGTCGCGCGATTGTTCCGACACACGCAGAATCGAGCTACGCAGCTTCACGCTCAGGTCTTTGGCCGGGCCGCTCTGGACCACGTACTTGATCTGGTTGAAGAACTCACGCTCGTTGCCGCCAGTGAAGACAGTACCGGCGCTGTTGACGCTGGTGATGTTGTCACCACGGACGTAAGCCACGTTGTAGGTCAGGCCAGGAACGCCAAGGGTGGCGAAGTCCAGACCGTAGCCCACCTGCCAGGAACGCTCGTCAGCAGCGTTGAAGTCCGACCAGTAGGAGTTCGCCAGGTTGATGGTGTTGCCACCGTCGCCAACGCGACCCTGACCTTGCTGGTAACCGCCGTACGGGTAGCCCAGCAGGCTGGAGCCGGTGCTGCTCTGATGTGCGATGGTGAAAGAGTGAGCACCCAGGGCGTAGGTGGCCGCCAGGCTCCAGATCTTGTTGTCACGACCTTGAGCACCTTGGTCCGCTGCATAGCCACGGTCCAGCTGGGTACGGTAGCCGTTGAAGTCCAGGGTCAGGGACTGGTCGGACGCAATCGGGAACACGTAGTTCAGGTTCAGGTACTGCTTCTTCAGCACTTCGTCGACGTCGGAAGCGTACAAGGCTGCCTTGAACTGATCGGTGAACTGGTAGCTACCACCCAGGATGTCGATGCCTTTCAGGCCACCGCTGTCACGGCCTTCGGCGCTCTTGCGCGATTCGGCGGTGAAGTGACCGGCGTTCAGTTCCAGGCCTTTGATCTCCTTGGAGGTGATCAAGGTACCGGTGTAGCTTTCCGACAGCAGACGGGAGTTGTCGTAGTTCAGCAGCGGCAGAGCCGGCATCTGGTCACCGTAGGTCAGTACGGTGTTGGACAGGCGGAATTTCACCGCGGCGCCGCCCTGAGCCAGGTCTTTGGCCGGGTTGCGGTTGTTGTCCTGCTTGAAGAAGTCGATACCTTGCGCACCGGTCTCACCGCGACCGCCGTCCAGACGCACAGCGTACTGGCCGAAAGCATCAACACCCACACCTACGGTGCCTTGGGTGAAGCCGGACTTGAAGGTAGCGATAGCCGCTTGGCCCCATTCGATCTTGTCGTCGGCGCCGCTTTTGTAATCGCGGTTGATGTAGGCGTTACGCAGCAGGACATTCAGGTGGCTGTCGTCAACGAAACCCTTGGAGTCCGATTGATCACTGGCCATGGCCTGGGTAGCGCCGAGGATGCCCAATGCGAGCAGACCGATCCGTTTGTTCAACATGTTTTATTCCTTAATCTCTGGATGAAACGCCCTGCGGCTTCGAGCTGAAATGTTGTGTTGATGCTTCACGCAAAAACAAAAAGACCCGCCTGCAATGAATGCAGCGGGCCTTTTATTATTTTAAGTGTATGGCGTATAGCCACAGGCGTAGGGCGAATCCTATCCGCGACACGAGTATTGTGTCAATTTCGTGAAACACCCGAGAATAGAAGGGATTAGCGAGACAACCTCGAAAAAAGGCATATCCGCCACCGACCGTCCTTTATCTCCGGGCGACGTCGCTTTCCCCTCATGACCTCGCCTGTTTCAGGACGAACACCCCTCCAGGCCACAGGATGGCCCCGTGGCGGCCGGGGTGGCGGGCGCCAGCGATTGACTGAGCCAGGCGACGAAGGCGTCGGGTTTGCCCAGGTAAGGACCGATATCGATCAGGCTGAAACGCCCCTCCTGCTCCAGCGCCAGGGTCGGAAAACCCTGGCCGCCGACCCGGGACAACAAGGCACGGCTTTGCTTGAAATGTTCCACCGCCACCGCATCGCTGTTCCGCTCGAAAGCGGCCTTGAACGCTTGCGCTTCAAAGCCCAGTTCGGCGGCCAACGCCAGCAGGACCTCCACATCGGCCAGGCGCTGCCCCTCGACGTAGTGCGCGGTCTGCTGGCGGCCCAGCATCTCCAGCCCGCGCCCTTGCAGTTGTTCAGCCGCGAGGACTGCACGGGTCGGCGGCGTGGAATCGAAGATCGCCGACGAGTCACGCAGCAACCCCTCGAAATAGCCCTGGCCAAACGGTTGGCCGGTGTACTCGGCAATCCGCCGGTCGTGGGGCATGACGTAGTCGCGCAGGTTAGAGGAGACGAACTGGCGGTTGTTACCGGCCATCATGCCGCCGCCATGCAAGGCCACGGGCAACACCTGACTGGCGGCCTGGATCAGCGGTTTGGCGCCGTAGCACCAGCCGCACAAGGGATCGTAGATGTAGTGAAGGACGCTCGTGGCAGCCATGGAGATCTCCCGAAGGTATCAATGAGTTCGATACCTCCAGACTAGTCGCTGGCGGCCCATCAAAAAACGCCGGAATGACTCCTGGTTTATTGCGCAAACCGGTCGAATCAACCGACCCGCCCCCCAGGGAACAGCCATAAAAAAACGCCGCTGCCCGGATCGCTCCGGCCAGCGGCGTTTTTCTGCAAAGTCCTTTTAACCCTGTAAAACCCCGAGCAAGACCTCCAATTCAGCATCGCTGAACAAGCCTGCGGGGTAACGGTCGGTAATCATCCGACGAGGATCCTGAGCACGGGTGGTACGCGTTCCATTGCTTTTCAACCACTGAGCCAGGACTTGAAGCGACTCGCTCGTCACCGACAGAGGGTGCGAAACCCGCTCACTGGCTACGTTCATCTCAGCGCTCTCCTGGTTCATGAGCGGCTAACTTACTTAAGGTTTATGACAGAACGTTGAATTGTAGAAAACGCTCCGTCATATAAACCAAGCCGATACAAGAGCTATGCCAAAGTGCCAGTTCAGCAGTCGGAAAACCAAAAAAAACCCGCAGTCTGTAAGGGCTGCGGGTTTGACAGGGGGTCGCTTAACGGTGATTGAAAAGTGCCATCATTTGTAGCAATGCCTCTTTTGTTACAACTTCACTCAACCTTTGTGTGGCGCAGGTTGTTGTTGTGTAAGGCAATGGATATTTCCGCCCCCCAGTAACAACTCACGCCCTGGCACCATCACCACCTCGTGTTGTGGGAACAGGTTCTGCAGGATTTCCTTGGCCACGCTGTCCTGCGGGTCATCGAAGCTCGGCGCGATGATGCCGCCGTTGACGATCAGGAAGTTCACGTAGGAGCCGGCCAGGCGTACCGAGGGGTTACGCTCCTGGCTGCCCGCCACCGCGTCCACTCCGGCGCACTCCTCTTCAGTGGCATACAGCGGCCCCGGAATCGGCATTTTGTGCACTGTAAAGGGGCGACCCTTGGCATCACGGCTGCTTTCCAGCACCTTCATGGCCGCCTGGCAGCGTGGGTAGTTCGGGTTTTGCGGATCGTCGGTCCAGGCCAGTAACACCTCACCCGGGCGCACGTAGCAGCAGAAGTTGTCCACATGGCCGTCGGTTTCATCGTTGAACAAGCCGTCCGGCAGCCAGATCACCTTGTCCACCGCCAGGTGCTCGGCAAGCACCTGCTCGATGGCTTCGCGGGTCAGGTGCGGGTTGCGGTTGCGATTGAGCAGGCATTCCTCGGTGGTGATCACCGTGCCTTCGCCGTCGACATGGATCGAGCCGCCTTCGAGCACGAAGCCTTCGGTCTGGTAACGCGGGCAGCGCTCGATTTCGAGGATCTTGCCGGCTACCTGTTCGTCGCGGTTCCACGGCGCATAGAGGCCGCCGTCGAAGCCGCCCCAGGCATTGAAGCCCCAGTTGACGCCGCGCACTTCACCCTGGTCGTTGATGACAAAGGTCGGGCCGCTGTCGCGGACCCAGGCGTCGTCGCTGGACATTTCCACCAGACGGATATTCGGCACGTCGAGACGCGCCCGGGCGTTTTCATACTGAGCGGCGGACACCGCCACCGTTACCGGTTCGAAACGCGCAATGGCCCGGGCCACGGCGGCATGGGCGGCCTGCGCCGGCTTGCCGCCCAGGCGCCAGTTGTCCGGGCGCTCGGGCCAGATCATCCAGGCCTGGGTTTGTGGCGCCCATTCGGCGGGCATATGGAAGCCGTCGGCGCGTGGTGTGCTGTTCAAAGTGGTCATGGCGATCAGGACTCCAGGGATCCGTCGAGGGTTTTCAGTGCGCCGTACAGGTTCGGTCGGCGGTCGCGGAACGAGCCCCAGGCACTGCGTATGTGTTCCAGTTCATCAAGGTCGAAGCGGTGGACCAGGATGCCTTCTTCGGTTTCGTTGAGTTCTTCGACCTTCTCGCCGAATTGATTGGCGATGAATGAGGAGCCGTAGAAGGTGATGTCGTAGCCGTCCTGCTCTTCGTTGCCGATGCGGTTGCTGGCGATCAGCGGCATCAGGTTGGCGCCGGCATGACCTTGTTGCACGCGCTGCCAGTGGTCACGCGAAGAGATGCTCTTGTCGTGCGGCTCGCTGCCGATGGCGGTCGGGTAGAAGAGGATTTCCGCGCCTTGCAGGGCCATGCTGCGGGCGCATTCGGGGAACCACTGGTCCCAGCAGATGCCCACGCCGATCTTCGCGTAGCGGGTGTCCCACACTTTGAAACCGGTGTCGCCCGGATTGAAGTAGTACTTCTCGTGGTAGCCAGGGCCGTCCGGGATATGGCTTTTTCGATAAACCCCGAGGTTGCTGCCATCGGCGTCGATGATCGCGATGCTGTTGAAGCGCGCACGGCCGGCCAGTTCGAAGAAGCTGATGGGCAGCACCACTTGCAGTTCTTTGGCAACCTTCTGGAAGTGCTTGATGGCGATGTTGTCTTCCACCGGGGTCGCCAGTTGCAGGTAGTCCGGGTTCGGCTTCTGGCAGAAGTACGGGGTTTCGAACAGTTCCTGGATCAGGATGATCTGCGCGCCTTTGGCGGCCGCTTCGCGCACCAGTTTCTCGGCGGTTTCGAGATTGGCTTCGAGATCCCAGGAACAGGCCATCTGGGTGGCGGCAACGGTAACGATACGACTCATGGATCATCTCCTGGGCGAATGCGGTGGGCGATTCTAGGCATCGACCGATGACAGATTGAGAATAGCCGGGCGTGATGGGTCCGGCCAAGGTGATGGCGACTTTATAGCCGATAAAAATCGGCTTTTAAAGATAAAAAATTAAAAATAGATGTATCGGATGTTATTTTTACCGATAAGAATCGAGATTTATGTTGACTGATCTATCGCTATCGCCGGCAAGCCGGCGATGCTTTTTACAGGCCTTCGTCGAGCACCTTGGACAGCATGTCGACAAAGAAATCCACGCTACGACGACTGGTACACATCGGCGGCTTGATCTTGAGGATGTTGAGGTAGTCGCCGGTCGGTTGCATGAAGATCCCCAGTTCACGCAGGCGATCGCACAGCAGCGCGGTCTCTTCGGTCGCCGGCTCCAGGGTTTCGCGGTTGCGGATCAGCTCCGCGCCGAGGTAGAAACCGGAACCGTGCACCGCGCCCACCAGCGGATAGCGGTCGATCAGTGCCTCCAGGCGCTCCTTGAAATAGTCGCCCACCACCTGGGCGTTTTCCCAGAGTTTTTCCTCGGCCATCACGTCGAGCACGGCGATGCCGATCCGGCAACTGACCGGGCTGCCGCCGGAAGACGAGAAGAAATAACCCTCGGCCTCCAGCGCCTCGGCGATCTCCCGGCGGGTGATCACCGCGCCCAGGGGCTGGCCGTTGCCCATGCCCTTGGCCATGGTGATGATATCCGGCACCACGCCCTGCTCCTCGAAACCCCAGAAGAACTTGCCCATGCGTCCGTAGCCGACCTGCACCTCATCGGCGATACACACGCCGCCCTGGGCCCGGACCAGCGCATAGACCTGCTGCAAGTAACCCGGCGGCAACGAGATACCGCCGGCATTGCCATACACCGGCTCGCAGATAAAGCCCGCCAACTGGCGATTTTCTTCCGCCAGCCTGGCCAGGTTGTGTTCCACGCTGCGCACGTAGTCCGGCGCACTGGCGCTGCCGCGGTACGCCCCACGATAGGTGTTGGGTGCGGTCACCGGATGCACCCAGTCCGGGCGGCTGCTCAGGGCCTTGGGGTTGTCGGCGATGGAAGTGGACACCGCATCCGCCGCCACCGACCAGCCGTGGTAGGCCTCCAGCACGCTGAGCATGTCGCGTCCGCCGCTGTAGGCCCAGGCCAGGCGAATCGCCAGGTCGTTGGCCTCGGTGCCGCTGTTGACCAGGAACACCCGGTCCATGGCGTCCGGCGCCAGGGCCAGCAGTCGTTCGGAGAACTCGGTCACGGCGGCGTAGTGGAAGCGCGAGTTGGTATTGAGCAGCGACCACTGCCGCGCCGCCTCGGCGGCCATGCGCGGATGACCGTGGCCCAGCACGGCGACGTTGTTGAGCATGTCCAGGTAGGAACGGCCCTGCATGTCGATCAGGTGATTGCGCCAGCCGCGCTCGATGCGCGGCGGGTCGACATAGTAGTGCTTTTGTGTGCGGGCGAAGCTGGCGTCCCGGCGGGCCAGCAGGTCCGCCGAGTCCAGCTCGGGCTCGGCATCGCAGGCCAGTCCCAGCAAGGTCGCCGGCGACGGGCACAACGCCTGCCAGGCGGCGGCCCGCGACGGTGTACAAAACAACGGTGGAGTGAGATCGGCGTGGCGGCACAGTTGCACCCGCAGAGCACCGCCGGCCTCGCCCAGTACCTGGCCCTTGACCACGGCGGCACCGGACCTGAGGGACGCCTTCACGCCCCACAGCCGCACGCTCAGTTGCGCGCTGGCCAATAGCAGGGCGCCATCGGCCATGATCCGCAGGGTCCCGGCAAATAGCGACTCCACGGTGGTGCCGCCCGGTACCTGCAAGTCCACATGCAAGGGAAAGGTGTCCGGCTCGCTGGCGCTGTCGGGCCGGGTGCGCGACAGGCGATATTGTCCGTAGCGACTGGCCGCCAGGCCATGGGCCGCAGCCGCCTCGGCCAGCAAGCGTTCGTCGATGCCGCTCTGCTCCCAGTTTCCCGCCTCGAAATGCGGGCTGAGCACACCCAGGTCGATCAAGGCGAACTCGCGGCCCACCAGCCCGGGCAGCAAGGGCGCGAAACCCTCGCCGGCGACCGGCGCCAGGCGCTCTTCGACGGCCGTCAGGATCGCGGCCTCCATCAGTTCAAATGGCACCGAGGTCGCCACCTGGAAGATTTCCCACTCGTGGGCCAGGTTATCGCGACTGTAGGTGTTGCCCGGGTCGATGCCGACCTGCTGTTCGCCGCTGAGCACCAGCACCGCCGCCCGCGCCACGATCAACGGCCAGAGTGCGAGCAGTTCTTCGCGTTGCAATGGGTTGACCGCGTGATAGGCCTGGAGAGCCGGCAGAATCACAAAGGGATCGCCTTCGGCATGGTGCAGCAGCGCCGCGCAGGTCACCGACAGGTCGGCGATGCGCCAGGTCCGGACCAGATCGCCGAAGTCGATCACGCCCTGCAGTTGCCAGTGGCGCTCGGCATCACGGCGCCAGACCACGTTGTCGTCAGTGATATCCAGATGAATGGCCTGGACCGGCAAGGCCTCGACCAGAGGCTGCAGACGGTGCCGGGCCTGTGCGGCGGCGTCACGAACCCGCGTTTGCTGATCCGTATCCTTAAGCACCGGCAGCAGGTGCTCGATCAATGCGGCAGCATGCTGGGGATCCCATTGCAGGGTGCGCGTCAAGCCCGGGTGCTGGAAGTCGGCCAGGGCCAGGTCCATTTGCCCGCAGAGTTGCCCCAGGCCCACCACCAGGTCACGGCCCAGATGCTTGAGATGGGTCAGCGACTGGCCTTCGATATACTCCAGCAATCGCACGTGCACAGGCTGGCCGTCCAGCACCAGGGGCAGCAGGTCCTGGCCGTTGCGCGCGGCAATCACCCGCGGCACCCGCAAGCCGGCGCGGCCCTCCAGGTGAGCCAGGCCGGCATGCTGGGCCTGTAATTCCAGCGTGGCGTAGTCGCCATGGCAGATTTTCAGGACAAAACGGCCTTGGTCGCTGTCGACGCGGTAATTGACGTCCTGTTGGCTACCCAGTGCCTGCAGCGTTCCAGAGAGGCCATAGTGCTCCTCAAGCAGGTTCAGCGCCTGCTGCGCCGAGACATTCGGGCTGGGCAGGCTGGCGCGGTGAATCAACGTGGTGAGCAACATGGAACGACTCCCTGAAGTTTTTATTGGCTGCCTATATCGCCATTGGTGCCGCCAAGACGCAAGTACGGCACTAAAGTCAGCCGTCTGAAAATGGATACATCGCCATCGCACTTGCACCGCCGAACGCCTACCCACAAGCTATGCTCCATCCAGCTTGAGTCTGCTTAAGAAAGAAGGCACACCGATATGCGAATTCTAGTCACCGGCGGTGCCGGTTTTATTGGCTCGGCCCTGATCCGGCACCTGATCCGCCATACCGAGCACGAGGTCCTTAACCTGGACAAGCTCACCTACGCCGGCAACCTGGAATCACTGAGCAGCATCGCCACGGACAGCCGCTATGAGTTCGTCCAGGCCGATATCGTCGACCAGGCCACCGTCAGCGCGGTGCTGGCGCGCTTCGAACCCCATGCCATCATGCACCTGGCAGCCGAATCCCACGTCGACCGCTCCATCGACGGCCCGTCGGACTTTATCCAGACCAATATCGTCGGCACCTACAGCCTGCTGGAAGCCGCCCGTGGCTACTGGTCGAAACTGCCCGAACCCGAAAAAAGCGCGTTCCGCTTCCACCATATTTCCACCGACGAAGTGTATGGCGACCTGCACGGCGTCGATGACCTGTTCACCGAAAACACCCCGTACGCCCCCAGCTCGCCGTACTCCGCGAGCAAGGCGGCGTCCGATCACCTGGTCCGCGCCTGGCACCGCACCTACGGCCTGCCGGTGCTGCTGACCAACTGCTCGAACAACTACGGCCCGTTCCACTTCCCGGAAAAGCTGATCCCGCTGGTGATCCTCAACGCCCTGGCCGGCAAGCCGCTGCCGGTATATGGCGACGGTCTGCAAGTGCGCGACTGGCTGTATGTCGAAGACCACGCCCGCGCCCTGTTCAAGGTAGTGACCGACGGCGTGGTGGGCGAGACCTACAATATCGGCGGCCATAACGAGCAGAAGAATATCGATGTGGTACGCGGGATCTGCGGCCTGCTGGAAGAGCTGGCGCCGACGCGCCCGGCCGGCGTGGAAAAATTCGCCGACCTGATCACCTTCGTCAAGGATCGCCCGGGCCACGACCTGCGCTATGCCATCGACGCCGGCAAGATCGAGCGCGAGCTGGGCTGGACCCCTGAGGAAACCTTCGAAAGCGGTCTGCGCAAGACCGTGCAGTGGTATCTGGAGAACCTGGAATGGTGCCGTCGCGTCCAGGATGGTAGCTATCAAGGAGAGCGCCTCGGCGCGCTTGACCATAAGGAACTCTTGGCATGATGAAAGGCATTGTCCTCGCGGGCGGCTCGGGTACCCGGCTGCACCCGATTACCCTCGGCGTTTCCAAGCAACTGCTACCGATCTACGACAAACCGATGATCTACTACCCGATCTCGGTGTTGATGCTGGCCGGCATCCGCGAAATCCTGGTGATCTCCACGCCCCAGGACCTGCCGCAATACCGCAACCTGCTGGGCGACGGCAGCCAGTTCGGGGTGCACCTGAGCTATGCCGAACAGCCGTCCCCGGACGGTCTGGCCCAGGCGTTCCTGATCGGTGAAGACTTTATCGGCGACGATCCGGTGTGCCTGATCCTGGGCGACAACATCTTTCACGGCCAGCATTTTGGCGACCAGTTGAAACACGCCGCGCGGCGGCCGAGCGGTGCGACGGTCTTCGGCTACTGGGTCAAGGACCCGGAACGCTTCGGTGTGATCGATTTCGACAGCGAAGGTCGTGCCCTTTCCATCGAGGAAAAACCGGCCAAGCCGAAGTCCAGCTATGCGGTCACCGGCCTGTATTTCTATGACAACGACGTCATCAAGGTGGCCAAGGCGGTCAAGCCTTCGCCTCGCGGCGAGCTGGAAATCACCGACGTCAACAACGCCTACCTCAAGCGCGGCGATCTGCATGTCGAACGCTTCGGGCGCGGCTTTGCCTGGCTCGATACCGGCACCCACGACAGCCTGCTGGAAGCCTCGCAGTACGTGCAGACCATCGAGCATCGCCAGGGCCTGAAAGTCGCTTGCCTGGAAGAGATCGCCTACCAGAACGGCTGGATCGACCGTGAGTATCTGCTGGAGCGGGCCAAATACTTCGGCAAGACCGGTTATGGGCAATACCTGTATACCGTCGCGGGAGAACACCGATGAAAGCAACGCCGACCCGCCTGCCAGGGGTGCTGATTCTCGAACCCAAGGTCTTTGGTGACGAGCGCGGTTTTTTCTATGAAAGCTTCAATGCCCGGGCGTTCCAGGACGCGACGGGACTCGACGTTTCGTTCGTCCAGGACAACCACTCGCGCTCGCAGCAAGGGGTCCTGCGCGGCCTGCATTACCAGTTGGAAAACACCCAGGGCAAGCTGGTGCGGGTGATTGCCGGTGAAGTACTGGATGTGGCCGTGGACATTCGCCGCAGCTCAGCCCATTTTGGCCAGTGGGTGGCGGTGCGCCTGTCCGCCGAAAACAACCGCCAACTGTGGATACCCGAGGGGTTCGCCCACGGCTTCGTGGTCCTCAGCGAGTCCGCCGAGTTCCTCTACAAGACTACCGACTACTACACCCCCAGCGCCGAACGCTGCATTCGCTGGGACGATCCAAGCCTGGCCATCGACTGGGAGTTCGCCGGTGTCCCCCAGCTGTCGGCGAAGGACCTGAACGGTAAAACCCTGCACGAGGCCGACTTGTTCGAATGAGTACTTCAGCCCTGAAAATCCTTATCAGCGGCCAGCACGGCCAAGTCTCCCGCGCACTGCAACAGCGGCTCGCCGATCTGGGCGAACTGATTGTCCTGGGCCGCGACCAGCTCGACCTGGCGCACCCGGAGCAGATTCGCCAACAGGTCCGCGCCCTGCGCCCCGACCTGATCATCAACGCGGCGGCCTACACCGCCGTCGACCAGGCCGAAAGCGAACCCGACCTGGCATTCGCCATCAACGCCACGGCGCCGGGCATCTTCGCCCAGGAAGCCGCCCACCTGGGCGTGCCGCTGATCCATTATTCCACCGACTATGTGTTCGACGGCAGCAAGGAAGAACCCTACACCGAAGACGACCCGACCCACCCGTTGAGCGTCTACGGCGACAGCAAGCTGACCGGCGAGCGGGCCATCGCCGCGGCCCGGGGCCAGCACCTGATCCTGCGCACCAGTTGGGTCTACTCCAATCACGGGCGCAATTTCCTGTTGACCATGCAACGGTTGTTGCAGGAAAAGCCGGAGCTGCGCATCGTCGCCGACCAGATCGGCGCGCCGACCTGGGCCGGCACCATCGCCAACAGCACCCGGGCCCTGATCGAACGCTGGCAGGCCGGCCACGCCGGAGCCTGGGGCACCTATCACCTGACCGCCAGCGGTGAAACCTCCTGGTTCGGTTTTGCCCAGGCCATCGGCGAGCAACTGCTGGCCCTGAACAAGCCCTGCGCCCTGATCGAAGCCATCCCCTCCAGCGCCTACCCGACGCCTGCCCGCCGGCCGCTGAACTCGCGCCTGGATTGCAGCCGCCTGTTGCGCGAATGGCAGGTTGCCCAGCCCGACTGGCACACTGCATTACGCGAGTGTCTTGCAGAGCAGGGCTGAGACATAATGCGTCGGACTCTACCGGCGCATTCTCTTCATGATCACGAGCCCCACCCTTCCCCGCAGACCCCGCTGGCGCAGCCTCGCCCTGCTGTTCCTGTGCCTGGCGCCGCTGCTGTGGCCGCTGGAGCACCTGGCCGAGCGCTACTACCGCAACGAACTGGTCAGCCAGAACCGCCAGACCCTCGACCTCTATGTCGCCAACCTGCTGGGTACCCTGCACCGCTATGAGGTCCTGCCGCAGATACTCGGCGACCTGCCGGCCCTGCGCGACGCCCTGGCAGAGCCGGACCAGAGCCTGCGCCTGACCAATGCCAACAACCTGTTGGAGAGTATCTGCGCCCAGACCGGCGCCGAAGTGATGTACCTGATGGACACCAACGGCAAGACCCTGGCGGCCTCCAACTGGGACAAACACGACAGCTTCGTCAATCGCAACTTCGCCTTCCGCCCCTACTTCACTGAAGCCATGGCCGGGCGCCTGGGGCGTTTCTTCGGTCTCGGCACCACGTCGGGCAAACGCGGCTACTTCTTTGCCGCGGCCGTGCATGAAGGGCAAAAGATCATCGGCGTGCTGGTGGTCAAGGTTGATCTGGACCGCACCGAAAGCCTCTGGGGCAGGACCCCGGAGCAGTTGATGATGACCGATCATAACGGCGTGGTCATTCTCACCTCGCACTCCGAATGGCGCTTCCGCTCGACCCGCGTGCTCAGCGAACAGGAACGCGATGCGATCACCGCCGTGCAACCTTACCCGACCCGCAATCCCCAGCCCTTGAACATCAACCCCGATGCCTGGCTGACCCAGACCCAGCAGATCGAGGAAACCGGCTGGAACGTGAGCATCCTCGCGCCGCGGACCCTGGTCGACCGTCCGGTGCGCACCGTCGTCGCGGTCGGCGGCGCAACCCTGCTGGTGCTGATGCTGCTGCTCGGCCTGATGATGCAACGGCGCCGTCATTACCTGGAGCGGATCGCCTTCGAGGCCAAGGCCCGACGCGAGCTGGAAATGCGCGTCGCTGAACGGACCAGCGACCTGGAAGGCCTCAACCGTCGTCTCAAACAGGAAGTGCTGGAGCGCGAACACGCCCAGCAGGAACTGGTGCGCGCCCAGGATGACCTGGTCCAGGCCGGCAAGCTCTCGGCCCTGGGTACCATGTCGGCGAGTATCAGCCACGAACTCAACCAGCCGCTGGCGGCAATCCGCAGCTACGCGGAAAACGCCGAAGTACTGCTCGACCACCAACGCACCGACGACGCTCGCGGCAACCTCAAGCTGATCAGCGAACTGACCGGACGCATGGCCTCGATCATCGCCCACCTGCGCGCCTTCGCCCGCCGCGACCGGCATGCCCCGGAAAGCGTGGCCCTGCAACCGGCCCTGGACGATGCCCTGGCCTTGCTGGCCAAGCGCCGGCGGGCCATGGAAGTCGAACTGATCCGCGACCTGCCGGCGGCGGCCCTGTGGGTCCAGGCCGGCGAAACCCGTTTGCGCCAGGTGCTCGGCAATCTGCTGGCCAATGCCCTCGACGCCCTCACCGAGAAAGGTCCGCCGCGTAAGCTCTGGTTGAGTGCGCAATCTTCCGAACAGGGCGTCAGCCTGACAATTCGCGACAATGGCCCGGGCTTCTGCCTGGAAGCCCTGGACCGCGCCGGCGAGCCGTTCTACACCACCAAGACGCGGACCCAAGGCCTGGGCCTGGGGCTGGCGATCTGCGATTCGCTGATGCGCGCCTTCGGTGGCGAGTTACTGTTTGCCAACCACCGCGACGGCGGCGCCTTGATCACCCTGCGGATGCGCGCTGGCGCGCCCGGGGTCAGCTTGCAACCACCCGAGGACTCGAGTGTATGAAAATCGACCACCAGATCCAGGTGGTGCTGATCGACGACGATCCCCACCTGCGCCAGGCCCTGAGCCAGACCCTGGACCTGGCCGGCCTGAAGATCCTGCCGCTGGCCGAAGCCCAGGGCCTCGCCGCGCAGATCGAGCGCGACTGGCCAGGCGTGATCGTCAGCGATATCCGCATGCCGGGCATGGATGGCCTGGAGCTGCTCAAGGAGCTGCATGACCAGGACCCGGAACTGCCGGTGCTGCTGATCACCGGTCACGGCGATGTGCCCCTGGCCGTAGAGGCCATGCGGGCCGGCGCCTATGACTTCCTCGAGAAGCCCTTCGCCAGCGATGCTTTGCTCGACAGCGTACGCCGGGCCCTGGCCTGGCGCCGCCTGGTACTGGACAACCGCAGCCTGCGCCTGGCGTTGAGTGACCGCCAGGAACTCAGTGCACGACTGGTCGGACACTCGCCGCTGATGCTGCGCCTGCGCGAACAGATCGGCGCCCTGGCGGCGACCCGCGCCGATGTGTTGATCCTCGGCGAGACCGGCGCCGGCAAGGAGGTCGTGGCGCGGGCGCTGCACGACCTGTCGAACCGCCGCAACGGTCCCTTTGTGGCGATCAACGCCGGGGCACTGGCCGAGTCGGTGGTGGAAAGCGAGCTCTTCGGCCATGAACCGGGGGCCTTTACCGGGGCGCAGAAACGCCGGATCGGCAAGTTCGAATTCGCCAATGGCGGCACCCTGTTCCTCGATGAAATCGAAAGCATGAGCCTGGACGTACAGGTCAAGCTGCTGCGGCTGTTGCAGGAGCGGGTGGTCGAACGCCTCGGCGGCAACCAGCAGATCCCCCTGGATATCCGCGTGATCGCCGCCACCAAGGAGGACCTGCGCCAGGCGGCAGACCAAGGGCGCTTCCGGGCTGACCTGTACTACCGCCTGAATGTCGCGCCGCTGCGGATTCCGCCCCTGCGCGAACGCGGTGAAGACGCGCTGATACTGTTCCAGTACTTTGCCGACGAAGCCAGCGCGCGCCATGGCCTGCCGCCCCATACCCTGCAACCGGCGCAACGCGGCCTGCTGTTGCGGCATACCTGGCCGGGCAATGTCCGCGAACTGCAAAATGCCGCGGAGCGCTTCGCCCTGGGCCTGGAACTGGCCCTGGACAACACGCCGGAAAATCTCGATACGAACATTGCCGGGCACCCGGGCGGCAACTTGAGCGAGCAGGTGGAGCACTTCGAGAAATCCCTGATCGCCGCCGAACTGGCACGCGCTCACGGCTCGCTGCGCAGCCTGGCCGAAGCCTTGGGTATTCCGCGCAAGACTCTGCACGACAAGCTGCGCAAACACGGTTTGAGCTTCGACAGCGTCGGCACCGCCGCCAGCGACGAACTCGAATGAATCACCGCCAAGAGGTCAGTGCATGAACCGCGACAGTCGTTACCTGGAATCCGTTCTCCATCACGATATTCCGCTTACCCGCGACATGAAGCTGAAGGTCCTGGATTGGCAGGCCGGGCAGTTGCGCCTGCACCTGCCGCTGGAACCCAACGTCAACCACAAGAGCACCATGTTCGGTGGCAGCCTCTATTGCGGCGCGGTGCTGGCCGGCTGGGGCTGGTTGCACCTGAGCCTGCGCGAGGCCGGGATCGAGGATGGGCATATCGTGATCCAGGAAGGGCAGATCGGTTATCCACTGCCGGTGACGGGGGATGCCCAGGCGATCTGTGATGCACCGCAGGAAAAGGTCTGGAAGAAATTCCTGGCCACTTACCAGCGTTATGGACGGGCGCGGTTGACCCTGGAGACGCGGGTGGTGAATGAGGGCAGTGAGGACGCGGCGGTGCGTTTCAGCGGGCAGTACGTGCTGCACCGCTGAGGAGTGCGGCGGTGTCCGTGTAGACGGCGCAAGGCTGCGAGGCCTCTTCGCGGGCAAGCCTGCTCCCACAGGGTTCGGCGCTGCTTTCAGCTACGCAACAAGTCCGGCAGCTGCCCACGCCACTGCGCATTGGCCGGCAACGCCAGGAAAAACGGATTGAGCAATGATTCGCGCGGCGGATAGCTGAAGCGTTCGCCGCTCAACTCCAGCACCTCGCCGCCCGCGCCTTCCAGCACGCCCTGGGCCGCCGCCGTATCCCACTGCGAAGTCGGCGCCAGGCGCGGATAAAAGTCCGCCGCGCCTTCAGCCAGCAGGCAGAACTTCAACGAACTGCCGATATTTGCCAACGCCAGTTCCCCCAAGCTACTGCTCAGCCCCGCCAACAATTTTTCCTGCTCCGGGCTCGAATGCCGGCGACTGGCAACCACGGTAAACGCCTCGCCCGCCGCCGGCACGTCACGTACCCGGATCGGCAGCGGCGCCGCGTCGGCATCCGCACGCCAGGCGCCCAGGCCGGCACCGCCGAAATAGCAGCGACCATTGGTCGGCATCGACACCACGCCAAACACCACTCGGCCCTGCTCGATCAGGGCAATGTTCACCGTGAACTCTTCGCTACCGGCGATAAATTCCTTGGTGCCGTCCAACGGGTCCACCAGCCACCAGCGCTGCCAGCCGGCCCGCACGGCCAGGGCGATATCGGCGTCCTCTTCGGACAACACCGGGATGCTCGGGTCCAGCGCCGTCAACCCATCGAGAATCAGGTGATGGGCAGCGATATCGGCGGCGGTCACCGGCGAGGCATCGGCCTTGTCCATGACCTGCACATTCGCCCGCCAGAACGGCAGGATCACCTCGCCGGCGCGGCGCGCCAGGTCGATCACCGGGGCCAGGTAGGGGTGCGGCAGATTCGAAAAAAACTCACTCACGATTGAAAAACTCCACGCTGGGTCAACAGGTCTCGCGCCAGGTACAACGCCGCCAGGGCCCGCCCCTCGCTGAACTGCGGGTTCTGCACCAGGGCGGACAACTCACGCAGATTGACGCGCTCGACCCGCATCGGCTCCGGCTCGTCGCCTTCCAGGCGCTCTTCATACAGGTCAGTGGCCAGGACCACCTGGATCTTCTGGCTCATATAACCGGGCGACAAGGACAGTTCGGTCAGGTGCTCCAGTTGCCGCGCGCCATAACCGGCTTCTTCCTTGAGTTCACGCTCGGCCGCCGCCAGCACGTCCTCGCCCGGCTCGATCAGACCCTTGGGCAGGGACAGCTCGTACTCGTCGGTGCCGCCGCAATACTCCTCCACCAGCAGGGCATGCTCGGCATCGATCATCGCCACGATCATCACCGCCCCGTAACCGGCGCCTCGGCCGACCAGGCGCTCGTAGGTCCGCTCAACGCCATTGGAAAAGCGCAGTTGCACTTCTTCAACACGGAACAAACGGCTGCTGGCGACGATTTCGCGGGCGAGGACGGTGGGTTTCTGGCGCATGGGGCGGCTCCTGGGCGTGAACGGGTTACTATACCGTGGCTTTTCCGATTGTCTGTGTCGGATATCCTTTACCGTTCGAGAAGTTTCCCATGCCCTCATTGCCCTGGCGCGACATCGACACCGTTCTGCTGGATATGGACGGCACCCTGCTGGACCTGCACTACGACAACCATTTCTGGATGGAGCACCTGCCCCAGCGGTATGCCGATCTGCATGGTGTCAGCCGGGAACTGGCCGAGCAGGAGCTGACGCCGTTGTTCAGGGACCATGCCGGCCAGTTGAAGTGGTACTGCCTGGACTTCTGGAGCGCCGAGTTGAAGCTGCCGGTGCGTGAGTTGAAGCTGGAGACGGCCCATCTGATTGCGCTGCGCCCGGATGCCGATACCTTCCTGGCAGCCATCCGTCGGGCTGGCAAGCGGGTCATCCTGATTACCAACGCCCACCGCGATTCCTTGTCATTGAAGCTGGAGCGCATCGAACTGGCGCCGTATTTCGAGCGTTTGATCAGTTCCCATGACTACGGTTTCGCCAAGGAAGACCCGCAGTTCTGGGACGCCTTGCAGGCCGATATCGACTTCGACCCGGCCCGCAGCCTGTTTATCGACGACACCTTGCCGATCCTGCGCAGCGCCCGGCGCTTCGGCGTGGCGCACTTGCTCGCGGTCAGCGAGCCGGACAGCCGTAAGGGCCCCAAGGACACCGAGGAATTCAACGCCGTAGGTGATTACCGGACCTTGATCGAAGGCCTGGAATAAGCAAGTTCGAAGCCAGGCGCGCTAGAATCCCCGGCTGTACAGCCCGCGGAGCGACGATGGACATCAAACAGCTGAAATTCCTGATTGCCCTGGACGAGACCCGACACTTCGGCCAGGCGGCAGCGCGCTGCCACATCACTCAGCCGACGCTGTCCATGCGCCTGCGCAGCCTGGAAGAAGAACTCGACCTGCAACTGGTCAACCGCGGCCAGCGTTTCGAAGGTTTCACCGCCCCTGGCGAACGGGTCCTGGCCTGGGCTCGTACCGTGCTGGCGGCCTACGACGGCCTGCAGGCCGAAGCCGCCGCCTGTCGCGGCAATCTGGTCGGTACCCTGCGCCTGCAACCCATCGCCGAAGCCCGGACCCTGGCCCGTCTCGGCCTGATCATGCGCCGGGGAGCACCACGCTCGGCCTTGGCGGAAGCCTGTTTCGCCCTCCACCAACGATCATCGAACAAGGCTTGATCGACGAGCTCTATCGGAAGATCAGTACTAGCGATTAGACGCGACCCTTTGTCGCGCCTAATCTTGACACTGGATATTCCGCCGGTAATGCCCCCATGAACGCCAAGGATCCCACCTGCGCGCTCCCTGCCGCCTCGACAGCCGTGCCCGCCGCCAGCCAGAGCTACCAGTACAGCGACCTCGATCGCAGCGAAACCGCTGAGACGGCGCTTGCCGAAGAAGTGGCCCTGGCGATTGCCTACAACGGCATCAGCCAGGCGGTCATGCTGGTCACCCCCACGGACCTCGAAGACTTTATCGTCGGCTTCAGCATCGGCAGCGGCATCATTGCCGACGCCTCTGAAATCTACGACCTGAAACTCAGCGGCAGCGGCTCGGCCCAGTACGCCCAGGTGGAAATCGCCAGTCGCGCGTTCTGGAACCTCAAGCAGCAACGCCGCCAGCTGGCCGGCACCAGCGGCTGCGGCCTGTGCGGCGTGGAAGCGCTGGAACAGGCACTGCCCGAACTCCAGGTGCTGCCCGGCGCGCCCTTGCCGCCGGCCGCCTGGCTCGACGGCCTGCGCCAACGCATCGGCGCCTTCCAGCCCCTGGGGCAATATTCCGGGGCCGTGCATGCTGCCCTGTTCATGAACGACCAGGGCGAATTGCTGCTGGGCCGTGAAGACATCGGCCGGCACAACGCCCTGGACAAGCTGATCGGCGCGCTGATCCGGCAGAACATCCCGACCACTGGCGGCCTGGCCATTGTCACCAGCCGTTGCAGCCTCGAACTGATCCAGAAAGTCCTGCGCGCCGGCATCCAGACCCTGGTCAGCCTGTCGTCGCCTACCGGCCTGGCCCTGCAGTGGGCGCGCCGGCACAACCTCAATCTCATCCACCTGCCGCAAAAGAATGCGCCGCGGGTCTACAGCCCTGCGATGGAGAAACCCGCGTGAGCAATCATCAACAAGCCGATCAGACCCCCACCCCGCGCTACAAGCCCTACAAGGGCGCGGCCGGTGGTTGGGGCGCGCTGATCAGCGTGGCCCAGGCCTGGCTGACCAGCGACAACGCGCTGAAGAACCTGCGCATGATGCTCAAGACCAACCAGAACGGTGGCTTCGACTGCCCGGGCTGCGCCTGGGGCGACTCGCCGGAAAGCGGCATGGTCAAGTTCTGCGAGAACGGCGCCAAGGCGGTCAACTGGGAAGCCACCAAACGGCAGGTGGACGCGGCGTTCTTTGCCAAGCACAGCGTCACTGCGCTGCTCGATCAGAGCGACTATTGGCTGGAATACCAGGGCCGCCTGACCGAACCGATGAGCTACGACCCGCTCACCGACCGCTACAAGCCCATCAGTTGGGAAGCCGCCTACGCCAAGGTGGCCAAGCACCTGCTCAACCTGACCAGCCCCGACCAGGCCGAGTTCTACACCTCGGGCCGCGCCAGCAACGAAGCGGCGTACCTGTATCAACTGTTCGTGCGGGCCTTCGGCACCAATAACTTCCCCGACTGCTCGAACATGTGCCACGAGGCCAGCGGCGTGGCCCTGGCCCAGAGTGTCGGGGTCGGCAAGGGCACCGTGACCTTCGACGATTTCGAACACGCCGACGCGATTTTCGTCTGGGGCCAGAACCCCGGCACCAACCATCCACGGATGCTCGAACCGCTGCGTGAAGCGGTGAAGCGCGGTGGCCAGGTGGTCTGCATCAACCCGCTCAAGGAGCGCGGCCTGGAACGTTTCCAGCATCCGCAGCACCCGCTGGAAATGCTCACCAATGGCGACAAGCCGACCAACACCGCCTATTTCCGCCCGGCCCTGGGCGGCGACATGGCCGTGCTGCGCGGCATGGCCAAGTTCCTGCTGCAATGGGAGCGCGAGGCCCAGGCGGCGAATGAGCCGTCGGTGTTCGACCACGACTTCCTCAACGAACACACCGCCAATGTCCTCGACTACCTGGCCGCCATCGATGACACCCCGTGGGAGCAGATCGTTTCGCAATCGGGCCTGCCCCTGGTGGAGATCGAGCAAGCGGCGCGGATGTACGTCAAAGGCAAGAGCGTCATCATGTGCTGGGCCATGGGCATCACCCAGCACCGGCACTCCGTGCCGACCATCCAGGAAATCGCCAACCTGATGCTGCTGCGCGGCAATATCGGCCGCCCGGGCGCGGGCCTGTGCCCGGTGCGTGGCCACAGCAACGTGCAGGGCGACCGCACCATGGGCATCAACGAGCGTCCACCGGTGGCGTTCCTCGACTCCCTGGAGCGACGCTTCCAGTTCAAGGTACCGCGCAGCAACGGCCATAACGTGGTCGAAGCCATCCACGCCATGCTCGACGGCCGGGCCAAGGTGTTTATCGGCCTGGGCGGCAACTTTGCCCAGGCGACCCCGGACAGCCCAAGGACCTTCGAAGCCCTGCGCAATTGCGAGCTGACCGTGCAGATCAGCACCAAGCTCAACCGCAGCCACCTGACCCACGGCAAGGAAGCGCTGATCCTGCCGTGCCTGGGCCGTACCGACATCGACATCCAGAGCGAGGGTCCGCAGGCCGTCACCGTCGAAGACTCGTTCAGCATGGTCCACGCCTCCAATGGCCAGTTGCAGCCACTGTCGAAGCAGATGCGTTCGGAGCCGGCGATCATTGCCGGCATTGCCGCCGCGACCCTGGGTACCCAGCCGGTGGACTGGCACTGGCTGGTGGCCGACTACGGGCGCATCCGCGACCTGATCGCCGACACCATTCCCGGCTTCAAGGACTTCAACCAGCGCCTCGCGCACCCGGGTGGTTTCCATCTGGGCAACGCCGCCGGCACACGCCGCTGGCACACCCCGTCGGGCCGGGCGAACTTCCGCTCGAATATCCTGCCGGCCGACCTGATCCACGAGCGCATCCATGCCACCGGCAAGGTGCCACATCTGATCATGCAATCGATGCGTTCCCACGATCAGTACAACACCACCATCTACGGCCTCGATGACCGCTACCGGGGGGTCAAGGGTCAGCGCGACGTGCTGTTCGTCAATGAGGCGGACATCATCCGCCTGGGCTTCAAGCCGGGCCAGAAGGCCGATATCGTCTCGCTCTGGGAAGACGGCCGCGAACGTCGGGTCAAGGGCTTCACCCTGCTGGCATTCGACATCCCCGCCGGACAGGCCGCCGCCTACTACCCGGAAGTGAACCCGCTGGTGCCGCTGGAAAGCATCGGCGACGGCAGCCACACCCCGACCTCCAAGTTCGTCGCCATTGTCCTGGAGCAGGCCAGCGAAACCGGTCTGATCATGGCAAAAGCAAGCTGATCCGCGAATGGCGGGGCGCTGCAACGGCGCCCTGCCAAATGGCAGAAGCAACGGGCTGCGGACTTCCAGGAAAATTCAGGCAAGTAAAAGAGCTCTTTCTGCATCCACCTTTTGAACCTGTTGGTGAATGATCAGCCACAAAGCCCATGCCTCAGCGCCGCCAACCTGCGCAGGTACACAGGGTGGAGGTGATCTGTGCTGATGCAATCGGTCGAGTCTCTTTTTGATGAACTTCGTCTACTCGATGAGCACCCGCGCATCGAGGCGAAACGTGCCGGACAAGTTGGTAGCTCAATCATGCAGACCCTCTGTGCCTTCGCCAATGAACCAGGGTTGGGTGGCGGGTATCTACTGCTGGGCGTGTGCGAGCCGGACGAGTTGCACGATAAGTTCTGGCTCGATGGCGTAACAGACATCGACAAGCTGCTGAATGACATTCAGGTCAATTGCCGTGAACAATTCGAAGCTCCCATTCCGGTGCAATGCGAAGCCGTAGTGCTGGAAGGCAAACGGATCATCGCCGTTTATGTGCCCGAGCTGGACGCAGCGGCAAAGCCTTGTGTGTTCAAGGGCAAATTCGACAGCAAAAACAAACGTAAGACTGGCGTCTGGCGGCGCGGTCTCAATGGTGATTACGAATGTTCCCAGCAAGAGCTTGAGCCTCTGTTACTGGCTAAGTCAGGACTGAGTTTCGAGCAGGTCGTTCTCCCGGATGCCGAGTGGGAGGACCTGGATTCTGGCACCATTTCTCTGTATCGCCAGCTACGCGCAAGGGTGCGTCCGCAGGCAGAGGAGTTGCTGGCTAACGACGAGGAAATGCTGCGCGCACTCAATCTCGTCAAGGAAACCAACGGACGCCTACGCCCTAACGTTGCAGGACTTCTATTGCTAGGCAAGTCTCTGGCTCTTCGTCGTCTATTGCCAGCCGTGCGCGTGGATTATGTGCGAATCCAGGGTGTGCAATGGGTGCAAGATCCGACACAACGTTTTGCGACCACCCTGGATTTCCGCGAACCATTGATTCGACTGATAGCACGACTGGAGGCCACGATTCTTGATGACATACCCCGGCACTTTCGTTTGCGTGAGGGAGAAACACAACGTTCCGATCAACCGTTGTTGCCTCAGAAAGTGATTCGCGAGGCGGTTGTGAATGCGCTCATGCACCGGGACTATCAGATCAACCAACCAACACTCGTGGTGCGTTACAGCAACCGACTGGAAATCCGCAACGCGGGCTACTCACTCAAACCCACGACGATGCTCGGAGAAATGGGCTCGCTATTGCGCAATCCGGTCATTGCCAGTGTGCTCTATGACTTGGATTTCGCCGAAACCAAAGGCACCGGTATCCGCACCATGCGCCGCTTGCTTCAGGAGTTGGGATTGACAGCCCCGGTGTTCAGCAGCCATCAACTGGAAAACCAGTTCACCGCTCACTACCTGCTCCACCAATTGCTGGGTGAGGAACAGTTACGCTGGCTTCAGCAATTCAACCACCTGCACCTGACTGATGATGAGGCCAAGGCCCTGATTTTAGCGTCGGAAACCGGCGCGGTTGATAATGCGGCCCTGCGTGATATCAGTGGACTCGACACGCTGGCGGCCAGCCAAGTGTTGCGCAGGCTGCATCATGATCGCGGCCTGCTGGTAAAAGGCGGTGGTGGTCCCTCAACCTATTACCAACTCGCCGAATTGCCCGCACCTCCATCTTTCGACGCACGACAAACCACCTCGATAGTCACAACCGACGCCACTAAGGTCCCAAATACGAGTGACCTGGCCCCAAATACGAGTGACCTGATCCCAAATACGAGTGACCTCACCCCGAATACAAGCGAGTTCCCCCCTACACTGCTGGTCGCGATCAAGACGCTCTCATCCAAAGCGCGCAAGGAAAAGCTGTGGCCTTTAATCCTCTGGCTTTGCTCAATCCGGCCACACAGCGCCGAACAGCTGGCCAGGCAATTACACAGGCAGATGGGGCCGCTGAAGACTGGGCATATCAACCCACTGCGCGACAAAGAAGGCTTTCTGGAATACCTACATCCCGAAGTGGTCAATCACCCGCAACAAGCCTATCGAACAACCGAGGCCGGCCGCCTGTGGCTTGCGGAACAAGGAATATCTCCTATCCCCTCGCCTCGACAGTAATAGGCCGATCATGGCCAAGGCGAGCTGATCGACACCCCGCGAGGCGCTCTATAACCAGGGCGTCGGATAGCCGCCTGGGCAATAGCAAAAGGCCATTCGACAAACCGCGGGCCCTTTACTAGAGTCTGCGGACGGTGCTGCGAATGTGATGTCCGGCACCCGCCCAGGGACCCTGCCCGCCCGTCGGGCCCGTCCTCCCAGCACGGATTGCGGAGCGCATTTATGTCTATCACGCCCGGTCATACCACGCACTACCACGGCGACACCCCTTCCTCCCCCAGCAAAGACAATCGCATCGTCAGCGCCGCGATCCACCCCGCCATCGGCGTGGCGCGGGTCGGCAACAGCGAGGCGGAATACTTTGTCGGCCCCCTGGTGACCTCACCGCGACCCGAGCCCCTGGGCTTCTACCGCGATGCCCAGGGGGCGCTGAAGCGCCAGGCCGCCGAGTTCCGGCTGTATGGCTACAACCTGGCCGGAGAAGTGGTCGCCGAGCTGACCGTGGAAAACGCCGATATCGTCTGGTCGGCCCATGTCGCCAACAGCAAGGCGCAGTGGTACCAGTGGCAACTGGCGATGGACATCCCCGAAGCCGCCACCGTGGTGCTGCCCCTGCGCAACGCGAAGATCACCGACCCCAAGGCCCGCGCGGCCCTGACCATCGACGGCGGCCTGCAAAGCATCAGCGGGCCGAACCAGAGCGGCGTCGAATTCAACGGGCAGTACGAAGACACCCCGGTCAACCTCGGCGAACTGCGCACCGATGCCCAGGGTCGGCTGCTGTTCCTCGGCGGGCGCGGTGTCTCGGCCTCGCCCGCCGGCACGCCGATCTTCAATCCCGCCGACGGCAACAGCTTCATCAACGCCGACGGCTGGTTCGACGACACCTCCGATGGCCCGGTCAGCGCCCAGGTCAGCATCGGCGGGCGCTCGATCCCGGTGGAGTCGGCCTGGGTCGTCACCGCGCCACCGAACTACGCGCCGCAGG
Source organism: Pseudomonas sp. MWU13-2862 (assembly GCF_023242495.1). Lineage (NCBI taxonomy): Bacteria > Pseudomonadati > Pseudomonadota > Gammaproteobacteria > Pseudomonadales > Pseudomonadaceae > Pseudomonas > Pseudomonas sp. MWU13-2862. Next base: position 163,791 of record NZ_JALMEZ010000015.1, on the reverse strand, counting down.
TCAAGGCCGTGCGCACCCTGTATGACCTGACCTACGACCTGTTTATCCAGGCCGGCTGGCTGACGCCGAACACCTCGGTGTCGTTTCGCCATGACGTCTATCCGATCCTGCAACGCCTGTCGGGCCTGCAATGGGTCAACCAGGGCTTTGCCACCCAGTTCGGCCACAACGGCCGCTACAACTTCGAAGACCCGGCCTTTATCGCCCAGCTGGCGAGCAAACCGGCACCGGGTAACTATGACCTGTTCGCCGAAACCCGCCGGCAGATCTTCAACAGTTTCCGCCAGCCCGAACCGACCGATGGCAACGTGCTGCCCTGGCCATGGATCTATGGCGACTTCATGAGCTCGGTGCCCAACCAGAGCCCACGGCAGAATTCGGCGATTACCCAGACCCAGTACCTGGTCCTCTCCAGCTGGGCCGCCGGGACCTTCGAAGCCGACTGGACCCGCGAGCCGCCGCCGGGTCACCTCGACTCGGTGCCCCTGGCCGAACAGCCGGCGATGCTCGACCGCGCAGCCCTCGACTTCTGCCTGGCCGATGCCTTCCACCCCGGCTGCGAACTGACCTGGCCGATGCGCCACCTGCCGCTGTACGCCAAGCCCTGGCGCATCCGCCAACGCGCGGCGGGCAGCCCGCAGCCCGACTACGGGGCGACCCTGGACCAGACCCAGGCGCTGGCCGTCGGCGGTCCGCTGTACGGACAAGCCCCCGGCGACCTCAACCGCTGGATGGGGCTGCCCTGGCAGGCCGACACCGCGTATTGCCGTGGCGGCTACGACCAGGCCTACAACCCGTTCACCTCGACCTTCTGGCCGGCCCGCGTACCCAACCAGGTCCTCAGCGATGCCGATTACGCCCTGGTCATCGATCCCTCGGTGGCACCGGAGCAACGTCGCGACGCCTTTGCCGATCGCAGCAACTGGAACGCACCGCTGGACATCAACTATCCGAAAAAGACCCCGACCGCCGTCCAGATGCAGACCATGGTCGATATCTTCGGCTCCATGGGTTTGCTGGAAGTGCGCCAGGGCATCCCCGGTAACCCGGTGTATCCCGACACGATGATGGTCGCCAGCTATGGGCCGGCCATCACCCAGGCGCAGACCTTTGCCAGCCCGCAATTGGCCGCCGATTTCGCCGCGGCGGGCCGTCCGCCGAGCGCGGGCCCGCGTCCGCCCAAAGGCGCCAACTTCAGCAGCCCGGAAGAAGCGTTGCAGGCCCCTCGCGCCGTCAAACCCGGAAGCCGTCCGGTCTAGATGGAGCACTACGACGTCGCCATTATCGGTGGCGGCCCGGCTGGCTCGGCGACCGCGATTACCCTCGCTCGCCTGGGCTGGCGGGTGCTGCTGGCCGACTCGGCGCCCGCCGGGCGCTTTCGGGTGGGCGAAGGTTTTCCGCCTTCGGCGCGCTCGCTGCTCAGTGATCTGGGAGTGCTCGAGGGCTTCCTCGACGCCAGGCATCGCACCAGCTACGGCAATGTCTCCGTGTGGGGCTCGGATGAGCCACACGCGGATGACTTCATCTTTCACACCCACGGCCAGGGCTATCAACTGGACCGTGCGGCTTTCGACCAGCAACTGCGTGCGGCGGCGCGACAAGCCGGGGTATCGGTGCACGCCTCCACACGACTGAGCCAGAGCGCCGCCGAAGACGGTTTCCAGCTGCAACTGAGCCGCGACGGCCACGAACACCTGGCCCACAGCCGCTGGCTGATCGACGCCGGCGGCCGCCCGGCCGTATTCGCACGCCAGCAGGGCGCGCAACGCCTGACGGATGATCGACTGGTGGCGTTCTATCTGTTGCTGCACAGTTCACAAGGCAGCGACCAGGACGGTCGGACCCTGGTCGAGGCGGTCGAGCACGGTTGGTGGTACAGCGTGCTGCTGCCGTCGGGGGAACGGCTGGTAACCTACCTCAGCGATCTCGACCTGCTGGATCGCCAGCAACTGCTGAGCAGCGAAGGTCTGTGGCAGCAGTTGGCACAGACTCGCCTGCTATGGGGACTGTGCCAAACCCACGGCTACCGACCCGGAACCTCGGTCCACGGCATGGACGCCAGCAGCGGGCGGCTTTCGCTGTTCCACGGTGAACGCTGGGCGGCGGTCGGGGATGCGGCCTTGTCCTTCGATCCGTTGTCCTCGCAAGGTATCGCCACCGCCCTTTACTGCGGCCAACACTGCGCCCAGGCCGTGCATGCCGCGCTGCAAGGCGACCCCGAGGCATTGCCCGGTTATGCCGATCTGCTGACACGGATCTACGCCGCTTACCTGGGCAACCGGCAGCAGTTCTATGGGATGGAAAAACGCTGGAGCGAATCAATTTTCTGGAACCGGCGCTAGGTCCGGAAAAGCTCTTTTCAGCGGCGCAGGACGCGCAAAACAGGCGAGTTCAAGCGACGTGAGACTGACTAAAATCGACTAAGTTCCCCAGTAAAAACAGTAAGTTATGATTTTGTATACAACCCATGTTATTCGTCGGATTTCCATTGTAACTATTCCTACACAAGCCTCAGGATCGCGCCGTCATCCCTTGGAGGCTCCTCTCACATGAAGTTCTCGTCGATTCTCTTGTTGTCCCTGAGCCTGGCCAGTGGCTTCGCCTCAGCCGGTGGTACCGCCGAAGCCGGTATCGGTGGCGCATTGGGCGGGGTACTCGGTTCGGCCGTCGGTCAGTCCCTGGGCGGCAACACCGGCTCGACCATCGGCGCGGCCCTCGGCGGCGCCGGTGGCAGCGCAGTCGGCGCGAATAAACACAGCCGTGGCGAAGCCGCCATCGGCGGTGCCCTGGGCGCAGCCGGTGGCAACGTTGTCGGTCGCAACATGGGCGGTACCAATGGCGCCTTGCTCGGCGCGGCGGCCGGCGGTGGCGCGGGTGGCGCACTGGGCAACTACATGGGCAACTCCAGCGAACGCGAAGGTCGCCATTACCGTGGTGATCGCCGCGACTACCACGGCGAACACCGCGGTCATGGCTACGGCCATCGCAAGCATCGCCGACATTGGGATGACTGATCGCCCGGCCAATGCATAAAGCCCGTCACCCTGCGTCCAATCATGCAGTTTGCATGGGCTTCAGACCCTCTCGAAAATCCAACCTGTTGATAACACTGATAATTCAGCAATAAAACAGGTTGGCACGCGCTCTGCTCAGTCCTGCATGAAGGCTGCACGTCTTTCATTCATGGAGCAGAACAACAATGATCGAGCACACTCAATACCCATCTGCCATGCGCCACGATGCGTCGACTCACTCAGGGGTGTCCTGGGCGGCGATCTTCGCAGGCGCCGCCGCGGCCGCGGCACTGTCCCTGTTGCTACTCATGCTCGGTGCCGGGCTGGGCTTCTCGACGATGTCCCCCTGGGCCGGCGAAGGCCTCGGCGCCAAGGGCCTCGGCGTGTCGGCGATTATCTGGCTGGCCGTGACCCAGATCCTCGCCTCCGGCATGGGCGGCTACCTGGCCGGTCGACTGCGGGTGAAATGGGTCAACCTGCATGACGACGAAGTCTACTTCCGCGATACCGCCCATGGCCTGCTCGCCTGGGCCGTCGCGACCCTGGTGACGGTCACCCTGGTCGCCGGCTCCGTCAGCGGCCTGATGGGCGGCGGGATCAAGGCCGGGGGGGCAACGGCCGGCAGCAGCGTCCTGCTGAACACGGTGACGGACAGCGGCGACTACTACATCGACAAGCTGTTTCGTGATGGTCGCCCCGTGGCCGTCAGTGAAGACGCCGCCCATGGCGTGGCCACACGCATCCTTGCCCGCAACCTGAGTGTTGGCCCATTGAGCGTCGAAGACCATGCCTACCTGGCGCAACTGGTGACCCAGCGCACCGACCTCTCGCGCACCCAGGCGGAACAGCGGGTCGACCAGGTCTACGGCGAAGCCCGCCAGGACGTCGACGCCGCCACCAACAAGGCCAAGCAGGCGGCCGACAGCGCCGCGAAAGTGGCCGCCTGGTCGACCCTGTGGCTCTTTATCGCCCTGCTGATCGGCGCCTTCTTCGCCAGCCTGGCCGCCACCTTCGGCGGACGCCAGCGCGACGGCGTGCACTTTGTCGAAAGCACCGACTACCCAGCCCACACAACGACGCTGAGTTAACCCAAGGAGAACAAAAATGCGCTCATTACTGCTGTTTTTTCTAGGCGTGCCGATCCCGGTCATCATCCTGATTGCGTTGTTTGTGCACTGACAACACGCGTTATAAGGCGGCCACCTAAGCCGCCTGACAACACGCAATCCTGTAGGAGCCTGGCTTGCCAGCGAAGGCGTCCGCAAATTCGCTGCAAGTCTTACGGGCCTCATCGCTGGCAAGCCAGGCTCCTACAGGGTCGGTGGTGTGCTTGAAGGGGTTACACTCCATTACATCTTTTCCGTTACCGAACCTTAAGCCTAATTCCTAGAAACCGCCGACTAGAGCCGTTGCGCCATTCTCCCAGCAACCAGCATAGTTATTGACCGCCAGCGCAAATAGCTAGCCGGGCAGTCAATTTGAAAAGCGGCTTACCCCCCCGAAAACTGGACCTCCCGCCCTTTCGGATTAAGGGTTATCCCGATATTGATATCAATATGCTACCGATATGATCCGCCGATCTTGAGCTATGCAATGGAAGCAGGAGATGCGGATCTATCTTGGAGGTTGGCTAGGCATCGGGATAAGCACTGTCAGGTTGTTCTGCGATCAGTCCCTCCTCACTGGAGCAGGCCCGGTCATTGTCACGATGGCCTCCCCCGCCCTGCGCACCAGCCAACGTCGGAGCGCCGGGCCGGTCCCTCCCCTTACTCCACTGTCCGATAGCGACGCGGCCGATCTCAGGTTCCTGCCCGGTGCCACTACCCGCCTGGATCGTCAAATCGTTCCGACCCCAGCCGCCGCTGCCCGCCATGCAGCAGCGGCCAGGGTGATCACATTGTTCGAAACCCGGGACTGCTGAAATGTCCAGCGAGCTCAAGCTGCCCATCCTGGGCGACAGCGACTTCCGCCGGCTGCAAAAGCTCATGGCCGAGGACTCAGGTATCATCCTGGCACCGGCCAAAGGGCCGCTGCTGGCTGGGCGCCTGATTCCGCGCCTGCACCATTACCGACTCGACAGCTACGCCGACTACCTGTACCTGCTCGACCAACCACGCCACCTCGAGGAGCGGCGGCTGGCGGTGGAGTTGCTGATCAGTCACGAAACCTATTTCTTCCGTGAGCATCCGCACTTCGACTATCTCGGCAGCTGGCTGGCCGGTCGGCGAGGCCCACTGAGATTCTGGAGCGCGGCCTGTTCCTCCGGCGAAGAACCCTACAGCCTGGCCATGGTCGCCCAGGAACATTTGCACAACGGCGACTGGTCGATCCTCGCCAGCGATCTGAGCCAGAGCATGTTGGAGAAGGCCGCCGCCGCTATCTACGACATGGCTCAGGCCAAGTACTTTCCCCACGACTGGCTGCACCGCCATTGCCTCAGTGGCACCGGTGACATGAGCGGGCACTTCCGGGTCCAGGGAGCCCTGCGCGAGCGGGTCAGACTGCGCGCAATCAACATCGTCCGGCCGCTGCCCGATGACCTGGGGCAATTCGACGTGATCTTTCTACGCAATGTACTGATCTACTTCAACAACGACGAAAAGCAGCGCATCGTGCAACGCTTGGTCAACCGATTGCGTCCCGGCGGACTGCTGTTCATCGGTCATGCGGAAAACATCCACGGCTTCGACGTGCCGCTACGGCTGCTTGATCCCGCGGTCTACGAGCGCCTATGAGGGCACCGCTGTTTCCGTGCCCCGACGACGACTGCCGTGGTCGGCACGAAGGTCGCGGGAACACCCGATTCAACAGCAATCATGTGACGGTCTGGAAATTGCCACCGTTCAACATCCGCTGCAAAGGCACTCGGCGGCCCTCCGGTCACCCGGCACAAGCCATCGGTGGACGTGTTGTTTCGTTCAGTGGCCAGACACAAGGCATCCGGCCCTTGAACCCGACATAAACACCGCAGCCCGCCAAGGCGGCTGCGCCCTTCCCTTTGCGTCATTGGGCTTGAGCTTATGCTTTGTCGAATACTGCTTGCCGACGACTACCCGCTGTTTCGCGCGGGTATGAAGGCACTGCTGGAAAAACAACAAGAGTACGAAATCGTCGGCGAAGCAGGCGATGGCCAGGCGGCGATCGAGCTGGCCTCACGGCTCAAGCCGGATATCGTGTTGTTGGACATGTCCATGGAGCGGATGAACAGCGTGGCGGCGCTCAAGGAGCTGTCGTTGCACGCGCCGCGCAGCAAGGTGCTGATGCTGTCGATGCACACCGACAGCCACTTCGTGATGAAGTGCCTGCAACTCGGCGCCCACGGCTACCTGCTGAAAAACGCCACGGTGCTGGAACTGGAGCTGGCGCTCAAGGCCTTGCGCCACGGCGGCCAGTACCTGTCCTCGGCGGTGGTGCCGCTGGTGGTCGACCAGGCGGTGCGCCAGACCCACAACCAGCCGATCAAGGCCAACCAGGTCGCGCTGACGGCGCGGCAACTGGAAATCCTCAGGCTGATCGCCCGGGGCGAGACCACCCGCTCCATCGCGGTGGGGCTTGGCCTGAGCGTCAAGACCGTGGAGGCGCACCGCTCGCAGATCATGCACCGGCTGCGGATTCACGATATTGCCGGGCTGGTGCTGTTCGCGGTGCGCGAAGGGATCATTCAGCTCAACGACTGAAGGGCCTCGCGCAAGGTGGCAGGGATCGTCACCGGCTGGTTCGAGGCGCGATCGACGAACACGTGGACAAAGCGTCCGGCCGCGCAGGCATCGTCTTCACCGGCTTTGAACACCGCCAGTTCGTATTGCACCGAGCTGTTGCCCAGCTTGCCGACCCGCAGGCCGATCTCGATGTGTTCGGGGAAGGCGATCGAGGCGAAATAATCGCAGGCCGAACTGACCACGAAACCGACGACTTCGCCGTCATGGATATCCAGGCCACCCTCTTCGATCAGGTAGGTGTTCACCGCCGTGTCGAAAAAGCTGTAGTAGGTGACGTTGTTCACGTGGCCGTAGACATCGTTGTCGTGCCAGCGCGTGATGATCGGCTGGAAGTGGCGATAGTCGGCGCGTTGCGGCAGGCGGTCGGTCATGGCGGACTCTTGGGTCATGGCTGCAGGTGCTCGCTGATAAAGCGGAAATAGCGTTCGCGATAGGCCGGGATTTCATTGGCCAGGTGGTGCCGGGCGCCGGGCAGCATCAGCACTTCGGGATGGTCGAACTTACTGCGCAGCACGTCGAGGTTATGCGTCCAGTCGACGGTCATGTCGGCCTCGCCTTGTACGATCAGGGGTCGGCGCGGGCTTTTCACCGCGGACTCGATACCGGGGATCCAGCGGGCCAGGGCACCAACCCAGGCGGTCGGCAGGCGCTGTGGCTGCAAGGGGTCGGCCTGGAGGAACGGCATGAACGCCGGGTCATTGGTGTTCTCGCTGAAACGCCGGGCGATGCCTTTGACGAAAGGCTTGAGCAGGTAATAACTGAACTTCGACCAGCCCCAGGCCCGTGGCCGCACCAGCGGCGAAAGCAGGACCGTCTGGCCCTGGGCCGGGCTGTCGCTGCCGTGTTTGAGCAGGTGGTCGATGATAATCGCGCCGCCGGTGCTCTGGCCGAACAGGTGCCAGGGTTGCGGCAGGCCGAGGGTGCGGGCCTCGTTGAACAGGCCTTGCAACGCCTGCTGGTACTGGCCGAAGTCATCGATGCTGGCCCGCTCGCCGCTGGACAGGCCGTGCCCCGGCAGGTCGCAGGCAATCACCGCGAAGCCCTGGTCCAGCGCCCAGTCCACGACATGGCGAAACAGGCCCATATGATCGTAGAAGCCGTGGAACAGGAATAGCGTGGCCAGCGGATCGGGCGGCAGCCAGAGCTGGCTCGCCAGCTCGAAAGTGCCGCTGCTGAAGCGGCCCAGGCGACGCACGACAGGCGACTTGCGCTGGGGCAAGTCGAGGCCATAGAAACGCTGATAGGCTCGTGCCTCCTCCGACAACGGCTGCGCCTCGGCCAAGGGTCGCAGGCTGGAACGCAGGGAATCGGCGGCAAAGGTGGCGGACATAGGCTTTCCAGATAAAGGCACGGCAACGCCAAGGGCGTTTTACAGACCTGCGATATTCATCTGTCAGGGCAGGCATGGCAAGCTACGCGACCTTCGAGGACACAATCGTCATGCCCCAGATGCGTCACAAGACATTACTCGCCGGGTTGCTCGCCTTGATCTGCGCGGTGGGGCTGTGGTTCGCCTATGACTGGTTCCAGGGTCGTTATATCCGCGCCTTCAGCGAGCAGACGGCACTGTTCGCCGGCGACAACCTGAGCCTGCCGGCTGAGCTGGCCGGGCCGGGGCCGATCCGCCTGGTGCACTTCTGGGACCCGGCCTGCCCGTGCAATGTCGGCAACCAGCAGCACCTGGGGGAGCTGATCGAGCGGTTCGCGCCGCTGGGCGTTGAGTTCTACTCGGTACGGAAGCCTGGGACCCACGGTCAGTTGCCGGCCACCTTGAGTGCGATCAAGGCGCTGCCCGGCTTGCCGGGGGCCGAGCACCTGACGGTCAGCCCGGCGGTGGCGATCTGGGACCGCGACGGCAAGCTGGCTTACTTTGGCCCCTACAGCCAGGGCGCCACTTGTAATTCCAGCAACAGCTTTATCGAGCCGATCCTCCAGGCGCTGAGCGAAGGACGCGCGGTGAATGCCACCCACAACATGGCGGTGGGCTGCTATTGCCCGTGGCTGTCGTCCCCGTAGGGCGAACCGGACTTTTTACAGTAATCGCCCATTCGGCCGATGCATCCCCATACTCTCCTGTGCTAAACCTTCCCGGCCCAGTCCCGGTAGCCACAAGGATTCATGCATGAAACGCAGCCTGACCGTTCTCGCCGTCCTGATCGCCGCCATTGCCGGGGGTGGCCTGTGGTACGTCCAGAGCAAGCAGCCGATGCGTCAGGGCCAGGTCACGCTGCAGAACCTGCAAGGGTCGGTCACGGTGCGCTACGACGACCGTGGCGTGCCGCATATCCGTGCCGAAAACGACGCCGATCTCTATCGCGCCCTGGGTTACGTGCAAGCCCAGGACCGGCTGTTCCAGATGGAAATCATGCGCCGCCTGGCCCGCGGCGAACTGGCCGAGGTGCTCGGGCCCAAACTGGTGGACACCGACAAGCTGTTCCGAGGCCTGCGCATCCGCGAACGGGCCGACCAGTACGTCGCCCAGCTCGACAAGCAGTCCCCCAGCTGGAAGGCCCTGCAAGCCTACCTGGACGGCATCAACCAGTATCAGGCGAGCCACGCCAGACCCGTGGAGTTCGACCTGCTGGGCATCGACAAGCGGCCGTTCACCGCCGAAGACACCATCAGCATCGCCGGCTACCTGGCCTACAGCTTCGCCGCCGCCTTTCGTACCGAGCCACTGCTGACCTACGTGCGCGACAAACTCGGCGCCGATTACCTGAAGGTCTTCGACCTGCAATGGCGCCCCCAGGGCGCATTCGGCACCCCGGCGCCCTTGGCGGATGCCGACTGGAAGAGCCTCGGCGCCCTCGCCCAACTGAGCGACCAGGCCCTGGAACACGCCGGCCTGCCGCAGTTCGAAGGCAGTAATGCCTGGGTGGTGTCCGGCAGCCGGACCAAGAGCGGCAAACCGCTGCTGGCGGGCGACCCGCATATCCACTTTTCGACGCCCTCGGTCTGGTACGAGGCGCACCTCTCGGCGCCGAACTTCGAACTGTACGGCTATCACCAGGCGCTGGTGCCCTTCGCCTTCCTGGGCAATAACCAGGCGTTCGGCTGGAGCCTGACCATGTTCCAGAACGACGACCTCGATCTGGTCGCCGAGAAGGTCAACCCGGACAACCCTAACCAGGTCTGGTACCACGGCCAATGGGTCGAGATGACCAGCACCCAGCAGCAGATCGCCGTCAAGGGCGAGGCGCCGGTCACCGTTACCCTGCGTCGCTCGCCCCACGGTCCGATCGTCAATGACGCCCTCGGTGCCAACGGTGGAACCAAGCCGATTGCCATGTGGTGGGCCTTTCTCGAGACCCCGGACCCGATCCTCGACGCTTTCTACGAACTCAACCGCGCCGACACCCTGGAGAAGGCTCGCACGGCCTCGTCGAAAATCCAGGCCCCGGGCCTCAACGTGGTCTGGGCCAATGCCAAGGGCGATATCGGCTGGTGGGCGGCGGCGCTGCTGCCCAAGCGCCAGGCCGGGGTCAACCCGGGCTTTATCCTCGACGGCAGCACCGGCGATGCCGACAAGGACGGCTTCTACCCGTTCAGCGCCAACCCCCAGGAAGAGAACCCGACGCGCGGCTATATCGTCTCGGCCAACGCCCAGCCGGTATCCCCCACCGGAATGGAGATTCCCGGTTACTACAACCTGCCCGATCGCGGCCAGCAGTTGAATCGGCAACTGAGCGACAGCAGCGTGCGCTGGAGTTTGGAAAACAGCCAGAAGCTGCAACTGGGCACCACCACCGATTACGGCCCGCGCCTGCTCAAGCCGCTGCTGCCGGTGTTGCGCGAAGTGGTGAAAGACCCGTTGGAACTGAAGCTGGTGGAGCAGTTGGCACAGTGGAAGGGTGACTACCCAATGAGTTCCACCAGCGCCACGCTGTTCAACCAGTTCCTCTATGACCTGACCTATACCGCGATGCACGACAAGCTGGGCGACGACTATTTCAAGGCGCTGCTGAGCACTCGCGTGGTCGACGCCGCCCTGCCGCGCCTGGCCGCCGACGAGCACTCGCCGTGGTGGGGCAAGGGCCGCGCCGAGACGGTCAAGACCGCTTGGCAAGCGAGCATCGCCCACCTCAAGGGGCTCTATGGCGACGACCCGGCCAGTTGGGTCTGGGGCAAGGCCCATACCCTGACCCACGAGCATCCGCTGGGCCGGCAGAAGCCGCTGGACCGGTTGTTCAATGTCGGGCCGTTCGATGCGCCGGGCAGCCATGAAGTACCGAACAACCTGTCGGCGAAGATCGGCCCGGCGCCCTGGGCGGTGAGCAACGGGCCTTCGACCCGCCGTCTTATCGACTTCGCCGATCCGGAGCACAGCTTGACCATCAACCCGGTGGGACAAAGCGGGGTGCTGTTCGACAAGTATTACGACGACCAGGCCGAGACCTATATCGAAGGCGGCTATGAGCAGGTGCGCCTGGATGAGGTGGAGGTGTCGGCCAATACTCGCAGTGTGCTGAAGCTGCTGCCCGGGAAGTGATCGATCAACGTGCAGCCCGGCGGAGGCGCCCTGGCGCCTCGCCATAGATCTCCTTGAATTTCTTGCTGAACGCCGCCTGGGATTGGTACCCGACCTGGACGGCGATATCGCTCAAGCCCAGGTGCGAATGGCTCAGCAAGCTGTACGCCAGCTCCATCCGCACCTGCGTCAGCAACACCCAGGGCGACGCTCCGGCCACTGCGGCGAACACGCGCATAAAGGTCGCCCGCGACATATTCGCCAACGCCGCCAGGGCCTCGATGGTCCACTCATGGGCCGGTTCCTCGAGCATCGCCTGCCAGGCCCGGCTCAGGCGCTTGTCGGCCAGTAACGCCAGGGTCCCGCTGGCGGGCGTCTGCTGTTGCAGATAGGCCCGCAGAATCAAGGTGAACAACGCCGACGACAGCGCATCCACCAGAAACCGCGCCCCGGCCTGGTCACCATCAGCCTCCACCCGTAGCAAGCTCACCAGCGCCGCCAATTGGCCGTTGGCTTGCAGTTCGCGGCCAGAAATCAGCAAATACCCGGGCAACGCGGCGAACAACATCGACTCGCGCTGGTAGTGGAAGCGGCCACAGAGAAGGTCCAGGTCCGCCTTTTCAACGCCGAACCGATGCACCGGCAACAGACCGCCATGACTGATCCGCGCCGCCGTCGGCGCCACCCGTTGCCCCGGGCTGCGCAACAGATGACCGCCGCCACCGGGCAGCACCAGGATATCGCCGGCGTGCAGGCGCAAGGAGCGGCCGTCCGGCAACTCGGCCAGGCAATCGCCGGACAGCACCAGATGATAAGGCGCGACCCCGACGCTTTCCTGCCCGTGATCCATGGCCCAGTCGCCCTGCAACTGGCAACGCAGGTCGAGACAGCCGCGGACGCCGGCAAGGGTGATGAGTTTATCGATCGAATTCATTTGCGCGTTTCGGACAAAACCTTGAGTGAATCGAACAAGAGTCATGACACCGGACAAAGGAGACTGAGCTCGTTGCCAAGCCACTCTACGCTTACCCTTTCAGGAGTTACTACTATGTTTCTCAATTGGTCCGAACTGCTGCCAACCATCAAGAATGCCTTTGGTGCCCTGGGCAAATCCAATCCGAAGATGGTCCAGGCCTATATGAAATTGGGCGAGGCCGCCGCGGAAAACAATGTGCTGGATGCCAAGACCCGCGAGCTGATTTCCATTGCCGTGGCGATTTCCACCCGTTGCGACGGTTGCATCGGCGCCCATACCGATGCGGCGATCAAGGCCGGGGCGACTCGCGAAGAAGTGGCTGCGGCCCTGGCTACCGCGATTTCGTTGAATGCCGGTGCGGCGTACATCTACTCGCTGCATGCGCTGGAGGCTTACGACAGCCTGAAGTCCTGAGGCTTTCGATTTGCGCAAAGGCGACTGGCCTCTTCGCGGGCAAGCCCTGCTCCTACAAGTTCAGGTCGTACGCAAAATCTGTATACGACACCGCACTGTAGGAGCAGGGCTTGCCGGATCGCCGCACCGCCGCGAATGCGTACTCCCAGACAACACCGGCTTCAAAGCAACCCCGCAAAATGCCGCCGAAACTGCTGCGGCGTCACCCCCAACCGTCGCTGAAACACACTGCGCATATGGTGCGCATCACGAAAACCGCACTCATACGCCACGGTCTTCAATGGCGCCCCGGCGCTTTCCAGCATCACCCGCGCCGCATCCACCCTGGCCCGTTCGACAAACTCCGCCGGGGTCACCTGGGTCTCGCGGGCAAACACCCGGGAAAAATTCCGCGCACTCATATTCGCCGCCCGCGCCAACTCGGCAATACTCAAGTCCCCGGTGAGGTGCGCCAGCACATATTGCTGCACCTGGGCCACCGGCGACGAGGCCTCGGCGTGGGGCGCCAGGTACGGGCTGAACTGCGACTGCCCGCCCGAACGCTGGGTGAACACCACCAGCCGCTTGGCGACCTTCAGCGCCACCTGCGCACCGTGATCCTGTGACAGCAGGTACAACGACAAATCGATCCCCGCCGTCACCCCCGCCGAGGTGAACAGCCGATCGTCCTGCACATACAAACGATCGGCCTCGACCCGCGCGGCCGGGCACAACGCCGCCAATGCCGACGCATCACTCCAGTGGGTGGTCACCGTGCACCCGTCGAGCAATCCGGCCCGGGCCAGCATGAAGGCGCCGTTGCAGATCGAACCGAAGCGCTCGGCGCGGGCACTGGCTGCGCGCAACCAGGCATAAAAATCGTCACCGAAATCCAGCCCCGGCAGGCTCGGCCCGCCAGCGCACAGCAACAGGTCATAACGCTCCAGCGCCTCGCTGAAATGCCGATGCGCCTGGATCGCCAGGCCGTTGGAACAGGCCAGCCAACCGCGCTCGACACCGATCACTTCCAGCCGGTACTGGGTCTCGGGGGGCAGAAAGCTGTTGGCTTCGGCAAAGACATCCATGGGCCCGGTAACGTCCAGGGACTGGACGCCGGGGAACACCACAATGGCAAGGGTTCGAGTCATGGGCGGGTCTCGATGCAAGTCAGCGTTACGGTAACGCATGCCTCCGGCCGATGCGACAGCCGCTTCTATCACGCGCACACGCTGGCACGGAACCCGCCCCGAATGGCTGGATTCACCACCTTGTGTCGATTGTTGCCATCTCGCCCCGGCGCCAGACTGAACCCATCGGCGCCAACCGGGCGCTCCCCCAGAGGAAGTCTCGACATGAGCAACACCATTGCCGGCATCAAGATCCCCGACAGCACCCTGGCCAAGGCCACCACCGAATACATTCGCGATGTGGAAAGCGATCTGCTCTACCACCACTCGCGCCGGGTCTTCCTGTTCGGTGCCCTGAGCGGTGAACGCAAGCAACTGGCCTACGATCCGGAGTTGCTGTACGTCGGCGCGATGTTCCACGACCTCGGCCTGGTGGAAGGTCACCGCAGCGATGACGAACGTTTCGAAGTCGACGGCGCCAATGCGGCCAAGGTGTTCATGAAGCCTTACGGGCTGTCGGATGACGATATCGAGCAGGTCTGGCTGTCGATTGCCCTGCATACCACACCGGGGGTGCCGCAACATCTGCGGCCGACGGTGGCATTGGTCACGGCCGGGGTGGAAATGGATGTGCTGGGGATGGACTACGCGGCGTTTCCAAGCGCCCAGCGTGAAGCAGTGGTGCATGCGCATCCACGGGGGGAAGGGTTCAAGGAGTGCATCATCTGCGCGTTCGCCGAGGGGCTGCGCCATCGTCCGTTGACCACTTTCGGCAACGTGAAGACCGATGTGTTGAAGGACAAGGATGCGACGTTCAAGCCGATGAATTTTGTCGAGGTGATTCGGCGTTCGCCTTGGGCTGAATAAACCCCGGGAACATCGTGGCTAGCGCACGGAGTTGTCGGCGGTCTTGAGGGACTCTTCGCGGGCAAGCCCTGCTCCTACAGGTTTGGGTCGTCCACAAAATTTGTGAACGACGCCGTACCTGTAGGAGCAGGGCTTGCCCGCGAAGCTTTTTGAGACCTACGCGGTCTCCGCCACCTTCGCCCGACGCACGTCCGGCTGTTTCCAGGAGTCCGCCGCGCTTTCATCGATGGCCAACTGGATGGCTTTCTTGCGGCGCTCTTCGGCCTGGCGGCTGAAGTACCAGACGAGGAAGGTCACCAACGACACCGCCAACAGGATCAGGCTCGCCACCGCGTTGATCTCCGGCTTCACGCCCAGGCGCACCGCCGAGAACACTTCCATCGGCAACGTCGTCGAACCCGGCCCCGACACGAAGCTCGCCAGCACCAGGTCATCCAGGGACAACGCAAAGGACATCATGCCCCCCGCCGCCAGCGACGGCGCGATCATCGGGATGGTGATCAGGAAAAACACCTTCCACGGTTTGGCGCCCAGGTCCATGGCCGCCTCTTCGATGGACAGGTCCAGCTCACGCAGACGCGCCGACACCACCACCGCCACATAGGCCGCGCAGAACGTCGTGTGGGCGATCCAGATGGTGACGATGCCACGCTCCTGGGGCCAGCCGATCAACTGCGCCATGGCCACGAACAGCAGCAACAGTGACAGGCCGGTGATCACTTCCGGCATCACCAACGGCGCTGTCACCAGGCCGCCGAACAGCGTGCGGCCCTTGAAACGGGTGACGCGGGTCAGGACAAACGCCGCCAGGGTCCCCAGCGCCACTGCGGCCACCGCGGTGTAGCAGGCGATTTCCAGCGAGCGGGCCACCGAGCCCATCAGTTGGGTGTTGTCCAGCAAACCCACGTACCACTTCACCGACCAGCCGCCCCACACCGTCACCAGCTTGGAGGCGTTGAACGAGTAGATCACCAGGATCAGCATCGGCAGGTAGATGAACAGCAGACCCAGCACCAGCATCAGGTTGGAAAAACTGAAGCGCTTCATTCCTTGCCCTCCATTTCTTTGGCCTGACTACGGTTGAACAGAATGATCGGCACAATCAGGATCGCCAGCATCACCACCGCCAGCGCGGACGCCACCGGCCAGTCACGGTTGTTGAAGAACTCTTGCCACAGCACTTTACCGATCATCAGGGTTTCCGGGCCGCCGAGCAGCTCGGGGATCACGAACTCGCCCACCACCGGGATAAACACCAGCATGCAGCCGGCAATGATGCCGTTCTTCGACAGCGGCACGGTGATCTTCCAGAAGCTGTTGAAGGTGCTCGAACCCAGGTCCGAGGCGGCTTCCAGCAGGCTCTGGTCGTGCTTCACCAGGTTGGCGTAGAGCGGCAGGATCATGAACGGCAGATACGAATAGACCACACCGATATACACCGCGAGGTTGGTATTGAGGATCTGCAACGGCTCGCTGATCAGTCCGGTCCACAGCAGGAACCCATTCAACAACCCGTTGTTGCTGAGGATCCCCATCCAGGCGTAGACGCGGATCAGGATCGCGGTCCAGGTCGGCATCATGATCAACAGCACCAGCACGGTCTGCAATTCCTTGCGCGCGCTGGCAATGGCATAGGCCATCGGGTAGCCGATCAACAGGCACAGCAGCGTGCTGAAGAACGCCATCTTCAACGAGCCGAGGTAGGCCGCCAGGTACAGGTCGTCGTCCCCCAGCATCGTGTAGTTGCCGAGGTTGAGGATGATCTGCAGCTTCTGTTCGACGAAGGTGTAGATCTGGGTGTAAGGCGGAATCGCCACGTCCGCTTCGGCAAAGCTGATCTTCAGGACGATGAAGAACGGCAGCATGAAGAACAGGAACAGCCAGAGGAAAGGAATCCCGATGACCGCATGGCGGCCACTGGGGGTTATTCGCCGCACCAGGGATTTGAGGTTCATGAGCGCAGTACCACGCCGCTGTCGTCTTCCCACCAGACGTAGACTTCATCGCCCCAGGTCGGACGCTGGCCCTGGCGCTCGGCGTTGGCGACAAACGACTGCACCAGCTTGCCGCACGGCAGCTCGACGTAGAACACCGAGTGGCCGCCCAGGTAGGCGATGTCGTGGACCTTGCCCCGCGACCAGTTGTATTCGCAGGTCGGCGGCACCGGGGTCACCAACAGTTTTTCCGGGCGAATCGCGTAGGTGACACGCTTGTCCTGGACCGAGGTGGTGACGCCGTGGCCCACGTAGATGTCGCGTTCCAGCTCCGGGCTGGCGATCCGCGCGTAACCTTCGGCGTCGTCCACCACTTCACCTTCGAAGATATTGACGTTGCCGATGAACTCGCAGACCAGGCGGCTGGTCGGGGTTTCGTAGATGTCGATCGGGCTGCCGATCTGGGCAATCCAGCCCAGGTGCATGATGGCGATCCGTTCGGCCATGGTCATGGCCTCTTCCTGGTCGTGGGTCACCATGACGCAGGTCACGCCGACGCGCTCGATGATCTCGACAAGCTCAAGCTGCATTTGCGAACGCAGCTTCTTGTCCAGAGCACCCATGGGCTCGTCGAGCAACAACAGCTTCGGCCGCTTGGCCAGGGAACGGGCCAGGGCCACGCGCTGGCGCTGACCGCCGGAGAGCTGGTGCGGCTTGCGCTTGGCGTACTGGCTCATCTGCACCAGCTTGAGCATCTCGGCCACCCGGGCGTCGATCTCGGCCTTGGGGATCTTGTCCTGTTGCAGGCCGAAAGCAATGTTCTGCGCCACGGTCATGTGCGGGAACAAGGCGTAGGACTGGAACATCATGTTGATCGGCCGCTCATAGGGCGGCAGGTCGGTGATATCGACACCGTCGAGGTAAATCCGACCTTCGGTCGGGCGCTCGAAGCCGGCAAGCATGCGCAGCAAGGTGGATTTACCCGAACCCGATCCGCCGAGCAGGGCGAAGATCTCGCCCTTCTTGATTTCCAGGGACACATCGTCCACGGCAATCGTCTCATCGAACTTCTTGGTGACCCTGTCGATTTTGACCAGCACCTGTTTAGGTGTCTGGTCGCCCTCGAGGGCTTTCTTATAGGCGCCGGAGGCAACTGCCATTTGTAAAACTCCCAACAAGATTTAGCCGCCGGGCCTGGGTGACCCGGCTTTGGATGGTTCGACCCTCGGGCACTATTTGCCCGACTTGACCTTGGTCCAGCTGCGGGTCATCAAACGTTGGATTTTCGGGGGTAGTTCAGAATTGACATACAACTTGTCCAAGACTGCCTGCGGTGGGTAAACCGCTTCATCGGTACGCACGGACTGATCCATCAGAGCGCCAGCCTTTGGGTTCGGGTTGGCATAACCGACATAATCGCTGACCTGGGCAATCGCTTCAGGCTGCAGCAGATAATTGATAAAGGCGTGCGCTTCCTTGACGTTGCCGGCGTCCCTGGGGATCGCCAGCATGTCGAACCAGAGGTTGCCGCCTTCCTTGGGAATCACATAGGCGATGTTCACGCCTTTCTTGGCTTCTTCGGCGCGTTTCTTCGCTTGGAAGATATCGCCGGAGAACCCGGCCGCCACGCAGATCTCGCCATTGGCCAGATCGGAAATGTACTTGGACGAGTTGAAGTAGGTGACGTAAGGACGGACCTTCAGCAGCTTCTCTTCGGCCAACTTGTAGTCTTTTTCATTGGTGCTGTTGGGGCTCAGGCCCATGTAGTTGAGCACCGCCGGAAGCATTTCATCGGCGGAGTCGAGGAACGCCACGCCGCAGCTGGAGAGCTTCTTCAGGTTCTCCGGCTCGAACAGCACCGCCCAGGAGTCGATCTTGTCGACGCCCAGCGCCGCCTTGACCTTCTCGACGTTGTAGCCGATGCCGTTGGTGCCCCACAGATAAGGCACGGCGTACTGGTTGCCCGGGTCGTTCTTTTCCAGGCGTTTCATCAACGCCGGGTCGAGGTTCGCGTAGTTGGGCAATTGCGCCTTGTCGAGCTTCTGGAACGCGCCCGCCTTGATCTGCTTGCCGAGGAAATGGTTGGACGGCACCACCACGTCATAACCGGTGTGGCCGGCCAGCAACTTGCCTTCCAGGGTTTCATTGGAATCGAAGACGTCATAGACCGGCACAATACCGGTGGCTTTCTGGAAGTCCGCCAGGGTGGTCTGCCCGATATAATCCGACCAGTTATAAACATGCACGGTCGGTGCTGCTTGCACACTGACCGCCAAGGTCAGGCACGCGCCCGCCAGCATGGCTTTGCGAAAGAAAGAAATAGACAAGTGGAGGTCCTCTGGAAATCCGCGGGAGCTGCCAAAGGCTGCGCAACTCCCGCAGGTTGTCTCAAATCGGCTTATTTACCCGATTTGATCTTGGTCCAGCTGCGGGTCATTTCGCGCTGGGTCGCCGCCGGCAAGTCGGCGATGGCATACAGCTTGGCCTGCACATCCGCTGGCGGGTAGATGCCCGGGTCGCTGGTGATGCTCTTGTCAACCAGTGCGGTCGCCTTGTCGTTACCGTTAGGGAAACGCACGCTGTCGGTGATCGCCGCCATGACTTCCGGCTTGAGCAGGTAGTTCATGAACTTGTAGGCCGCTTCGGTGTTTTCCGCATCTTTAGGGATAGACACCATGTCGTAGAAGCTGCCAGCCCCTTCTTTAGGAATGCTGTAGGCGACTTTGACCTTGTCACCGGCTTCGACGGCACGGGACTTGGCCTGCTGGACATCACCCGAGTAACCGATGGCGACACAGATGTTGCCGTTGGCCAGGTCAGAGATGTACTTGGACGAGTGGAAGTAGGAAATCGAAGGACGCAGTTTGAGGAACAGGTCTTCGGCTTTCTTCAGATCTTCCTTCTTCTGGGTGTCGGTCGGCAGACCCAGGTAGTGCAGGGCCACCGGCAGCATTTCGGTCGGCGAATCGAGGAAGCTCACGCCGCAGCTCTTCAGCTTGGCGAGGTTCTCGGGCTTGAGCACCGCGTCCCAGGAATCGATCTTGTCCACGCCCAGCGCGGCCTTGACCTTCTCCGGGTTGTAGCCGATGCCGATCGAACCCCACATGTACGGGAAGGCGTGCTTGTTGCCCGGGTCGCTGACCGAGACGGCCTTGAGCAGCGACTGGTTCAGGTTGCCGTAGTTGGACAGTTTCGACTTGTCCAGTTCCTGGTAGACACCGGCCTTGATCTGCTTGGCCAGGAAGTTGTTGGATGGCACAACAATATCGTAACCGGACTTACCGGCCAGCAACTTGGCTTCCAGGGTTTCGTTACTGTCGAAGACGTCGTAAACCACCTTGATGCCAGACTCTTTTTCAAAGTTGGCAACGGTGTCCGGCGCGATGTAGTCGGACCAGTTGTAAACGTGCAGCACCTTGTCGTCCGCGTGAGCGGCACCGGCCAATGCACCTGCCAGGGACAGGGCGAGGAGAGTCTTGCCGGCTACGTTCTTACCTAATGCCTTCATGCGTCATGCTCCAATTTGTTCTTTTTAACCCGCTGTTCGGCGGCCGATTCCCGGGCAACTCGAAACAGTGGGGGTAGTCTGGCAAGATCCAAGGTAGCCTTTCAAGGAAAGACCACCCTTTCTGATTGCTCTGAGCGAAAGCACCTACACCGTACTTCCGGCTCAGAGCCTAGCACTTAGCCCTGCAACGCACTCAGGGTCAGATCCAGGCACTTGCGTGCCTTGGCCACCAACTCGTCGATCTCGGTTTTGCTGATCACCAGTGGCGGCGCAATGATCATGGTGTCGCCAACGGCACGCATGATCAGTCCATTATCGAAGCAGAACTGCCGGCAGATCATGCCGACGCCCTTACCTTCATACCGCGCACGGGTGGCCTTGTCCTTGACCAGTTCGATGGCGCCCAACAGGCCCACACCGCGAACTTCACCCACCAACGGATGATCGTTCAGTTCCCGCAGACGTTTCTGCAAATAGGGTGC
Organism: Pseudomonas sp. MWU13-2862; assembly: GCF_023242495.1. Lineage (NCBI taxonomy): Bacteria > Pseudomonadati > Pseudomonadota > Gammaproteobacteria > Pseudomonadales > Pseudomonadaceae > Pseudomonas > Pseudomonas sp. MWU13-2862. Next base: position 143,303 of record NZ_JALMEZ010000015.1, on the reverse strand, counting down.
CGTTTCACTCTGGACGCGCTCGATAATTTTTTCTTCGCGCAGGATACGGATGTTTTCCAGGGCAACGGCCGCGGCCACCGGATGGCCGGAATAGGTGAAACCGTGGTTGAAATCGCCGCCTTCGTTGAGCACCGCGACCACTTCGTCCCGCACGATCAGGCCACCCATGGGGATATAGCCGGAGGTCAGGCCCTTGGCGATGGTCATCATGTCGGGCTTGAGGCCGTAGAAATCGCTGCCGAACCACTCACCGGTGCGACCGAAACCACAGATCACTTCGTCGGCGACGAAGAGGATGTCGTACTTGGCGAGGATTTCCTTGATGCGCGGCCAGTAGCTGTCCGGCGGCACGATCACACCGCCCGCGCCCTGGATCGGCTCGGCGATAAAGGCGCCGACATTATCCACGCCCAGCTCGAGGATCTTCTCTTCCAGTTGATTCGCGGCCCAGACCCCGAACTCTTCAGGGCTCATGTCGCCGCCTTCGGCGAACCAGTAAGGCTGCGGGATATGGACGATGCCCGGGATCGGCAAGTCGCCCTGCTCGTGCATATAGGTCATGCCGCCCAGACTCGCACCGGCCACGGTGGAACCGTGATAACCGTTCTTGCGGCTGATGATGACCTTCTTGTTCGGCTGGCCCTTGATCGCCCAGTAGTGGCGGACCATGCGCAGCATGGTGTCGTTGCCTTCGGAGCCGGAACCGGTGAAGAACACGTGGTTCATGCCTTCCGGCGCGATCTCGGAAATGGCCTTGGCCAGTTCCAGCACCGGTGGGTGGGCAGTCTGGAAGAACAGGTTGTAATAAGGCAGCTCGCGCATCTGTTTGCTGGCGGCGTCGGCCAGCTCATCGCGACCGTAGCCGATGGCCACGCACCAGAGGCCGGCCATGCCGTCGAGGATCTGATGGCCCTCGCTGTCCCAGAGGTAGACGCCCTTGGCGTGGGTGATGATACGCGGGCCTTTCTCTTTCAGCTGCTTGAAGTCACTGAAAGGGGCCAGGTGGTGATCACTGCTGAGGGCTTGCCACTCACGGGTTTGCGGGTTGTTGCTGGTCATACGGATCTCCTAGTTCCAGTAAGGGCGCGGTCTTTATCTACCGCGCCCGGCGCATCAGACGGCGAAGAGCAGGAATTCCCGCTCCCACGAACTGATGACGCGCTTGAAGTTTTCATGCTCGGCCCGCTTGACCGCGACGTAGCCTGTGATGAATTTCTTGCCCAGGTATTTCTCGATGGTCTTGCTGTTTTCCATCCGCTCCAGGGCGTCTTCGATGGTCAGCGGCAGGCGCAGGTTGCGGCGTTCATAACCACGACCGACCACCGGCGCGCTCGGGTTGAGGCCTTCGACCATACCGATGTAGCCACACAGCAGGCTTGCCGCAATCGCCAGGTAAGGGTTGGCGTCGGCGCCCGGCAGGCGGTTTTCCACACGGCGGTTCTGCGGGCCGGCATCCGGGACCCGCAGGCCGACGGTGCGGTTCTCTTCGCCCCATTCGACGTTCACCGGGGCCGAGGTGTCCGGCAGGAAGCGGCGGAACGAGTTGACGTTCGGCGCGAACAGCGGCAACAGCTCGGGAATCAGCTTCTGCAGGCCGCCGATGTGATGCAGGAACAGCTCGCTCATGCTCCCGTCTTCATTGGAGAAGACGTTCTTGCCGGTGGCGATGTCGATGATGCTCTGGTGCAGGTGCATGGCACTGCCCGGCTCGCCGGTCATGGGTTTGGCCATGAAGGTCGCCGCCACGTCGTGCTTGAGCGCCGCTTCGCGCATGGTGCGCTTGAACACCAGGATCTGGTCCGCCAGGGACAACGCGTCGCCATGCCGGAAGTTGATCTCCATCTGCGCCGTGCCGTCCTCGTGGATCAGCGTGTCGAGGTCCAGCTCCTGCAGTTCGCACCAGTCGTAGACGTCTTCGAACAACGGGTCGAATTCGTTGGCCGCTTCAATGGAGAAGGACTGGCGACCGGTTTCCGGGCGGCCGGAACGGCCGACCGGCGGCTGCAACGGATAGTCCGGGTCGTCGCTGCGCTTGGTCAGGTAGAACTCCATTTCCGGCGCCACGATCGGCTGCCAGCCCTTTTCGGCATAGAGTGCCAGGACCTTCTTGAGCACGTTGCGCGGCGACAGCTCGATGGGGTTGCCCTGCTTGTCATAGGTGTCGTGGATCACCTGGGCGGTGGGCTCGATGGCCCAGGGCACCACATACACCGCATTGCTGTCGGGGCGGCAGATCATGTCGATGTCGGCCGGGTCGAGCAGTTCGTAATAGATGTCGTCTTCGACGTAGTCGCCGGTCACCGTCTGCAACAGCACACTCTCAGGCAGACGCATGCCTTTTTCGGCGATGAACTTGTTGGTCGGCGAGATCTTGCCCCGGGTGATGCCGGTGAGGTCGGCAATCATGCATTCGACTTCTGTGATCTTGTGGTCTTTCAACCAATCGGTGAGCTGGTCGAGGTTGTTACTCATAAGTGCCTCTGGGTTGGGGTTCCTGACGTCTATTATCGGTCAGGCGTTCCTGGACGTATCGACTTCGCGCTGTAAAACCCGCTTTCGACAGGCATCGCCGAAAGCCTGGAAGATCGCCAGGTAGACCGGGTTGCTCGTGACCTGCCATTCCGGGTGCCATTGCACCCCTAAAGCAAAAGCCTTGCCTTCGACCACCGAGACCGCCTCGATCAGGCCGTCCGGTGCCGTGGCTTCGACGCGCAACCCCGGTGCCAGGCGGTCCACGCCCTGGCTGTGAATCGAGTTGACCTGGAATTGCGTCGGCAGCCCGAGCCCCGCCAGTACGCCGCCGGGTTGAACCTGCATGGCATGGGCCGGACCGTACTGTACGTCCAGTGGCTGGGACTCGTCTTCACGATGATCCATGAAGGTTCCAACCTCATGAACCTTTTGATGCAGGCTGCCGCCGAAGGCCACGTTCATTTCCTGGAAGCCCCGGCAAATACCGAGCACGGGAATACCCGCGGCGACGGCGGCACGGATCAGCGGGAGGGTGGTGCGGTCGCGTGCAGAATCATGAGCAGTGCCCGGCGCGCTGGCCGGACCGCCGTACAAATGCGGTTCGACGTTGGACGCAGAGCCGGTAAACAGGATTCCATCCAGGCCGTCGAGAATATCGGACGGCTCAAGCAGTTCAGCCAGGGACGGAAGGATCAGCGGCAGCCCTTTGGCGGCGACGGCGACGGCACGGACATACTTGTCGCCACTGATGTGATAAGCATGCAAACCGATCTGTTTGGAGCATGCGGTGACGCCGATCAACGGCAGGCGAGACATGAAGCACCCCGGTATTATTGCTGTTATGGGTTTCAATCGAGCTTAGCCTTGTTCATTTTTTTACACAACACCCCCGTAAAAAATACAACACGGCCCGCTCAAGCCCGCGGTGCCGGAGAGCGTCCGGTGCAAAAAATTGCCCCAAAAGGCCGCAAAAAAGCCCCTTGAGCGCTTTTTCAGGGCAAAAAAGGCCTCGCTTGACTTCGGCATGCCGTTCGGGTTGACTGAAACCAGAAAAGATCAATGATTGATATTTTTAACAACAAAGGTGTTGCATCATGTCGGTACCCCCGCGTGCCGTTCAGCTTAACGAAGCGAACGCGTTCCTTAAGGATCATCCTGAGGTTCTGTACGTAGACCTTCTAATTGCGGATATGAATGGTGTGGTGCGCGGCAAGCGCATCGAACGCACCAGCCTCCACAAGGTTTACGAGAAAGGCATCAACCTGCCTGCCTCTCTATTTGCCCTGGATATCAACGGCTCGACGGTGGAAAGCACCGGCCTGGGTCTGGATATCGGTGATGCTGACCGAATCTGTTATCCGATCCCCGACACCCTGTGCAATGAACCTTGGCAAAAGCGCCCGACCGCGCAGCTGCTGATGACCATGCACGAACTCGAAGGTGAACCTTTCTTCGCCGACCCTCGCGAAGTCCTGCGGCAAGTCGTGAGCAAGTTCGACGAACTCGGCCTGACCATCTGCGCCGCGTTCGAGCTGGAGTTCTACCTGATCGACCAGGAGAACGTGAACGGTCGCCCACAACCGCCCCGCTCGCCGATCTCCGGCAAACGCCCGCACTCGACACAGGTCTACCTGATCGACGACCTCGACGAATACGTCGACTGCCTCCAGGACATCCTGGAAGGTGCGAAAGAGCAAGGCATCCCGGCCGACGCCATCGTCAAGGAAAGTGCCCCGGCGCAGTTCGAAGTGAACCTGCACCACGTGGCCGATCCGATCAAGGCCTGCGACTACGCGGTATTGCTCAAGCGCCTGATCAAGAACATCGCCTACGACCATGAGATGGACACCACCTTCATGGCCAAGCCTTACCCGGGCCAGGCGGGCAACGGACTGCACGTCCATATCTCGATTCTCGACAAGGAAGGCAAGAACATCTTTGCCAGTGAGGATCCCGAGCAGAACGCCGCGCTGCGTCACGCGATCGGCGGTGTGCTCGAGACCCTACCGGCACAGATGGCCTTCCTCTGCCCGAACGTCAACTCCTACCGTCGTTTCGGCGCACAGTTCTACGTGCCGAACTCGCCGTGCTGGGGCCTGGACAACCGGACGGTGGCGATTCGCGTACCGACCGGCTCGTCCGACGCGGTACGTATCGAACACCGCGTCGCCGGTGCCGATGCCAACCCGTATCTGCTGATGGCTTCGGTCCTGGCAGGCGTGCACCACGGCCTGACCAACAAGATCGAGCCGGGCGCTCCGGTGGAAGGCAACAGCTACGAGCAGAACGAGCAGAGCCTGCCGAACAACCTGCGTGATGCCCTGCGTGAGTTGGATGACAGCGAGATCATGGCCAAATATATCGATCCGAAATACATCGATATCTTCGTCGCCTGTAAAGAGAGCGAGCTGGAGGAGTTCGAACACTCCATCTCCGACCTCGAGTACAACTGGTACCTGCATACCGTGTAAGCGCTTGAAGCAATAAAAAGAACGCCGCCGGCCTTGGGCCTGCGGCGTTTTTTTATGCCCGCCTGCCAGCGATGCGGACTCACAGACACCACACCAGCGTCCTCGCGTACAATGCCCGCTGCCCTTGCCGGAGAACCACATGACCCGCCCCGCCACCGCTCGCAAACCCCGCGCACGCAGCCAGGCCCGGATCGACTCGATCCTCGACGCCGCGCGCACCTTGCTTGCCGCCGAAGGCGTGGCCAGTCTGTCGATCTACAGCGTGGCGGAACGGGCCGAGATCCCGCCGTCCTCGGTCTATCACTTCTTCGCCAGCGTCCCGGCCCTGCTCGAAGCCCTGACCAACGATGTCCACGCGGCGTTCCGCGCCACCCTGCAGGCGCCCATCGACCACCAGGCCCTCACCAGCTGGCGCGACCTGTCACGGTTGGTGGAGCAGCGGATGCTGAATATCTACGAGGAGGATGCGGCGGCGCGTCAGTTGATCCTTGCGCAGCACGGCCTGACCGAAGTGACCCAGGCTGACCGCCAGCACGACATCGAACTCGGCGATCTGATGCACAAGCTGTTTATCCGGCATTTCGAATTGCCGACGCTGCCCAAGGAAGTCGATGTGTTCGCCCTGGCGATGGAGCTGGGGGATCGGGTCTATGCGCGGTCGGTACAGTTGCACGACCAGATCACGCCGCGCATGGCCGAAGAAGGGATGCGGGTGTTCGATGCGTACCTGGGGCTGTATTTGCCGCCGTATCTGCCTCGGCGCGAAAGCCCGCTCTGAAGGCTGTCGCGAACCCTGCGTCGCTTGATCCGGCCTCTTCGCGGGCAAGCCCTGCTCCTACAGTACGGTGTCGATCACGGATTTTGTGCACGACACAAACCTGTAGGAGCAGGGCTTGTCGGGACGCCGCACCGCCGCGAAGAGGCTCTTGAGCCTGGCCTCACTCATACAAGCACTCAGAACGGCGCATCACCCAGAATGGTCGCCCGGTGCATCACCCGCCGGTTCGGCCGGTAATCGTCCACTGCGTAATGCTGGGTCACGCGGTTGTCCCAGAATGCCACGTCATTCTCCTGCCAGCGCCAGCGAATGGTGAACTCCGGACGCGTCCCATGGGCGAACAGCAACTTGAGAATCGCCTCGCTCTCGGCCTCCTCCAGCTCGTTGATCCGGGTGGTGAAACCCTCGTTGACGAACAACGCCTTGCGTCCGCTCACCGGGTGCGTGCGGATCACCGGATGCGACAGCGGCGGGTTCTTCCTGCGGGTCTCCTCCCAGCGCGCCAGGTCCTCGGGCGTATTGCCGAAACGCTCGACAGGAAACGACTTGATGAAGTTGTGCGTCGCCGTCAGCCCGTCCAGCAACTGCCGCAACGGCGCCGACAAGGCTTCAAACGCCGCGATGCCACTGGCCCACAGGGTGTCGCCACCAAACGCTGGCAGCTGCTTGGCGCTGAGCACCGCCCCCAGCGCCGGGGTCGGCAGGAAGGTCACGTCGGTGTGCCAGACCGCGTTGTCGCGCACGTCGGTCACCGCCGTGTCGAGGATCAGCACTTCGGGCTGCTCCGGCACGTTCGGGTAGATCGGATGAATATGCAGGTCGCCGAAATACGCCGCAAAGGTCGCCTGCTGCACCGGGTTCAACGGCTGGTTACGGAAGAACAGTACCTGATACTTGAGCAGTGCCTGCTGGATGGCGTCGCGATGTTCGACGGTCAACGGCCGGTTCAAGGTAACGCCGTCGATCTGCGCGCCCAGGGCGGCGCTCAGGGGAGTAATGGTCAGGCTCATGATCGATCTCTTCAAATACGCGCCGGGCTGTCGGCGTGGTCAATAGGCTGCGGGCTGTCAGTGGGCCTGGCCGTGCCACGGCACCAGCTTGCGCTGCAGGGCGCGCAGGCCCATCTCCATGGCAAAGGCGATAAAGGCGATCACCAGGATCCCCAGCACCACCACATCGGTCACCAGGAACTGTGCCGCCGACTGCACCATAAAGCCCAGGCCGCTGGTGGCGGCGATCAGTTCGGCGGCCACCAGGGTCGACCAGCCGACACCGAGGCCGATACGCACACCGGTGAGAATGTCCGGCAAGGCGCTGGGCAGGATCACATGGCGAATCAGCTGGGCACGGGTGGCCCCCAGGGATTGCGCGGCCCGCAGCTTGGCCGGATCGACAGTCCGTACGCCGGTGGCCGTGGAGATGGCGATCGGGGCGAAAATCGCCAGGTAGATCAGCAGCACTTTCGACAGCTCACCGATCCCGCACCAGATCACGATCAGGGGCAGATAGGCCAACGGTGGAATGGGCCGGTAGAACTCGATCAGCGGGTCGAAAATACCCCGGGCGATGCGGTTGTGGCCGATGGCGATGCCCACGGGAATCGCGGTCAGTACCGCAAAGCCGAGGCCCAGGCCGATACGCCCAAGGCTCGCGCCCAGGTGCTGCCAGAGGGTCGAGTCCATGTAGCCCTTGGTTGCCAGCAACCAGCCTTTTTCCAGCACCGCTCCAGGTGGCGGTAGAAACAACGGTTCGATGACGCCCGCGGCAGTCACTGCCCACCAGAGCAGAACCAAGGTCAACAGGGTCAGCACACTGATCCAGCGCGTACTCAGGCTGCGGCGAACCGGTATGACTTTCGGTTTGCCCGCCAGCGTCACCGGCAATTCATAGCTGCTCATACGAACTCCTGCCGCTGGGCGGCGCTGCGTTGGGAGAACACACGGGCCAGCACGTGCTCGCGGGTTTCGATAAAACGCGGGTCGGACTTGATCGCCCGGGCCGATTCACCGGCGCTGTAGCGCTGGCCGAAATCCAGGCTCAGGCGTTCGACGATCTGCCCCGGATTCGGCGCCAGCAGGATCAGGTCGGTGGCGAGAAAAACCGCCTCTTCTATATCGTGGGTAATCAGGAACACCGGCTTGGCGGTGCGGCGCCAGACTTGCAGCAACAGCTCCTGCATCTGTTCGCGGGTAAAGGCATCGAGGGCGCCGAAGGGCTCGTCCATCAGCAACACCCGAGGGTCCGCCGCCAGGGCACGGGCCAGGCCGACACGCTGTTTCTGACCACCGGACAGTTGCCAGATCCGACGCGTGTCGAAACCGGCCAGGTCCACCAGGGCGAGCATCTCCCGGGCACGGCTTTCACGTTGCGGCCGGGGCACACCCGCCAGCTCCAGACCGAAGCCGACATTGGCCAGTACATCCTGCCAGGGCAATAGCGCGTCATCCTGGAACACCACGCCACGCTCGGCACTCGGTCCCTTGACGGGCACGCCGTCGAGGGTGATGCGCCCGGCGCTCGGCTCGACGAAGCCGGCGATCAGGTTCAACAGCGAGGTCTTGCCACTCCCCGAAGGCCCGAGGGCCACCAGCAGTTGCCGGGGGCCGAGGCTGAGGGAGATGTCCGCCAGCACCGGCTCGGCCGCGCCGGGGTACTGTGCGCTGATGCGCTCCAGCTGTAACAAGGCCATGACGGCGGCTCCTCGGCGGAATCAGTTGGTGATGAACTTGGCGCTGACATAAGGGGCGTAGTCCGGCAGCACGGCATCGACCTTGCCCTGCTCTTTCAGGAACGCGGCGGTGTCGGTGATGGCCTGGGCGGTCGGCTTGCCGAGAACGGTGACCTGGTCAGCCGCCAACGGGTAGACGTTGCCTTGCAGCAGCAGGGGAATATCAGACGCCTTGGCGCCAGAGAGCTTCACCAGCTTGTCGACATTGCCCTGGGTCGCCAGCCAGGCTTGCGGGTCCTTGCGGTACTGGGCGTAGGCATCCAGGGTGACCTTGGCGAAGGCCTTGACGATTTCCGGGTGCTTCTCGGCGAAGTCCTTGCGCACGATCCAGGCATCGAAGGTCGGCGCACCGAACTTGGCCAGCTCGCCAGACGTGATCAGCACCTTGCCGTTTTCCTTGGCCACGCCCAGGGCCGGGTCCCAGACGTAGGTGGCGTCGATATCACCGCGTTTCCAGGCGGCGATGATGGCCGGTGGCGCGAGGTTGAGAATCTGTACTTTCGAAGGATCGATATTCCAGTGCTTCAGCGCGGCCAGCAGGCTGTAGTGCCCGGTGGAGACAAAAGGCACGGCGACTTTCTTGCCGATCAGGTCCTGGGGCGATTTGATCCCGGAGCCGTCACGGGCCACCAGGGCTTCGGCACCGCCGATCTGGGTGGCGATCAGGAAGGTTTCCACCGGCACCTTGCGGGTGATGGCCGCGGTCAGCGGGCTCGAGCCGAGGTAGCCGATCTGCACATCGCCCGAAGCGATGGCGGCGATGATATCGGCGCCGTTATCGAATTTGCGCCAGTCGATCTTTGCATGCGTGGCTTTTTCATAAGCGCCATCAGCCTGGGCGACTTTCGCCGGATCGACGGTGGTCTGGTAGGCCACGGTCACATCGGCAGCCTGGGCAAACCAACTGGCCCCGGCCAGGGACAAGGCCGCCAGAAGGCGGAGCGGAGCAGGGAGTTTCATGGGACAAGTTCCTCGACAGGCGACCGGGAATCGGCATGTAGAGAGACTAAATGATCTAAGAATCTTAAAATAAATAACTTATTTGCATTAGCTTATGAGTCAAAATATGACACGCGTCAGCCGGCGGCCGGCGCTTGCAGTGCCAGCTCGTGTCTGCGGGACGCCGTACCATCAGACGCTCAGCGGAAAATCCGCAAAATAACTAAACCCGACGAATGAAGGTGCGTTCCGCGTTTTTTCTTCTATGGTTCTTGGCACAGCAACATGTCAGCGGTCCGGCTTAATCAGCCAAATGCTGTAATAAATTGACGGGAGTGGCAGCGTTTAGCCATGATTGCGTCGCTTTTATGAACTTTCCTGTCCCTGAGAACAGCTCTCAAATACGGATTGTTCGAAAAAGGCTGCTACAAATACTTTTCAGAAATAAGTCTGGAGGCCGACAAAGACCTCAGGGCCGGGTAAATTCTCAGGCAGCTTATTCCTGAATCGTCTTAAAAAGGACGAAACAGTTCTTTTTGGGTTTATGAAGAATTTCATTACCCTGCAGGGACCAAATTTACGGCGAGTTAGACCAAAGTCTAGACGTGGTTTGTTACGATTGACTTGCCAGTCACGATCTGGTGCTAATCGCGCATCTGTGGCTACAAAGGGACGCTAGATCCCAGGCCAGGACACACAAAAATTAGAAATGAGAGGAGCTGTACCATGAAGAAGTCCACCTTGGCCCTAGCAGTGGCCGTAGGCGTTTTGGCGCAACACGCATATGCCGATGGGCAAGCGGATGCCAAAGGTTTTATCGAAGGCGCTACGTCGACCCTGGGTCTGCGTAACTTCTACATCAACACCGATAACCGTAGCGGGAAACCCGCTCAGAGCCTGTCCTCGGAATGGGGTCAAGGCTTTGATCTGCGCTTCAACTCCGGTTACACCCAAGGCACCGTGGGTTTCGGCCTTGATGTGATCGCCCTGACCGCTATCAAACTGGACACCGGTGGTGGCTCCAACGGTGCGACCAAAACCAGCGCTGGCAGTACGCTGTTCCCGACTGAAGCCACTGGCGGTAAAAACGCCCGCTCGGTCAATGACGCCAGCAGCCTGGGTCTGACCGGAAAAATGCGCGTTTCGCAGACCGAACTGAAGATCGGTACCCTGCTGCCGAACAACCCGGTAATCAAGTCCAACGACGGTCGCCTGCTGCCACAAACCTTCACCGGTGGCCAGATCACTTCGAACGAGATCAAGGACCTGACCCTGACTCTCGGCCAGATCGAGAAGGCCAAAGGCCGTAACTCGACCAACGACGAAGACCTGTCGATTGCCGGTGCAAACGCCAGCTCGAACTACTCAGAGGGTACTGCGGGCCGGTTCAGCAACAAGTTCCTGTACGGCGGTGCAGACTACAAGATCACCAAGGATCTGGTCGCTTCGTACTACTACGGCGAGCTGAAAGACTTCTACTCGCAGAACTTCCTGGGTCTAGCACACAATTGGGCCATCGGTCCTGGCGTGCTGAAAAGCGACCTGCGCTACTACCGTAGCCGCGACAACGGTGCCAACGCCAACACCTCTGGCTACTTCACCACCGGTCTCTACGACAACAATGTCACCAAGGGCAAGGTCGACAACGACCTGTACAGCTACCTGGCCCTGTACTCGGTTGCCGGTCACACCTTCGGCGCTGGTTATCAGTACACCAAGGGCGACAGCGACTTCCCATGGTTGAACCAGGGTGACGGCTCGTCCAACAGCACCATCACCGACATGCAGATCCAGAAGTTCGCCCGTGCTGGCGAGCGTACCTGGCAAGCTCGCTACGCCTACGATTTCGCCAAGGTTGGCGTACCCGGCCTGACCGCTGGTGTGATTTACCTGCACGGCGACAATATCCAGACCACCGCTGGCAACCAGAGCGAGTGGGAACGCGATATCACCCTGGCCTACGTGATTCCTGAAGGCACCTTCAAGAACCTCGGTTTCGCCTGGAAAAACGCCATGTGGCGCACCAACTCGATCGTTGCAACTAGCGACCAGGACGAAAACCGTCTGATCGTCAGCTACACCATCCCGCTGTTGTAAGCGTGATCGTTTAAAGTCGAGATCCACACTCAGCCCGGCGCAATGCCGGGCTGAGTGCTTCACGTACTGCCTAACACTACCTCTCAGCTTCGACTCGAACGCCAACCTTCGACATCACGGCGCCCGGCACCCCACTGAGTTACATCCCCTTAGCCCTCTCACAAGCTGTGGACAAGGTTGCTCCTGCGCCCGTCCGGCGTCCAATGAAGAACTTTTTAATATTCGATTTAGATCTAGATAAATCGATATTTATTCTTTTTAAATAAACCCTGCAGCAGGCACAGTAGGCTCATCACGCACTCACCAGGAGCAGCACCATGAGCCTAAGACTCGGCGACATCGCCCCCGACTTCGAACAGGATTCCAGCGCCGGCACGATTCGTTTCCACGAGTGGCTCGGCGACAGCTGGGGCGTACTGTTCTCCCACCCGGCGGACTTCACCCCGGTGTGCACCACGGAACTTGGCTTTACCGCCAAGCTCAAGGACGAATTCGCCCGGCGCGGCGTCAAGGCCATCGCCCTGTCGGTGGACCCGGTGGATTCGCACCACAAGTGGATCGAGGACATCAACGAGACCCAGCACACCGTGGTCAACTTCCCGATCCTGGCCGATGCCGACCGCAAGGTGTCCGATCTCTACGACCTGATCCACCCGAATGCCAACGACACCCTCACCGTACGCTCGCTGTTCGTGATCGATCCGAACAAGAAGGTGCGGCTGACCATCACCTACCCGGCCAGCACCGGGCGCAATTTCCACGAGATCCTGCGGGTGATCGACTCCTTGCAGCTCACCGATAACTACAAGGTGGCCACCCCGGCCAACTGGCAGGACGGTGACGAGGTGGTGATCGTGCCATCGCTCAAGGACGAAGACGAAATCAAGAAACGCTTCCCCAAAGGCTACCGCGCGGTGAAGCCGTACCTGCGCCTGACACCACAACCCAACCGCTGAACCGAATTGTTTACCGACTCACGATGCAGGGGTTTCAGGCCGTTTCGACGGCCTGTTTTTTTGCCTGGAAGAAAGCCATCCGCATATTCATTTAAAGAATAAACAAATGAAAAAATAAGATTTATAGATATATAAATCAGCTGATATGGTCTGTCCATCACGGTGAGATCGCAGCCCGCGAATCGCCGACAAACGCTTAAGGAATTAGCCACATGCTGGTCGTCACACTTGGAGGAAGCCCCAGCCAGCGATCACGCTCCGGGGTACTGCTGGACCAGGCCAGGCGCTGGTTGATCGAACAAGGCGTGGAAGTGGTGAGTTACCAGGTCCGCGACTTCCCGGCCGAAGACCTGCTGCACGCACGCTTCGGCAGCCCGCAGATCATCGACCTGCTGCAACAGATCGAACAGGCCGACGGCCTGGTCATCGCCACGCCGGTGTACAAGGCCTCATTCTCCGGCGCCCTGAAAACCGTGCTCGACCTGCTGCCCGAACGTGCCCTGAGCCACAAGGTGGTGCTGCCCATGGCCACCGGCGGCAGCATCGCCCATATGCTCGCGGTGGATTACGCCCTCAAGCCGGTGCTGTCGGCGCTCAAGGCCCAGGAAATGCTCCACGGCATCTTCGCCGAAGACAACCAGATCGCCTATGGCGAAGGCAGCGCCCAGGCGCAGCTGGCCCCGGCCCTGGAACAACGCCTGAACGAGGCCCTGGAACAGTTCCACAGCGCCCTGGCACGACGTCCCAAGCCCCTGGACCCGACACTGCTCAACGACCGCCTGCTCACGGCTCGCTGGAGCATCTGAACCGCTTTACCCAAAATCGATGTACTGGCCTTACTCGCCCGCCAACGGGCCAGCAGGTGCAGCCAAAACCCTCACCGCAAAAAGGAGAGCGCCATGCGCACTGTCATTTTGCGTCGCGGTCTGGTCGCTCTGTTTGCTGCGGCTGTCACCTTCGGCGCCATTACTCAAGCTCAAGCCGAGACACTTCGGATCGGTTATCAGAAATACGGCACCCTGGTGCTGCTCAAGGCCAAGGGCACCCTGGAAAAACGCCTCGCGGCCCAGGGCGTGCAAGTGCAATGGACCGAGTTCCCCGGCGGCCCGCAACTGCTCGAAGGGCTGAACGTCGGTTCCATCGACTTCGGCGTGACCGGCGAAACACCGCCGGTCTTCGCCCAGGCCGCCGGTGCCGACCTGCTCTATGTCGCCTCGGAACCACCGGCGCCCACCAGTGAAGCAATCCTGGTGCCCAAGGACTCACCGATCAAATCGGTGCAAGAGCTCAAGGGCAAGAAGGTCGTCCTCAACAAAGGCTCCAACGTCCATTACCTGCTGGTCCGCGCCCTCGAAGACGCCGGCCTGAAATACAGCGATATCCAGACCGTGTTCCTCGCGCCGGCCGATGCCCGCGCCGCCTTCGAGCGTGGCAGCGTCGACGCCTGGGTCATCTGGGACCCCTACCAGGCCGCCGCCGAGCAACAGCTCAAGGCCCGCACCCTGCGTGACGGTACCGGCCTGGTGGACAACAACCAGTTCTACCTCGCAACCCGCCCCTATGCCGAAAAACATCCTGAGGTGATCAAGGCCCTGGTGGAAGAAGTCCGCGCAGTAGGCGACTGGTCCAAGGCCAATCCCGAGGAAGTCACCACCCAGGTGGCACCGCTGCTCGGCTTGCCCGCCGACATCACCCGGATCTCGGTGAAACGCCAGGGCTATGGCGCGCAGTTCCTCACCCCGGAAGTGATCGCGGCGCAACAGAAAATCGCCGACAGCTTCTACCAGCTCAAATTGATTCCCAAACCGCTGAGCATCAAGGACGTGATCTGGACCCCGCCGGCGGCCGTTGCCAAAGCACTTTGAACCGTATTCCTTAGGAGACCACTCCATGAGCCTCAATATTTTCTGGTTCCTGCCTACCCACGGCGACGGCCATTACCTTGGCACCGCCGAAGGCGCTCGCGCCGTTGACCACGGTTACCTGCAGCAGGTGGCCCAGGCTGCCGACCGTCTCGGTTTCGGTGGCGTGCTGATCCCTACCGGACGTTCCTGCGAGGACTCCTGGCTGGTGGCCGCTTCGTTGATCCCGGTGACCCAGCGCCTGAAATTCCTGGTCGCCCTGCGCCCCGGAATCATTTCCCCGACGGTGGCGGCGCGCCAGGCCGCAACCCTCGACCGGCTGTCCGGCGGGCGGGCGCTGTTCAACCTGGTGACCGGCGGCGACCCGGACGAACTGGCCGGCGACGGCCTGTTCCTCAGCCACGAAGAGCGCTACCAGGCCTCGGTGGAATTCACCCGCATCTGGCGTCGTGTGCTGGAAGGCGAAACCGTCGACTATGACGGCCAGCACATCAGCGTCAAAGGCGCCAAGCTGCTCTATCCGCCGATCCAGCAACCGCGTCCGCCGCTGTACTTCGGCGGCTCGTCGGAAGCCGCCCAGGACCTCGCCGCCGAACAGGTGGAAATGGTCCTGACCTGGGGCGAACCGCCTGCCGCCGTTGCCGAGAAAATCGAGCAGGTGCGGGCCAAGGCCGCCAAGCTCGGGCGCACCGTGCGCTTCGGCATTCGCCTGCATGTGATTGTCCGTGAAACCAATGCCGAAGCCTGGCAAGCGGCGGACAAACTCATCTCCCATCTGGACGACGAGACCATCGCCCGCGCGCAGAAATCCCTGGCGCGTTTCGACTCCGTCGGCCAGCAACGCATGGCCGCCCTGCACGGCGGCAGCCGCGACAACCTGGAAGTCAGCCCCAACCTCTGGGCCGGCGTCGGCCTGGTCCGCGGCGGTGCCGGCACGGCGCTAGTGGGCGACGGCCCGACCGTGGCCGCGCGGGTCAAGGAATACGCCGATCTGGGTATCGACACCTTTATCTTCTCCGGTTACCCCCACCTGGAAGAGTCATACCGAGTCGCCGAACTGCTGTTCCCGCACCTGGATATCGAACGTCCGGAACTGCCGAAAAGCGCCGGTTACGTCAGCCCCTTCGGTGAGATGGTCGCCAACGACATCCTGCCCAAAGCCGTGTCCCAGAGCTGAGGCCGGCCATGACGACCTTGACCAGACTTACCCACAAACTCGCGCCCTGGGCCCTGCCGGTGCTGTTGCTAGCGGTGTGGCAACTGTCGGTGTCGGCCGGTTGGCTGTCGACCCGGATCCTGCCCGCGCCGAGCGCCGTGGTCGAAGCCGGCATCGCCCTGGTGAAGAGCGGCGATCTCTGGAAACACCTGGCCATCAGTGGCTGGCGCGCCGGTATCGGCTTTGCCATCGGCGGCGGCATCGGCCTGGCCCTGGGCTTTATCACCGGCCTGTCGAAATGGGGTGAACGCCTGCTCGACAGCTCGGTGCAGATGATCCGCAACGTGCCACACCTGGCGCTGATCCCGCTGGTGATCCTGTGGTTCGGCATCGACGAGTCGGCGAAAATTTTCCTGGTGGCCCTGGGCACCCTGTTCCCGATCTACCTCAACACCTACCACGGCATCCGCAACGTCGACCCGGCGCTGGTGGAAATGGCCCGCAGCTACGGCCTGTCCGGTTTCAGCCTGTTTCGCCAGGTGATCCTGCCAGGCGCCCTGCCCTCGATCCTGGTGGGTGTGCGCTTTGCCCTCGGCTTCATGTGGCTGACGCTGATCGTCGCGGAAACCATTTCGGCCAGTTCCGGCATCGGCTACCTGGCGATGAATGCCCGGGAGTTCCTGCAGACCGACGTGGTGGTGCTGGCCATCGTTCTCTACGCCGTCCTCGGCAAACTGGCGGACCTCGCGGCCCGCGGCCTGGAGCGGGTCTGGCTGCGCTGGCATCCGGCCTATCAAGTGAGCAAGGGCGGTGCGCAATGACGGCTCAACAACCTCCACGCCTGCTGCGGGGTATTCCGCTGGCGGTGCGCAACCTGCAAAAGACTTTCGGCCAACGCCAGGTGCTGCGGGAGATCGACCTGCATATTCCGGCCGGGCAATTCGTCGCCGTGGTCGGCCGTAGCGGGTGCGGTAAAAGCACCCTGCTGCGCCTGCTGGCCGGTCTCGACCAACCTAGCGGTGGTGAATTGCTGGCCGGTTCCGCCGCGCTGAGCGAGGCCCGCGAAGACACCCGGCTGATGTTCCAGGAAGCGCGTTTGCTGCCCTGGAAAAAAGTGATCGACAACGTCGGCCTGGGTCTCAAGGGCAACTGGCGACCGCAGGCGCTGGAAGCGCTGGAAGCGGTCGGCCTGGCGGACCGCGCCCATGAATGGCCGGCGGCCCTGTCCGGCGGCCAGAAGCAGCGCGTGGCCCTGGCCCGCGCCCTGATCCACAAACCGCGCCTGCTGTTGCTGGACGAGCCGCTGGGGGCCCTGGATGCCCTGACCCGGATCGAAATGCAGCAGCTGATCGAACGTCTCTGGCAGCAGCATGGTTTTACCGTGTTGCTGGTGACCCACGACGTCAGTGAAGCCGTGGCCATCGCCGATCGGGTGATCCTGATCGAAGACGGCCAGGTCGGCCTGGACTTGCACGTCGAACTGCCGCGTCCACGGGCGCGTGGCTCCCATCGCCTGGCGGCGCTGGAGACCGAAGTGTTGAACCGGGTGTTGTCGCTGCCGGGCGTACCGCCCGAGCCGGAACCTGTATCGCCCTTGCCCACGCAGTTGCGTTGGGCGCTGTAACCCATGCCTTGCCTACTCAATCCACGACAGGAATCAATGCCATGACCATCAAAGCCATCAACGTTCGCAACCAGTTCAAGGGCACCATCAAGGAAATCGTCACCGGCGACGTGCTCTCGGAAATCGACGTACAGACCGCTTCGGGGATCGTCACCTCGGTGATCACCACCCGTTCGGTGAAAGAGCTGGAACTGCAGATCGGCAGTGAAGTGATTGCCTTTGTGAAATCCACCGAGGTGTCCATCGCCAAGCTGTAAGCGATGGATACCTATAGCCCCGAAGGGCTTGGCCCTTCGGGATTTTCTTTTTTGGCGAGAGGGACAGATGCCGTCCCTTGATCGAAAAAACCGGCGCAGGGCCGTTTTTTTTTACCCCAACGGCCAGTGAACTGAATCGCTGCGTACGGGGTTGAGTGGTCCGCCAAGGGTGCCACAGACGAGATTGATGTCAACATACCGCGACGGCTGAATACACACTTGCCCGCTCGCCACAAAGAGGGTGTTCCACGCACCGTCCGAGGACTATTCCCTTTCCCTTGCATGAACTTTCCTAGAAAATCCTTTCGGCTTGCGCCTGCGATTCTCGGGACCTAGGCTTGGACCTGTCACTGCAAAAACACAGTGATCGGGTTTGGTCACCCGCCCAATGTCAGGCGCACCAGCGCCACTACGGTCTCAGGCGCTTTTTTGTGTCTGTCGCTTTATGGTGGGCTGTGCGCGGGGCACCTTCGGGTGCGCCGGGTGCCTGACATCCCGGTTGGCCAACCTGCGTACCGCCCGCCACCTTTCGTTTGGCCACGAAAGTGATGGGTTCTCAATATGTCAGGAGAATCACCATGTTCAAAGTCACGCCCAACCCACCTGTTCAATCGCTGGAAAAGAACGATCCGGCTTTCAAGGCGGCGGCCGAACGCGCTTTCGCTCACTATGAATTGCCACGTCATCCAGTGCGCAAATCGCCCCTTCCGAACCCCGAAGACACCCTGAACAATCTCGACTCGATCCTGCGTTCAGCGGCCGCGACGGCGTATGAGTCCGCCGATCATCTGAGCGGCACGCCTCGCCAACTGGCGATGGCCTCGGTGCATCTGATCGAACTGGCGCAGAGCCAGGTGGATGACTTGCTCGCGCAACAGCACTGAAGCGCCAGTCATGCTCTTTGTGGGGTATTGAAAACACTGCGTAACCTTGTACCGCAAAGCTTTTGGCGGTCTCACCGGCCCCTTCGCTGGCAAGCCATGCTCCTACAGGGAGGTGTTCTGGGCACAGACCGAGGACTATTCCCTTTCCCTTGCGTGAACTTTCCTAGAAAATCCTTTCGGCTTGCGCCTGCGATTCTCGGGACCTAGGCTTGGACCTGTCACTGCAAAAACACAGTGATCGGGTTTGGTAGCCCGAGGTCAATCAAGGCGCATAGCGCCACCAAGTCGATTCTCTGTTGGCGTTTTTTATTGCCCACGGTTTTCGTCTATGGCGGCTCTGCGCGGGGCACTTTCGAGTGCGCTGGGTTCCTTGATTCCCGGTCTACCAACCTGCGTATAGCCGCCACCCATATCGTTTGGTAGCGATCAGTGTCGGCTCCATCAATCAAGGAGTTGCCATGAAAACAATCGTTCCTGATCCGCCCTTACAAAATGCATCTTTTGTAGAGGCCGAGGCCGCCGAACGTGCCTTCGCTCACTATGGATTGCCAGATCAGCCTGTGCGCAAATCGCCCCTCCCGAACACCGAAGACACCCTGAACAATCTCGATTCGATCCTGCGTTCGGCCGCCGCGACGGCGTATGAGTCCGCCGATCATCTGAGCGGCACGCCTCGCCAACTGGCGATGGCCTCGGTGCATCTGATCGAGCTGGCGCAGAGCCAGGTGGATGACTTGCTCGCACAACAACACTGAGGCGCTGGACAGGTCCCTTTCTGGAGGCCTGAAGGCAGCCAAAAGCTTCGCGGGCAAGCCCTGCTCCTACAGTCTTCCGTCGTTCACCGATTTTGTGTACGGCACAAAACTGTAGGAGCAGGGCTTGCCCGCGAAGAGGCCCCGGAGCCTTGCGCTGCCTATGCAGACGCCACCGCCAGCAAGCCGGCGCCTACAGGGGGCGGTATCTGGCGTCAGACCTTGCGCCAGACGCTCGCCAACCATGGCTGTTGCTCTCGCGGCAGTCCGGCGGGGCGGTAATAGTGTTCCAGCTCGACAAAACCCGCCGCCGTCAGCAACTCCCGCCAGGCGTCCAGGTCGTGGTACGAGCCATAACGCTCGCCATTCCACCCCTCCTGGTTTTCCCCACGCGGATTGGAACTGAACAACACGCCATCGGGTTTCAAGGCACCGTGCAATTGCCCCAGCACTCGCGGCAATTCCTGGCGCGGAATATGGAACAACACGGCATTGGCGAAGATTCCGTCGAAGCGCCCAGACGGCAACTCGAGTTCAAGGAAGTTCTGCTGCAGCACCTCGCAACCACTGTCCTCGCGAGCCATCTGCGCAAAGCGCTCGGAGCCGTCGAGACCGACCGCGATATGGCCCATGCGGGTGAAGGTCTTGAGATCACGACCCGGTCCGCAACCGAAATCCAGCACGGTAAACGGCGCCTCACCCTGGATATGCCGCAACAACGCATCGATGTTCTGGCTCACATCGTGATCGCGGGTGCCTTCACGAAAACCTTCGGCCGTGCGGTTGTAATGGCCGAGCGTGGTGGCGGTGATGGTAACGAGAGCGTCGGGAGCAAGTTTCATGGCAGCGGCATGCAAGACTGAGATGCAGCGACTATACGCTTGGCACCCGAAAAGCAGCGAGCCCAAATCATGGGGAAGCAAGAAGCCGACGCTGCCAAAGCAAGCCGGCCACGCTTATGTTGCCCACTCGCCTCTGCGCTCAATCATCGCGCAAGGCTTTTATCGGCTCCAATCTAGCCGCCGAAACAGCTGGGTAAATGCCAAAGAAAAGGCCGATCAACACTGAACTGCCAATGCCCATCGGCACAGAAACAATAGACAGGGCAAAGGTCCAGCCAGACAAAGATACAAAAATCAGCGTGCCGACCAGACCGAGCACGGCGCCTATCAACGCACCGCTGATAGAAAGACAAACGGCTTCCATCAAGAATAAATTAAGAATGTCTCGACGGCGCGCGCCCAAGGCCATCCGAATGCCAATCTCTCTACGGCGCTCCGTGACATTTGAAAGCATCACGTTCATCACGCCCGCTCCGCCCACCAGCAGCGAAATCGCACCCAGCCCTGCCAGCAGATTGGAAAAAGTCCTCGTCTGCTGTTTGATGCTGTCAAGCAGTTGCTGAGGTATTTGAATCAGGATATTACGTTCACCCAGGACACCGACCAGGTACTCTCGCAGCGACTTGGCATGGCGTTCCATATCCGCGGTATCCCGTTCCTTGATAACAATCGCACTGACCTGCGGGCTGGAGGTCAGCCTTTTCATTCCTTCGATCGGAACAAATATCGAATTATTTATTTGTATCGGAATCAGCGGATTATCGAACTGATCCTCAAGCACACCCACCACTTGAAAGATATAACCTTCAATTTGCAACTGACGCCCAATCAACAGTTCGTCGGAAGGCTGGCTGAGCGCGCGCGCCACTTGGCTGCCGACGACGGCATAGGTGGCATGTCGGTCGAAATCCGACAAGAGCCTCCCACTGAAGACATTGAACTTCAGCGCCACCGACAAATCACTTGTGCTGCCGACGACAGTGGCACCGGTGGAGCGACCGTTGTAGCGGATGTCTGTCGCATAAATCGCCATGGGGGCGGCGTAGGATATATTCGGTAGCTTCTGGCGAAGCCTGGCGAAATCAAGCGCTTCGGGAGCGATACTTTGTTGCGAAGTGGAACCCGGAAATGAAGCAACCAAGGTATCAATGCCCATGTTCTGGAATGCACTGATCGCTTCAATTTCCGCGTTATGCCCGATGTTGAGCAGGGCGATGATAGCGGCACAGCCTACGGCAATCCCAAACAGCGCCAGCAAGGATTTGCGACCGAGTACTCTCAGCCCACGAACGGCTTCGGCAAAGGCGTGTGCCAGCGATGGGCCTCTCTCTTCATCCATTACAGAGAATCTGAATAATAAAGCTCCATGCCAACTGGCTAATTCCTTGATTCCCTGTGAATCCGCACCGACTGCCGCAGATCAATCGGCGCGGAGAATAACTTAATGCTCAGCGTTTGTTGAGCACCTTCGCCAACCGATCCCCACCCAACTGGATCACCGCCACCAGGATCACCAGCAACACGATCACCGTCAGCATCACCTGGCTGTCGAAACGCTGGTAGCCATACCGATAGGCGATATCCCCCAACCCGCCCGCGCCAATGGCGCCGGCCATGGCCGAGGAGTTGATCATGGTCACCAAGGTGATGGTGAAACCGCCGACAATCCCCGGCAACGCCTCGGGCAACAGCACATGCCAGACGATATGCCAACGCCGGCAGCCCATGGCTTGGGCCGCTTCGATCAGACCATGATCGACCTCCCGCAGACTCACCTCGGCAATCCGCGCAAAGAATGGCGTGGCCGCGATGGTCAGCGGCACCACGGCGGCCCACACCCCATAGGTGGTGCCGACGATCAGCCGGGTAAAGGGAATCAACGCCACCATCAGGATCAGGAACGGGATCGAACGGAACAGGTTCACGAACGCCCCCAGCACCCGGTTCACCACCGGCGCTTCATAGATCCCGCCCTTGTCGCTGGTGACCAGGATCACCGCCAGCGGAATGCCCAGCAGCAAGGCGATCAGCGACGACACGCCAACCATCAGGAAGGTGTCGATCACTCCCTGCCATAACCGATCAAGCCACATAACCCAGCACCTCCACCTGTTGCGCCCAACGCCCGGCGCGCTGGCGCAGTTCCTCGGCTCCCAGGGACGAACCGCTCACCGACAACAGCAACTGCCCCAGCACATGCCCCTGGATTCGTTCGACACCGCCCTGTAGCAAGCGCACCCGCCCACCGAGGGCGCTGAACAACGCCGCCAGGTCCGGTTCGTCGGCAGCGCTGCCGGTCAATTGCAGACGCAACACCACCGCCGATGCCGCTGACTCGGGCCGCGCCTGCAAACGCTCTTGCAGCTCCGCCGGCAAGGCGTGTTGCAACGGCGCCAACAAGGTCCGGCTGACCTCATGTTGCGGATCACCTAACACCTGCCAGACCGGCCCCTGTTCCACCACCCGGCCATGCTCCAGCACCACCACCCGATCGCACATCTCGCGGATCACCGCCATCTCGTGGGTGATCAGGACAATGGTCAGGCCCAGGCGCTGATTGATCTCGCGCAGCAAGCCAAGGATCGATTGGGTGGTTTCCGGGTCCAGCGCCGAGGTGGCCTCGTCACACAGCAGGATCGCCGGGTCATGGACCAGCGCCCGGGCAATCCCCACCCGCTGTTTCTGCCCGCCGGACAACTGCGCCGGGTAGGCCTTGTATTTGTCCCGCAGGCCGACCAGATCCAGTAGCTCGCGAACCTTCTGTTCCCGTTGCAGCTTCGGCACCCCGGCCACCTTCAGCGGCAGTTCGACGTTCTGCCAGACCGTCTTGGCCGACATCAGGTTGAAGTGCTGGAAAATCATGCCGATGCGCCGACGCAGTTCCACCAGGCGGTTTTCGTCGAACTCACCGATATCGACCTGGTCGATCAGCACCCGCCCCGCACTGGGTTGTTCCAGGCGATTGATGGTGCGGATCAAAGACGACTTGCCGGCGCCGCTGCGGCCGATGATGCCGAACACCTCGCCACGCTGGATCGCCAGGTCGATGCCTTGCAAGGCATGCACCGGGCCCTGGCGGCCTTCGTAGGTCTTGCCCAGGCCAATAAAACGCACATGGGCACGATTGAGTTCGGGGTGCAGTTCGGTTTGCTCGGCACTGCGCGGCGTTTCCTCACGCGGGCGCTGGAGGTTGACGACACTCATGTCAGCCTTCCCAACCGGCCTGGTACAGCTTGCCGTGGGCTTTATCCAGGGCGGCGCGGACCACCGGCGAGTGCTGGTAGATATCGACGAACTTGATCAGCCGCGGGTCGGTTTTTTCTTTCGGCTGGATCACGAACTGGATCACGTATTCCTTGTGATCGAGACCGTCGAACAGCAGCGCGGAGCCGGCATCGAAGGTCTTCGCCAGGCGGATATAGGCCGGGTAGCCCTGGACCAGATCGGCGTCATCGTAGGCGCGCACCAGTTGCACGGCTTCAACCTGGAGGATCTTGATCTTTTTCGGGTTGTTGACGATGTCGTCTTCGGTGGCCTTGTAGCCGACGCCGGGTTTCAGGGTGATCAAGCCGGCCTTGGCCAGCAGTTGCAGGCCACGACCGCTGTTGATCGGATCGTTGGCGATGGCCACGGTGGCGCCTTGTGGCAGCTCGTCGAAGCTTTTGTATTTCTTCGAGTAGAGGCCGACGTTGTTGATGATCCCCGGGGCAAAGGGCACCAGGTCGAAACCGGCGGCGGCCTTGGCGTTTTCCAGGAAGGGAATGTGCTGGAAGTAGTTCACGTCGATATCGCCGGCCGCGAGGCTGACATTGGGTGCGATCCAGTCGGTGAATTCCACCAGCTCGACTTTCAGGCCCTGTTTGCCGGCTTCTTCGACAGCGGCTTCCAGGGGGATGGCAAAGGCTGCGGTGGTGCCGACCTTGAGTGGGGCGTCAGCGGCGTGGGCCATGGCGCTGAAGAGGCCGAGGGCCAGGACCAGTGCTTTGACTGGTTGGGGGAGACGTGTTGTTTTCATGATGGGTTTCCAGTCATAGGTTTTGGGGTGTCTGGGCGGGCCTATTCGCGGGCAAGCCCTGCTCCTACAGTTTCGAGTCGTACTCGAATCTTGTGTACGACCATAAAACTGTAGGAGCAGGGCTTGCCCGCGAAGACGGCGGAACAGGCACAGCAACATCAAAGGGTGACTCAGGCTCTCAGGACCGGCGATAACCCGCCCCAGCATGTTGCTGCGGCAAATGCGCCTCACCGTGAAACAGCTTTTCGCGCAATGTCCCACTGTCATAAGCGGTCTTGTACGAGCCGCGCCGCTGCAACTCAGGAATCACCAGCTCGATAAAATCCACATAGCTTTCCGGAGTGACAATGCGGGTCAGGTTGAAACCATCCAGCCCGGTTTCGGCGATCCACGATTCCAGCTCATCAGCCACCTGCCCGGGCGAGCCGACCACAGTGAAATAGCGCCCACCCAACGCGTGCTGCTCAAGCAACTTGCGCCGGGTCCAGTCGTTGTTCTGCAGGTTCCTGGTCGCCGACTGGATCGCGTTGCTCTTCACATACTGGATCGGCTCATCCAGCTCGTACTCGGAAAAATCGATCGCGGTGGACGCGGAAAAATGCGCCACCCCAGCCTCCGCGCTGGCATACCCCAGATACTCGGCATGCTTGGCCCAGGCCGCTTCCTCGGTCTCGCCGACGATCACGTTCAAGCCCATGAATACCTTGATGCCATCGGGATCACGCCCCGCCGCCACCGCACTGGCCCGCACCTTGTCCACCTGGACCTTGGTCGCGGCCTTGTTCTGCCCGCTGATAAACACGCACTCGGCATGTCGCCCGGCGAACTCCAGGCCACGCTCCGAACTGCCGGCCTGGAACAGCACCGGCGTACGCTGCGGTGACGGCTCACAAAGGTGATAGCCCTCCACCTGATAGAACTCGCCGGCGTGTCGCACCTTGTGCACTTTCTCCGGCTGGGCGTAGATCCGCCGAGTCGGATCATTGAGCACCGCGTCGTTTTCCCAGCTGCCTTCCCAGAGTTTGTAGAGCACCTCCAGGTACTCGTCGGCCTGGTCGTAGCGTCGGTCATGCTCGACCTGCTCCTTGAGGCCCATGGCCCGGGCGGCGCTGTCGAGATAACCGGTGACGATATTCCAGCCGACCCGCCCACGGCTCAGATGATCGAGCGTCGACATACGTCGGGCAAACAGATACGGCGCCTCGTAGGTGAGGTTCGCGGTCAGGCCGAAACCCAGGTTTTTCGTCACCGCCGCCATGGCCGAAACCAGCAGCAGCGGATCGTTGACCGGCAACTGGATCGACTCCCGCAGCGGCACCTCCACCGAGCCCTGGTAGACGTCGTAGACCCCGACGATATCGGCGATAAACAGACCGTCGAACAAACCGCGCTCCAGCAGCTGCGCCAGCTCGGTCCAGTAGTCCAACGTCTTGTACTGGGTCGAGTTGTCCCGCGGATGGGTCCACAAACCGTGGTTGATATGCCCGATGCAATTCATGTTGAAGGCGTTGAGCAGGATCTTTTTCTTCGCCATCAGATCGTCCCCCGCAGCGGTGGGTTTTGCGCATTGAGGTAGTAGTTGCCCACCGCGTGGTACTTCCAGCGCACCGGGTCGTGCAGGGTGTGCACCCGCGCATTGCGCCAGTGGCGATCCAGCCCGTGTTCGGCCAGGGTCGCCTGGCTGCCGGCCAGTTCGAACAGGCTGCTGCCGGCCGCCAGGGAGATTTCGGTGCTGATGGCCCGCGCTTCGGCAACGGCAATCGAAGCCGCCGCCACGGTTTCGGCGTTGGTCTCGGCCTGGGCCCGGTCGAGGTATTCACCGGCCCGCTCCAGCAAGGCCTCGGCGGCGTGCAGGCGAATGCTCAGGTGGCCGATGCTCTTGAGGGTCAAGGGATCTTCAGTGGCCTTGTCGCTGCCGGCATCGATCCAGGGCCGCGTGCGGGTGCGGACAAAGTGCAAGGTGTCTTCATAGGCCGCGCGGGCAATACCGGTGTCGATGGCCGCATGGAGAATCTGCGCCAGCGGGCCGACCGGGGTCGGACGTTCGAATGCCGTCTGAAAAGGGATCACATCTTCGGCGGCGACATACACGTCCTCGAACACCACTGAACCGCTGCCGGTGGTGCGCTGGCCAAAGCCGCTCCAGTCATCGATCACGTTCAGGCCGGCGCTGTCACGGGGCACAAAGGCCAGTTGCTGGACACCCTGCTCATCCACCACCGAAGTCGGAATGCGCTGGGCATACAAGGCCCCCGTGGCGTAGAACTTGCGACCGTTGATGCGGTAACCGTCGCCGTCCCGGCGCAGGCTGGTGACACGGTCGTGGGCGGTCTTGGTGCCCAGTTCGGCCAGGGCATTGCCAAAGCGCCGCCCCGCGAGCACCTCGGCATACAGGCGCTGTTTCTGTGCCTCGCTGCCGTTGACCCGCAGCACTTCCAGGGCATAGAAATGATTCTGTGGAATCTGTCCCAGGGACGCATCCGCCTCGGCGATCAGTTGCGTGACCTTGGCCAGGGTCACGTTGGACACGCCGGCACCGCCGTAGGCTTTCGGCACGCTGATGCCCCAGAGGCCGGAGCGGGAAAACACCTCCAGCTCGGCCAGCGGCAGGCGCCGTTCACGGTCGCGCAGGATGCTGTCGCGCTTGAAGTCTTCGGCCAGGTCGCTGGCCACGATCAGGGCTTGCTCGTCGCTGCTGATGACCGCGACGTGTTGGGAAAAAGTCATGTGCTTCTCCAGAGGTCTGGTCGTCAAATCCAGGAATGCCGGGCCGGCAAACTGCCGTTCAGGTGATAGGCGCCCACGGCGTGGTATTTCCAGCGCACCGGGTCGTGCAGGGTGTGCACCCGGGCGTTGCGCCAGTGTCGGTCGAGGTTGAATTCGGCCAGGGTGGCGCGGCTGCCGGCCAGCTCGAACAGTTTCTCGCTGGCCAGCAGGGCGATTTCGGTGGTGAGGACCTTGGCCTCGGCCACGGCAATCGAGGCACGCGCGGCAGAGGCCGCATCCACCGGCTTGGCGCTGACCTGATCGAGCACCTGCCCGGCCTTGCGCAACAGCGCCTCGGCGGCGTGCAGTTCGATTTTCAATTTGCCGATATCGGCAATCACGTAGAGGTCGTCACTGGCGCGCTCGACCTTGGCATCGACCCACGGCCGCGAACGCTCGCGGACAAAGGCGATGCTGTCATCGATGGCCCCACGGGCGATGCCCGCGTCGATGGCGGCCTGGATCAGTTGCGAGTAGGCGCCCTGGATATTCGGCACCTCGCCCTGGCGCCAGTTGTCGACAACGTCTTCCGCTTCCACCCGCACCTGATTCAGCAACACGGTGCCGCTGGCAGTGGTGCGCTGGCCGAAGCCCGACCAGTCGTCGACGATGCGCAGGCCCGGCGTGCCGCGCCGCACGAAGGCCATGACCTGCCGCCCTTCGTCGTTGATCGCCTTGACCGCCACCCAGTGGGCAAACAGGGCGCCGGTGGAATAGAACTTCTGGCCGCTGATGACAAAACCGTCACCGTCGGCGGTGATCCGGGTCTTGAGTTCCAGGGTGTTTTTCGTGCCGCGTTCCGGCCCGGCATTGCCGATGCGCCAGCCTTCCAGCACGCTCTGGAACAGCTGCTTTTTCTGGCGTTCGGTGGCGGTGCCTTGCAGCAACTGAAGAATGCCGAACTGGTTCTGCGGGATCTGTCCGAGCGCCGGGTCGGCGGCGGAAATGATCGCGAACACCTCGGCCACGGTCACGAATGAAACCTGCGGGCCGCCGTACTCGCGGGGAATGGTGATGCTGCCCAGGCCGCTGCGGGTGAACTGCTCGATCTCGGCCCAGGGCAGCTTGCGCTGACGGTCGCGGCGCGCGGCCTGCAAACGGGCAGCCTCGGCCAGCTCACGGGCGGCCTGCAGGGCTTCGGCGTCGTTGCGCAGCACCCGGGCCGGGAGCAACAACGGGGCAATATCCAGGTCGCTCCGGACCTGTGCTTCATGCAAATTAGACATCAACGCCACTCCGTGGCGTGCGCAATGCCCTGGCGATCCGCACAAGGGTGATTGTGTTCCTGACCATACCGTCCTCATCTCTCTTTGGAGGCGTCGCGAAAGCGCGACGCCAGCGAAATCAAACAAGTCCGGTGGTCCGGTGCATATACCCTAAGCGCGTATAAAAATTAAATAAACTAACTTTTGGGAATATACATAGAAGGTCAGCTTCTCAGCCTCGGCAGGGTTGGGCGAGTTTGGGGAAAACCGGGCGCGGGGCCCTGATGTAATGCCGGGCGCTGCCCACCCGGAGCCGCCGCGCCGGCGCCCAACGGGAGTTGTTGCCGACCCGGTCGATCACGCAGTAGGTGAGGTCCA
This sequence comes from Pseudomonas sp. MWU13-2862, assembly GCF_023242495.1. Classification (NCBI taxonomy): domain Bacteria; kingdom Pseudomonadati; phylum Pseudomonadota; class Gammaproteobacteria; order Pseudomonadales; family Pseudomonadaceae; genus Pseudomonas; species Pseudomonas sp. MWU13-2862. The sequence continues at coordinate 115,121 of NZ_JALMEZ010000015.1, read as the reverse complement.
GGCCACTGTCTTCACCGGCTTCCTGGATCACCGCCGGCGGCACGAAGACCCTGACCGGCTTGCCGACGTCCTCGCCGGCGAGCTTGGGCAGGTCGAGGCGCACATCGCCCCAGAGCAGGGTGATTTCGTCCTCGGCGGCCATGTTCAGATACGGCGCCAGGGTCAGCGGCACGCCTCGGCGCATCTGGCTGGGGTTGACCCCGTAGCGCTGGATCGGCGCGGGAATGATCAGCGGCGCCAAGCCCTGGTTTTCCTCACCGAAGGGCTGGCCACCCGGACAGGCAAGCTTGACCGGCACCTCGAGCCGACGCGAACAGGCGCCGGCGCTGCCCACCCGCAGTACCCGATAGTGAACCCGCGCCAGCCCGTCCAGGACGAAGCTTTCCGGCACCCGCAAACTCAGCGACTGGCCCACATCATCGGCCGACACCTGCCGCGCCGTCACATAACAATCGTCCCAGAACAACTCGATCAGGTCGCCCTCATCCATGCCGACATAGGGCCGGATGACAATCGACAACTGCGCGGCGGCCAACAGGCCAATACCACGCCCATGGGCCTGGGGGACGACAGGCGGAGCCAGCCGCAGGGTTTCCTGAAAATGAGTCATGCAAAAATCCTTTTTGTAGGGTAACGAAAAGTCCAACGTGCAGGCGCAGGCCTGGGCCGCATAAACAACCGTTGTCCTTGAACCTTAATAGGCGTCCTTACCGTCGAACATTCTGGAAGGCGCACGCGCAGTCCGGCGAACAGTTGGCCGAAAGGTGCATACAGTCCTGATAACGTCGTGCAGGTTGTGAAGTGCAGCTAAGAGTTTTGCCGGGAAGGTGTCAAGCCATTAAGCCGTCAGGGCGGGGATCGCTCGGGAATTCGGACACTTCCTACTTTCGCAGTCGTTCGTGTGAAAGAAGAAGCCGGGGAAAGGCGGTAGTAAACAATTATTGCCGGATAGGCGGGAAAGCAACTTTTCGAAACCGTCGTACTCATTCCCTGAGTACGCCTTATTCAGTCAAGAAGTGTCCTACGTATTACCGAGAAACTTGCTGAGAAACTGCCGGGTGCGTTCTTCCTTGGGATTGGCAAACAGCGCCTTGGCTTCACCCTGTTCGACGATCACGCCCTTGTCGAAAAAGATCACCCGATTGGCCACATCCCGCGCAAAGCTCATTTCGTGGGTGACGATGACCATGGTGCGTTTTTCTTCGGCCAGGCCACGAATGGTTGCCAGCACTTCACCCACCAGTTCCGGATCGAGGGCCGAAGTCGGCTCGTCGAACAGGATCACCTGCGGCTCCATCGCCAGCGCCCGGGCAATGGCCACCCGTTGTTGCTGACCACCGGAAAGCCTGCGCGGATAGGCGTCTTCCTTGCCCGCCAGACCAACCTTGGCCAGCAGCTTGCGGCCCAGGACGAGGGCCTGGTCGCGCGGCATCTTCTTGACCACCAACGGGCCTTCGATGACATTCTCCAGCGCCGTGCGGTGGGGAAACAGGTTGAAGTTCTGGAACACGAAGCCGACCTGCTGGCGCAATTTACGCACCAGGCCCAACTGCTGGTTCAACGGACGACTGCCATCGATTTCGATGTCGCCGACCTTGATCCGGCCGCTGGTGGGTTCCTCGAGGAAGTTCAGGCAACGCAGGAAGGTGGTCTTGCCGGAACCGCTGGGGCCGATGATAGCGATCACCTCACCGGCCTCGACCGTCAGGTCGATACCGTTGAGCACGGTCTGCCCCTTGAATTGCTTGGTCAGTTTTTCAACCACAATCATGCTGTCAAGACTCCTGGTCATGCCGATTGACCCGCTCTTCCAGACGGTTCTGCAAGTGCGCGAGCAGGCTGGCAAGGACCCAGTAGATCAGGGCGGCGGCAAGATACATGGTGAAAATTTCAAAGGTCCGGGCGGTAATCAGCTGGGCCTGGCGGAACAGTTCCGGCACCTGGATGGTCGCGGCCAATGCCGTGTCCTTGACCAGGGAAATGAAACTGTTGCCCAACGGCGGCAAAGCCGTGCGCGCGGCTTGCGGCAGGATCGCCCGGCGCAGGGTCTGCGCCCGCGACATGCCGATGCTCGCCGCCGCTTCCCACTGGCCGCGCTCGATGGAGCTGATGGCGGCCCGCAGGATTTCACAGGCGTAGGCCGCCATGTTCAGCGAGAAACCGATCAACGCGGCGGGCAGCGGATCCAGCTCGATGCCCATCTGCGGCAGTCCGTAATAGATCACGAACAGCTGGACCAGCAGGGGTGTGCCGCGAAAGAACGACACATAGACCCTGGCGATCCAGCTCACCGTCTTGAAGCGCGACAGGCGCATCAAGGCCAGGCCGAAACCCAGCAGCAAACCGAAGAACATTCCACCCAGGCTGAGGATGACCGTGTAGTACGCGCCCTGGAGCAGAAAGGGCGCGGAGTCCAACGCAAGCTGAAAAGCTGCTTCCATTATTGAGTGACGTCAGCGTTGAAGTATTTTTCCGACAGCTTTTTCAAGGTGCCATCAGCGCGCAGTTCGTCGATGGCCTTGTTTACCGCGGCCAGCAACTCGGGTTCGCCTTTACGCAGGGCGATACCGGCTTCCTGACGGGAGAACGGCTCACCGGAAACGGCCAGGGTGCCGTTGGTTTTATTGATCAGTTCAAAGGCTGCCAGACGGTCCACCAGAATCGCGTCGATACGGCCTACGCGCAGGTCCTGGTACTTGGTCGGATCATCGTCGTAGGTCTTGATGACGGCTTTCGGCACATTGTCCTTGAGCCACTGTTCATAGTTGGTGCCCAGGCCGACACCGACCTTGTGGCCCGCCAGATCCTGGGCGGTCTTGAACTTGTCGGCGTCCTTCTTCTGCACCAGGGCCTGGATACCGGAAACGGTATAAGGCTCGGAGAAGTCATACTTCTTCTTGCGCTCTTCGGAGATGGTCACCTGGTTGATCACCGCGTCCAGGCGCTTGGACTCCAGGGCGGCGAGAATCCCGTCCCACTTGGTCGGTTGCAGCTTGACCTTCACCCCCAGTTTTTTCGCCAGGGCTTCGGAGAACTCGACCTCGAAACCGGCCAGCTTGCCGTCGGCACCGATAAAGCTGAACGGCGGGTAGGTGCCTTCCAGGCCGACGTTGATAACGCCGTCTTTCTTGATTTTGTCCAGTTGCTCACCGGCAAAGGCCTGGCCGAGCAGTCCGGCACCGAGTACCAATCCCAGGCTGCCGACCAGCAGACGCTTGCGAAATGCGGAAATATTCATGACGAGCCCCGTGTGTTTTCTTATGGGAAGGAACGCGAAACTGACGCTCTGAAGAGCAGCGTCAATCCTGCCTTAAAGCGGCGCCGGCGTCTCGCGCCAAATCGCCTGCGCCGCGACTATAGCGAGCGCTTAATATTCTATAAAATAATAAAAAACTATTTGTATATTCTATTTTATTACCCATTGGTCCCCAATTGATGCCGGGCTGCCCGCCTCTTGTAGGAGCCTGGCTTGCCAGCGATGAGGCCGATCAGGCGATGCAAGGCTCACGGGCCTCTTCGCGGGCAAGCCCTGCTCCTACAGTCTTCTGTCGTTCACCTATTTTGTGCTCGACGCAAAGCTGTAGGAGCAGGGCTTGCCCGCGAAGCTTTTAGCGGTCTCGCGGACCTCATCGCCGGCAAGCCGGACTCCTACAGGGGCCGTACTCGCCTCACGCTCAGGATCGGGTTACAGCATAGCGTTGTAGGCGAACAATGCTGGCGCCCCGCCGGTGTGCAGGAAGATGATCGGACCGTCCTCGAAGCGCTGGCGGCCGATGCCGTCGAGCAGCCCGGCCATGGCCTTGCCGGTGTAGACCGGGTCGAGCAGGATGCCTTCCTGGCTGGCCAGCAGCTTGACCGCCGCCAGGGTCCCGGCGTTCGGCTCGCCATAACGGGGAGCGAAATACTCGTCCCACAACTCGACCTTGAAACTGGCCGGCAGCGGTACACCGAGCAACTCGGCCGTACGTTCAGCCAAGCCCTGCACCTTCGGCCGCTGCGCCTCGTCGCTACGGGACACCGTCACGCCGACCACCGGCAACCCCGGCAGCGCTTCGCTCAAGGCCAGGCCCAGGCCGCTGTGGGTCCCGGCACTGCCGGAGGCCAGCACCACCGCGGCAAATTCCAGTCCGCTGTCTTCGATCTGCGCCGCCAGCTCGAAGCCGGCCCGCACATAACCCAGCGCGCCCAATGCATTGGAGCCACCGATCGGCACCAGATACGGCTTCTTGCCGTTGCTGCGCAGGCGCTCGGCCAGGGCCTGCAACTGCTCGTCGGCATTGTCCAGGTTGTCCACCAGCTCGACCCGGGCGTCGAACAGGTCGAGCAACAGGCGGTTGCCGTTGCCCAGGTAGTTGGCGTCCCTGGTGCCGATGGGGTTTTCCAACAAGGCCACGCAGCCCAACCCGAGGCGGGCCGCCAGGGCCGCGGTCTGGCGCACATGGTTGGACTGGATGGCGCCGGCGGTGATCAGCGTGTCGGCGCCGACCGCGAGGGCATCGGCGCCCAGGTATTCCAGCTTGCGCAGCTTGTTGCCGCCCAGGGCCAGGGGCGTCAGGTCATCGCGCTTGATGTAGATATCGCGGCCCACCCACGCCGACAGGCGTTCGAGCTTTTCCAGGGGAGTGGCCTGGGCCAGAAGTTCCAGGCGGTTAAAACGGGCAAGCTGTTGTTTGATCATGGGTCCGAGCTGGCTGTAGGAGATGCCTGGACTATAGGCAGCGGCTTTTCCCCAGGCAACTGTCATTCGCTTATGTCGGAAAGTTCTGAGGAAAGCACCATTCGTTCTTAATTACCGTTTGTGTCGGTGCCGTAAAGTGGAAGTCATTCAGGCGACCCGATGGGCCGGTCGTCCCGTCGGAGATTTGATCGTGAGCGAGCGTTCCAGCCATTGGCAACTACAGACCATCGTCGGCCAGTTGCGTAGCGCCCGGGATGAGTGGCGCAGCCGTAATGGCCGGGTCAGCGATGAACAGGGCGGCCGCGAGCTGCCGTCGCGCCAGGCCATGGTCGAGATTCTCGAATCGCTCTGCGGCGCGCTGTTTCCCATGCGCCTGGGGCCGGTGGACCTGCGTGAGGAAAGCGAGGACTTCTACGTCGGCCATACCCTCGATGCCGCCCTCAATGCCTTGCTGGCCCAGGCCCGCCTGGAGTTGCGTTACGTGGCGCGACATGGCGGCGAGTCGGACGCCGAGGTCCAGAGCAAAGCCGTACAACTGATCCAGGACTTCGCCATGGCCCTGCCGGAGCTGCGCCGGTTGCTCGACACCGATGTCCTCGCGGCCTACCACGGCGACCCGGCGGCGCGCAGCGTCGACGAAGTGTTGCTGTGCTACCCGGGGATTCTCGCGGTGATCCACCATCGCCTGGCCCATCACCTGTACCGCGCCGGGTTGCCGTTGCTGGCGCGAATCAGTTCGGAAATCGCCCACTCGGCCACCGGCATCGACATTCATCCCGGGGCGCAGATCGGCGGCAGTTTCTTTATCGACCATGGGACGGGCGTGGTGATCGGCGAAACCGCGATCATCGGCGAACGGGTGCGCATCTACCAGGCGGTGACCCTGGGCGCCAAGCGCTTCCCGGCGGACGAGGACGGGCAGTTGCAGAAGGGCCATCCGCGTCACCCGATTGTCGAGGACGACGTGGTGATCTATGCCGGGGCGACCATCCTCGGGCGGATCACCATCGGCCGCGGCGCCACCATCGGCGGCAATGTCTGGCTGACCCGCAGCGTGCCGGCGGGCTGCAACCTGACCCAGGCCAACCTGCAGCAGCATGAGGAAGGGACGCAGCGCTGAGATCAGGAATAATTTTGTCGTCTGTTCGGGCCTCTTCGCGGGCAAGCTCCGCTCCCACAATGTCCGCGTCGTACACAAAGGCTGTGAACGAACTGAATCCTGTGGGAGCGGAGCTTGCCCGCGAAGAGGCCCGAACGATTTCCTCATAACAAGCGTCATACATCCCGCCTAAAGCCCACGTAAGAAAAGCACCACCGAGCCCTGCGATTAGTCCTCAAAGCCCTATCCGTGTTTAACTTGACCGTTCGTTCAAGTTAAACCGGCGGTTCGCTGCCCGCTCACAACAGGAGGCTTGCCTTTGCTGAGTCCGAGATGTCCAGCCACGTTTCATATCATTGAGGTGCCCGTTTCATGAGCACTTCCCCACTCCCCACCAGCGGCCTGATCCGCATGAACCCGCCGGTGTTCTACTTCGCCGCGAGCTTTATCCTGCTGTTCGGCCTGGTGGTCATGGCCCTGCCCGAAGCGGCCGGCCAATGGCTGCTGGCGGCGCAGAACTGGGCGGCCAATACGGTCGGCTGGTACTACATGCTGGCGATGACCCTGTACCTGGTCTTCGTGGTGGTCACCGCCTTGTCCGGCTACGGCAAGATCAAGCTCGGTGCCGATCACGACGAACCCGAGTTCAGTTACCTGTCCTGGGCCGGCATGCTATTCGCCGCCGGGATCAGCATCACGCTGTTCTTCTTCTGCGTCTCCGAACCCCTGACCCACCTGCTGCAACCGCCCCAGGGCGAGGCCGGGACCCAGGCCGCCGCGCGCCAGGCCATGCAGATCCTGTTTCTGCACTGGGGCTTGCACGGCTGGGGCGTGTTCGCCTTCGTCGGCATGGCCCTGGCCTATTTCGCCTACCGGCATAACCTGCCGCTGGCCCTGCGCTCGGCGCTCTACCCGCTGATCGGCAAACGCATCAACGGGCCCATCGGTTATGCCGTGGATGGCTTCGGCATTATCGCCACGGTGTTCGGCCTCGGCGCCGACATGGGCTTTGGCGTGTTGCACCTGAACTCGGGCCTGGACTACCTGTTCCACGTGCCCCATACCCAGTGGATCCAGGTCGGGCTGATCACCCTGATGATGGGCGCGGCCATCGCCGTCGCGGTCGCCGGTGTCGACAAGGGCGTGCGGGTGATGTCCGACATCAACATGCTGCTGGCCTGCGCGCTGCTGCTGTTCGTGCTGTTCGCCGGGCCCACCCAGCACCTGCTCAACACCCTGATCCAGAACGTCGGCGACTACCTCGGGGCCCTGCCGACCAAGAGTTTCGATCTCTACGCCTATGACAAACCGAGTGACTGGCTGGGTGGCTGGACGGTGTTCTACTGGGCCTGGTGGATTGCCTGGTCGCCGTTCGTGGGCCTGTTTATCGCGCGGATTTCCCGCGGCCGGACCATTCGCGAGTTCGTCTTCGGCGTGCTGCTGATTCCGCTGGGTTTCACCCTGGCGTGGATGTCGATCTTCGGCAACAGCGCCATCGACCAGGTGCTCAACCACGGCATGAGCGCCCTCGGCCAGTCGGCCATCGACGACCCGTCGCGGACCCTGTACCTGCTGCTGGAAACCTATCCCTGGAGCAGGACCGTGATTGCGATCACGGTGTTTATCAGTTTCGTGTTCTTCGTCACCTCGGCCGACTCCGGCACCGTAGTGCTCTCGACCTTGTCCGCCCGTGGCGGCAGCGCCGACGAAGACGGGCCGAAATGGCTGCGGGTGTTCTGGGGCGCGATGACCGCGCTGATCACCAGTGCGCTGCTGTTCTCCGGCAGCATCGATGCGCTGAAGTCGGCGGTGGTGCTGACCTCGCTGCCGTTCTCGTTGATCCTGCTGTTGATGATGTGGGGATTGCACAAGGCGTTCTACCTGGAGTCGCAGAAGCAGATCGCCCAATTGCACTCCCTCGCGCCGCTGTCCAGCTCACGACGCAGCGGCTGGCGCCAACGCCTGAGCCAGGCGGTGCACTTTCCGTCGCGGGACGAGGTGTATCGCTTCCTCGACCAGACGGTGCGTCCGGCCATCGAGGAAGTCAGTGCGGTTTTTGTCGAGAAGGGCCTGAACGTGGTCACGCAGCCGGACCCGGCGAATGACAGCGTCAGCCTGGAAATCGGCCATGACGACCAGCATCCGTTCATCTACCAGGTGCAGATGCGCGGCTACTTCACGCCGTCCTTCGCCCGTGGCGGCATGGGCCCCAAGGAACTGCGCAACCGCCGCTACTACCGCGCCGAAGTGCACCTGCGCGAAGGCAGCCAGGACTATGACCTGATGGGCTACAGCAAGGAGCAGATCATCAACGACATCCTCGACCAGTACGAACGGCATATGCAGTTCCTGCATCTGGTCCGTTGAAGCCTGGGATCAGGTCTGGTCCAGCACCATGAACAAGGCCATGGCGATGGCCGGCAGGCCGAACACCGCCAGCCCGATCATCAACTCCGAAAGGAGGCTCTGGTGGGCGGTGATCACGCCGATGGCGCCGTTGACGATGGTCGCCAGCAGCCACATACCGAGAAAGCCGGCGCCGAGGATCTGCCGGCTGATGCCCAGGCGCTGACCGAAGAACAGCGTGCAGCCGAGCAGGATCAGGCCGATGGCGAGGATGATGGCGGTGTGCATGGGTTGGCCTCCGGGAGCTGTGTTGCCTGTGATTCCGCCTTCGCGGCGGTGCGGCGTCCCGACAAGCTCCGCTCCCACAGGTCCCCTGTCGTGCGCCAAGTTTGGACACGACTCGGAACCCGTGGGAGCGGAGCTTGCCCGCGAAAGCCATTTTGAACGCCACACATGACTTAATTCAGACGCTCATCCCTTACTAAACACTGTAGATCGAAACCCGCCCTCTCACTGACCACTGACCCATAACAAATCCCCTACCCCGATCGGCCATGGCATTGACCACCTCGGCGACATCCGCATCCGCCGGCTCCAGCACCACAAGGCCTTGCAGTGCCTGATGCACCACTCCTACGTAGGGCCCCTCGGTGTATTCAAGCGCACGCGCCTGACCGCCCGCGAACCGGGTGATCATTCAGAAGGTGATGTGCTGATCAGACCAGGCCACCATTGGCCCGCAGGATCTGGCCGTTGACCCAGCCAGCAGCCGGGCTGACCAGGAAGGACACCACGCTGGCGATATCTTCCGGCTGACCGAGACGCTCCAGCGGTGGCATCTTGGCGAAGGTCTGGATCTGCTCTTCGCTCTTGCCGTGGAGGAACAGTTCAGTCGCCACCGGACCCGGGGCCACCGCGTTGACGGTGATCTGGCGGCCGCGCAGCTCCTTGGAGAAAACGTGGGTCAAGGACTCCACCGCCGCCTTGCTGGCGATATACACCGCGTAACCCGGCAGGTTCAGGCCCACGGTGCTGCTGGAGAAGTTGACGATACGACCGCCGTCATTCATCCGCGTCGCGGCCTCGCGCAGGGTGTTGAAGGTGCCACGGGTGTTGATGGCGAAGGTCTGCTCGAACAGCTCGTCGCTGTGCTGGGCCAACGGCAAGACCTTGAGAATCCCGGCGTTGTTGACCAGCACATCGACCTTGCCCAGTTGCTGCTCGGTCTCATCGAACAGGCGGGCAACGTCGGCGGAGCTGGCGACATCGGCCTTGATCGCGATGGCCTGGTGGCCGGCCTGGCGCAGTTCCACCACCAGTGCCGAAGCCTCGTTGGCGCTATTGGCGTAGTTGATGGCGACGGCAAAACCTTCCGACGCGAGCTGACGGGCGATAACCGCGCCGATGCCGCGTGAAGCGCCGGTAACGATGGCCACTTTCCGAGTCTGGGTAGTCATGTCGAATCTCCTGGGGCGTGGGTTGGGTGTGGCGCCAATTTCACATGTTTACCCAGGGTGATAAATACTCGATAGTTGGCTTTACTATTCAATAATCGCCAACAATCAATCGCAACGGAGCGCCCATGGACCAGGTCAAGGCCATGAAGGCTTTTGTACGGATCTACGAGCGCAGCAGCTTCACCCTGGCCGCCGAAGACCTGAACCTGCCCCGCGCGACCCTGACCCACACCCTGAATCAGTTCGAGGCCTGGCTCGGCACCCGGCTGTTGGAGCGTAGTACCCGACGCGTGCGCCCGACCCTGGATGGCGAGGCTTATTACCGCCGTTGCGTGCAGTTGCTGGCGGAGCTGGAAGAAGCCGAACTGGCCTTCCGTTCAGTGGCGCCCAAGGGGCGTTTGCGGGTGGATTTGCAGGGGACGCTGGCCAGGTACTTCGTGGTCCCGGCGCTGCCGGCGTTTCTCGAGCGCTACCCGGATATCGAGATCTCGATGAGCGAGGCCAGCCACTTTATCGACCTGATCGCCGAGGGCGTGGACTGCGTGCTGCGTTCGGGCAATCTCGGCGACTCCTCGCTGGTCGGCCGGCGCGTTGCCAACCTGCGCCAGGTGACCTGCGCCAGCCCAGCCTACCTGCGCAAATACGGTGAACCGCAAAGTCTCTCGGACCTGAGCCAACACCAGGGCGTGAACTATGTTTCCAGGGTCACCGGCAAACTCTTCCCGTTCGAGTTCACCGAAGCCGGCGAGCTACGGGAAGTGCCCCTGGCGGGCCGGGTGTCGGTGTTCGGCGCCGAGATCTATGCCGCTTCGGCCGTCTCTGGACTGGGCCTGATCCAGGTGCCGCATTACCGGGTGGCGGAGCAGATCGGCCAGGGCTTGCTCAAGGAAGTCCTGCCGAACCATCCGCCGCCGCCCATGCCGGTGTCGGTGCTCTACCCGCAGAACCGGCATATGTCGCCACGGGTGCGGGTATTCGTCGACTGGATCAGCGAGGTTTTCGCCAAGGCCGTTTGAAGTCAGGCACTTTCCCGCTCGATCAACTGGCAGGTCAGCAGGTTCAAGCGTTGCACCTCGTCCACCGGCAACACCCCGAGGCTCTCCAACACTCGGGTCGCCGCCAGCACGCCAATCTCCGGGGCCGGCGGTTTGATGGTGCTCAGGCTCGGCAGGAGCATTTCGGCAAACGGATAGTCGCCGAAGCCCAGTACCGCGCAGTCCTCGGGGATCTTCAACCCCGCCCGCTGCCCGGCCAGCAGGCCACCGGCGGCCAGGTTGTCATTGGCGAAGATGATCGCATCCGGTTTCGACGCGCCACTCATCAGCGCCTGCATCGCCTGCTTGCCGGCCTCGAACGGTGCGAGGTCAGCATCCGGGGCAAACACCCAGGGCTCCAGCCCCAGCTCCCGAACGGTCGCTGCATAACCGTCTCGACGCTCCAGGGCGCTGAAGTCCCCCGGGGCGCTGTTCTGCACAAAGGCGATCCGTCGATAACCCTTGCCATGCAGGTAACGCGCAGCGGTCACGCCGACCTCATGGTGGGAAAAACCGATCTGCATCGGTTCGCGCTGCGGCTGGTAATCCCAGGTCTCGATCACCGGGATATCCGCCTCGGCGAGCATTTTTTCCGTGCCCGCACTATGGAAATGACTGGTCAGCACCAGGGCCGCCGGTGACCAGCCGAGAAAGGCGCGGACCGCACTCTCCTCCTGCTCCGCCGAGAAGTAGCTCGACGCCAGCAGCAACTGATAGCCATGCCGACTGAGGGTGTCGCTGAAACCCTGAATGGTATTGGCGAAAATCGGCCCGGAGATATTCGGGATCACCATCGCCACGATCCGCCCCCGCGCCGAGGCCAGGCCGCCGGCCACCAGATTCGGTACATAACCGAGGGCCGCGACCACCGCCGCGATCCGCTCACGACGCTCGGGCGAGACCTGCTCCGGGTTGTTGAAATACCGCGACACGGTGATCGCCGAGACCCCGGCCTCCTGGGCCACCGTGCTCAGGGTGACGCGTCCGGCGCCCCGACGTTTGCGGCCTGGCGATTTTTCAGCAGTCAAAGTGCGGCCCGTCTAAAAAACCAAAAGGAATATAAAAGTAATTTTTCAGTATTGGACGGTCTATGTCGACCTTTCCGATACTGGCGATGTTAGCGCTAACAAAGTGCTTTGTCTGCTACTCGCTCGAGCGAATGCCCCAAGACAAATTTCAGGCGCCGTCGACGCAGAGCGACAGCAGTTCAGGGCCATTTTTCGAGCGGGCAACACATGCACAACACACTTGGGGTTCAACGCACACTGGCGCAGTCGATTCGCGCCACCACACCACGTCGTCCACACCTGGGCTGGCTGCTCGCCGGGCTCGCCGCCCTGCCGTCATCCGCGGTGTTTGCCGCCGACACCGGCAGCGACCAGGAGCCGACACTGAAGCCCGTCACCGTCACCGCCACGCGGCGCGAGGAATCGTTGCAGAAAGTCCCGGTGGCGGTCTCGGTGGTTGAGGGCGAACAGCTGGAGCGCGACAGTCGCAACGGCGTCGCCAGCATCGTCCAGCAAGTGCCGACGCTGAACTTCCGCACCGGCGCCTCGAACAAGGACACCTCGCTGTTCATCCGTGGCGTGGGCACCATTTCCACCTCGCCGGGGGTCGAGCCCACCGTGGCCACAGTGATCGACGGCGTGGTCTACAGCCGTCCAGGCCAAGCCACCCTCGACCTGCTCGACCTCGACCGCATCGAAGTGCTGCGCGGCCCGCAAGGCACGCTGTTCGGCAAGAATGCCTCGGCCGGCGTGCTGAACATCGTCACCAAGGCCCCGACCGCCGAGACCCACGGCTATATCGACCAGTCGTACTACAGCGGCAACGAAAGCCGCACCCGTTTCGGCATCGGCGGCAGCCTGATCCCCGAGACCCTGAAAGGCTCGCTGACCACCCTGTTCGGCAGCTATGACGGCAACGTCGAGAACAAGGCCAACGGCCAGGAAGTCAACGGCTACAACCACAAGGGCGTACGCGGCAAGCTGGAGTTCACCCCCAACGAGGACGTGAAATTCACCTTCGCCGCCGACTACATGGAGTCCCACGACAACGCGCCCAACGGCGTGGTCAGCAAGTCCCTGACCCCGGCCTTCGCCAATGCGTTGAACCCGGTCCGGGCCTCCAGCGACAACCGCGATATCAACACCGATACCCGCACCGAGGTCGACGATATCAACAAGGGCCTGTCCGGCCAGCTGGACTGGAACCTGGGCGACTACACCCTGACCTCGATCACCGCCTGGCGCGGCTGGAGCAACCACCAGAACCAGGACGCCGATCGCCTGAGCACCATCACGGCCGCCTTCCCCGGCATCGCCGACCAGGGCGCGCTGGACTTCAACCAGTACTCCCAGGAACTGCGCCTGGCCTCGCCCAAGGGCCAATTCCTGGAATACGTCGGCGGCCTGTTCTACCTGCATGGCAAGGACGAAGAAACCTATCAACGCACCCTGACCGCGCCCGGCAGCGTCAATCGCGGCGTCGCCCACTACGGCACCACCAGCGACAGCTACTCGGCGTTCGGCGAAACTACCCTCAACTTCACTTCGGCATTTCGCGGCATCGCCGGCCTGCGCTGGACCCACGACGACCTGTCCTACGACCATCGTCGGGTCTCCACCTCCGCCACCACCGTCAGCGGCATCCAGCCCGCCACCAGCAGCAGCGGTTCGGTGGCCGAAGACGGTTGGTCCGGGCGTCTCGGCGTGCAGTACGACCTGAGCGATGCGGTGACCACCTACCTGACCTATTCGCGCGGCTACAAAGGCCCGGCCTACAACGTGTTCTTCAATATGCAGCCACGGGACACCGACGCGCTGAAACCGGAAACCTCCAACACCTGGGAAGCCGGGATCAAGGCCACCAGCTGGAACAATCGCCTGACCACCAACCTGGCGGTGTTCCACAGCGACTACAGCAACTACCAGGCGAACTTCTTCGACACCGTCGCCGGGCAAGTGGTGACGCGCCTGATCAACGCCGGCAGCGTCAGCACCGAAGGCGTGGAAGCCGATTACGCCTTGCAGGCCACCCGTAACCTCAAGTTCTCCGGTGCACTGGCCTACACCAAGGCGCGGATCGACGAATTCTCCTGCCCGCCGGGGGCGGCGGCCAGCTGCAACGTCAACGGCAAGCCGCTGCCGTTCAGCCCGGACTGGAAGAGCTACGTGCGCGCCGACTACAGCATCCCCCTGGACAACGGCCTGGATGTCGAACTGGGTACCGACTTCAGTTGGCAGAGCCAGGTGCAGTACGACATCAGCCAGAACCCCGACACCGTGCAAGGCGCCTATGGGATCTGGAACGCGAGCATTGCCCTGGCCGATTACAGCCAGGGCTGGCGGGTCGCTCTGCTGGGGAAAAACCTCGCCGACAAATCCTATTCACCCTTGCTGGCCAGCGGCGGCAACTACATCTACCGCGCCGTGCCACGGGATGACCAGCGCTACTTCGGCATCCAGTTGCGCAAGGATTTTTGAGCCGTTGCGTGCACCAACCCTCAATAGATCGCCAAGGACTCTGTCATGACCCACACCCCGCGCCAGCTGAAACTCGGCGCCTTCCTGATGGCCACCGGGCACCACGTCGCAGCCTGGCGCCACCCGGATGTGCCGGCCAATGCCGGGCTGGATTTCGCCCACTACAAACACCTGGCCCGCGTCGCCGAGGCAGCGAAATTCGATGCCCTGTTCGTCGCTGACAGCGTCGCCGCGCCCAGCGCTGAAATCGCCAGCCGCATGGCCCGCTCGGAACACTTCGAACCGCTGACCTTGCTGTCGGCGTTAAGCGCGGTGACCGATCACATAGGCCTGATCGCCACCGCCACCACCAGCTACAACGAGCCGTACCATGTGGCCCGCAAGTTCGCTTCGCTGGATCATCTGTCCGGCGGGCGCGCCGGCTGGAACCTGGTGACCTCGGACAACGCCGCCGAGGCCCTGAACTTCGGGCGCGCCGAACATATCGGCCACGCCGAACGCTACAGCCGGGCGCGGGAATTTCACCAGGTGGTCACAGGGCTGTGGGACAGCTGGGAAGACGACGCCTTTACCCGCGACAAATCCAGCGGCCAGTACTACGACCCGGCCCGGTTGCATGTGTTGAATCACAGCGGCGAACACTTCAAGGTCAAGGGCCCGCTGAACGTCGCCCGCTCGCCCCAGGGCCAGCCGGTGATCGTCCAGGCCGGCGCCTCGGAGCTCGGCCGTGATCTGGCGGCGCAAACCGCCGAAGTGGTGTTCACCGCGCAGACGTCGTTGAGCAAGGCCCAGGCGTTTTATGCCGATCTCAAAGGCCGCCTGGCAAAGTTCGGACGTTCGACCGACTCACTGAAAATCATGCCGGGGGTCTTTGTCGTGGTCGGCCAGAGCGAGGCCGAGGCCCAGGAAAAATATGAATCGTTTCAGCAATGGGTCGAACCCGAAGTTGGCGTCGCGCTACTTGGGCGTATGCTGGGCAACTTCGATCTGTCTGGATACCCGCTGGACGGGCCACTGCCGGAGCTGCCGTTGACCGACAGCGGCCAGCAAAGCCGTCAGCAACTGTTGACCGAACTGGCCGGCGCGGAAAACCTGACGCTGGCGCAACTGGGACGGCGCATCGCTGGCGGACGTGGGCACTACAGCCTGATCGGCACGCCGACGCAGATTGCCGACGAGCTGCAGGCCTGGTTCGAACACGGGGCGGCGGACGGCTTCAACGTGCTGGTGCCGCATCTGCCGGGCGGGCTGGAAGACTTTGCCGCTGGCGTCGTTCCGGAACTGCAACGCCGCGGGCTGTTCAGAACAGAGTACCAAGGCAAGACGCTGCGCGAGCACCTGGGGCTGGCGCGGCCGGCCAACCGATTTTTATAGCGACAACTTGTATTGACTGCCAAACGAGAGAGGATTCGATGACTTACCAAGCTGCCAAAAACCGCTACGACTCCATTCCCTACCGCCGCGTCGGACGCAGCGGGCTGGTGCTGCCGGCGCTGTCCCTGGGACTGTGGCACAACTTCGGCGACAGCACGCCGATCGACACCCAGCGCGCCCTGTTGCGCACCGCCTTCGACCTGGGCATCAACCACTTCGACCTGGCGAACAACTACGGCCCGCCCTACGGCAGCGCCGAGATCAACTTCGGCCGCCTGCTGCGCGAAGACTTCAAGCAGTACCGCGACGAGCTGATCATCTCCAGCAAAGCCGGCTGGGACATGTGGCCCGGCCCTTACGGCCAGGGTGGCGGCTCGCGCAAATACGTACTCGCCAGCCTCGACCAGAGCCTGCAACGCCTGGGCCTGGACTATGTGGATATCTTCTATTCGCACCGCTTCGACCCGGACACCCCGCTGGAAGAAACCGCCAGCGCACTGGCTACCGCCGTGCAGCAGGGCAAGGCGCTGTATATCGGCATCTCGTCGTATTCCGGGGTGAAAACCCGCGAGATCGCCGCGCTGCTGAAAGAATGGAAAGTCCCGCTGCTGATTCACCAACCGGCCTATAACCTGCTCAATCGCTGGGTGGAAAAGGACCTGCTGGACACCGTCGACGAGCTGGGTACAGGGGTGATTGCTTTTACCCCATTGGCGCAAGGTCTGCTGACCGATAAATACCTCAATGGCGTGCCGAAGGATGCGCGGGTCAACCGTCCGGGCGGTGGTTCGTTGCAGGCCTCGCACTTGTCCGAGGCGAATATCGCCCACGTGCGGGCGTTGAACGAGATCGCCCAGCGTCGTGGCCAGAGCCTGGCGCAATTGGCCTTGGCCTGGACCTTGCGCGATCCACGGGTGACCTCGGCCCTGATCGGCGCCAGCCGGCCGGAGCAGATCATCGAGAACGTCGGTGCGCTGAAGAACCTGAGTTTCACCCAGGAAGAACTGGCGGAGATCGATCGCTTTGCCCAGGAAGGCGGGATCAATTTGTGGGAGAAGCCGTCGACGGCGGAGTGATCACTGGCCCCTTCGCGGGCAAGCTCCGCTCCCACAATGTTCGAGTCGTACTCAAATCTTGAGTACGGCGCAAAACCTGTGGGAGCCGGCTTGCTGGCGATGGCGTCCGGTCAGGCGATGCAAGGCTCACTGGCCTTATCGCCAGCAAGCCGGCTCCTACAGGGATATCGGGACATACCCGAAAAAACGTTTCTACCGGACCTCCTGCTCCGGCTCCCGAATCCTGTACCACGCCACATACAGCGCCGGCAGGAACATCAGCGTCAGCACCGTCGCCACCACGATCCCACCGATCATCGCGTAGGCCATCGGGCCCCAGAATACTTCCCGGGCAATCGGGATCATCCCCAGGCTCGCCGCCGCCGCCGTCAGCAAAATCGGTCGACGTCGATGCTCCGTCGCCTCCACCACCGCATCCCACGGCGCATAACCATTGCTCTCGTACTCGTTGATCTGGGTCACCAGGATCACCGAGTTGCGGATGATGATGCCGATCAGCGCGAGGATCCCGAGGATCGCCACAAAGCCCATCGGCGTGCCCGTCGGCACCAGCGCCAGGACCACGCCGATCAGGCCCAGCGGTGCGACACTGGCCACCAGGAACATCTTCTGCACACTGTGCAGCTGGATCATCAGGAAGGTCGCCATCAGGAACAGCATCAGTGGTACCACCTTGGCAATCGGCCCCTGGGCCTTGCCGCTCTCCTCCACCGTACCGCCGGTGACCACCTTGTAACCCGGTGGCAAGCCGGCGGCGAACTGGTCGATATCGGGCTTCAACTGCTTGACCAGATCGGTCGGCTGCAAGTTGCCACGCACCCCGGCCTTGAGGGTGATGGTCGGCAAGCGATCACGGCGCCAGACCAGCGGCTGCTCCAGTTCATAACGCACCGTGGCGAACGCCAGCAACGGAATCGACACCCCGTTGGGCGTGACGATCTGCAGGTTCTGCAAGGTTTCCGGCGTGCCCCGCTCACTGTCCACCGCCCGCCCGACCACGTTGATCAGGTAGATATCGTCCTTGACCTGGGTCACCGGCGAACCGCTGACAATGCTGTTCATCAGCCTCGCCACATCCTCGGATGACAAACCGAACTGCCGCGCCTTGTCCTGGGCGATATCGATGCGCAGCACCTTGCCCGGCTCGTTCCAGTCGTAGATGGTTTCGCCGACATTGGGGTTCTTGTCGAGGATGGTTGCCAGCTCGATAGCATGCTTGCGCACCTGGTCGATGTCCTTGCCACTGACCCGGTACTGCAACGGCCGCCCCACCGGCGGGCCCATTTCCAGGGTCTGGACAAAGCTGCCGATGCCGACGAAATCCTCCCGCAGGCGCTTGTTCAGCCGCTCGATCAACGCGGCGCGCTGCTCCAGGCCTTTGCTGACGATGATCAACTGCGCGTAGTAGGGGTTCTGCAATTGCTGATCGAGGGGCAAGTAGAAACGGACCGCGCCCTCGCCGATATAGCTGCTCCAGCGCAGGATATCCGGGTCGTCCTTGAGGCTCGCCTCAAGCCGGTCCACCGCCTTGCGCGTTTCGTTGATCGAGGCGTTTTGCGGCAGGTTGAGGTCAACGAGGACTTCCGGGCGGTCCGAGGACGGAAAGAACTGGTTCTGCACAAAACGCATGCAGAACACCGACAAGGCAAACACCAGCACCGTCAGGCCGATGGCCCACCAGCGATTGCGCATCGACCAGAGCAAACCGGCGTTGAACACCCGGGCAACACGTCCCGGTTCGCCACCATGGACCTTCACGTTCTCACTGAGGATATGCACGGCGATCACCGGCGCGAACAGCACCGCGACCACCCACGACACCAGCATCGCCACGGCAATCACCGCGAACAGGGTGAAGGTGTATTCCCCGGCGGAACTGGCATTGAGGCCGATGGGCACGAAGCCCGCCACGGTCACCAGGGTACCGGTCAGCATCGGAAAGGCCGTCGAGGTGTAGGCGAACGTCGCCGCCTGTTCCTTGCTGTCGCCCTTCTCCAGCCGCGTAACCATCATCTCCACGGTGATCATCGCATCGTCCACCAGCAGGCCGAGGGCGATGATCAAGGCGCCGAGGGAGATCCGCTGCATGGTGATGCCGCTGTATTCCATAAATACGAAGACCATCGCCAGCACCAGCGGGATCGAGCAGGCCACCACCAGCCCGGCACGCATGCCGAGGGCGATAAAGCTCACCACCAGCACGATGATCACCGCTTCGAACAAGGCGCTGGTGAAACCGCCGACGGCCTTCTCCACCACCTCGGCCTGGTCAGAGACCTTGTGCACGCCGACGCCCACCGGCAGTTCGGCGGTCAGGCTGTCCATGCGCGCATGCAGGCTCTTGCCGAAGTCCTGGATATTGCCGCCCTTCTTCATGGCGATGGCCAGGCCGATGGCGGCCTGGCCGTTGTAGCGAAACAGCGGGGTCGGCGGGTCGACATAACCGCGGCTGATCTCGGCGATATCGGCCAGACGGTAGAAACGGTCATTGAGCTTGAGGTTGACCGCCTCCAGGTCTTTCTCCGAGGCGTATTGCCCGGAAGCCCGCACCGAGATCCGCTCCGGCCCGGCCTCGATCACCCCGGCCGGGGTCACCGCGTTCTGCGATTGCAGGCTCTGCACCACCTGGCGCTGGTCGATGCCCAGGGCGGCCAGCTTGCGGGTGGAGAAGTTCAGGTAGAGGACTTCG
This sequence comes from Pseudomonas sp. MWU13-2862, assembly GCF_023242495.1. Taxonomy (NCBI): domain Bacteria; kingdom Pseudomonadati; phylum Pseudomonadota; class Gammaproteobacteria; order Pseudomonadales; family Pseudomonadaceae; genus Pseudomonas; species Pseudomonas sp. MWU13-2862. The sequence continues at coordinate 95,883 of NZ_JALMEZ010000015.1, read as the reverse complement.
TCCTGCGCGCCGATCATCTGGATCTTGCCCAGGCCCGGCACATCGCGAATCTGCGCCCGCACCTGTTCCACGTAGTCGCGCAGTTGACGCATGCTCAGGCCGTCGCTGGTAAAGGCGTAGACCGAACCGAATACATCGCCGAACTCGTCGTTGAACCCCGGTCCCTGGATACCCTGGGGGAAGTCACCGCGGATATCGTCGATCTTCTTGCGTACCTGGTACCAGATCTCCGGGATGTCCTTGCCGCTGGTGGTGTCACGCAGAAACACGAACACCGTCGACTCGCCCGGCCGGGTGTAACTCTTCACATAGTCCAGGGAGTCGAGTTCTTCGAGTTTTTTCTCGATGCGGTCGGTGACCTGTTCCAGGGTGTCATCCACCGTGGCGCCGGGCCATTTGGTCTGGATGATCATGGTCTTGATGGTGAAGGACGGATCTTCCTCGCGCCCCAGGTTTATGTAGGAAAACACCCCCATCAACAGCGCGACGAACATCAGGTACCAGACGAACGACTGGTGTTTGAGGGCCCACTCGGACAGGTTGAAGGACCCTTTCATTGGGCTTTTTCCTCAGCGACTTTGACTTTCTGCCCCGGTTTCAGGCTGTTCACTCCGGCACTCACCACCCGTTCGCCGGGTTTGACGCCGGAAGCCAGCAGCACGCCGTCGGCATCGCGACTGAGCACCCGGACCTCACGCAATGCGACTGTCTGGCTCTGCGGGTCGATGATCCAGACCCGGGTCTGGCCCTCGCTTTCCAGCAGGGCCGAAAGGGGCAGGCGGGTCCGTGGCGCAATGGCCGAGCTGAGGGTGACGCTGATGGAGCTGCCCAGGCGAAATGCCGCCGGGGTCTCGGCCAGGGTCAGCCGGGCACGTTGGGTGCGGGTGGCGCTGTCGGCCTGGGGCTCGATTTCTCGCAGTCGGGCGGTGGTGTTGACGGAAGGATCAAGTTGGCTGGCGACAAGGAACTCGACGCCCTCGCTCAGCTGATCAGCCAAGGCGGCCGGCAGATCGATGACCGCTTCCTTGATATCGGGACGCGCCAGGGTCACCACCTGCTGGCCGGCGCTGACCACCTGGCCGGCCTCGGCTTTCCAGGCGGTGACCACCGCCGCGTGGTCGCTGTGCAGTTCGCTGTAGCCGAGCTGGTCGCGGGCCTGGCTGACCGAGGCCTTGGCCTGCTCCAGGGAAGCTCCGGTGGTTTTCAGGTCAGTCTGGGCAACGTCCAGTTGCGCCTGGGCGCCGACGCCACGGTCGAACAGCTCCTGCTGGCGTCGGGCATTGGCCTGGGCGTTGATCCACTGCGCCTGGACCCGCGCCAGATCGCCTTCGGCGGCGCGCAACTGGTTCTGTTGATCGGTGGGATCGAGGCTGGCGAGCAAGGCGCCCTGCGCCACCTCGCTGCCGACATCCACATAACGCCGGGCAATGCGTCCCGAGACGCGAAAACCCAGGGTGCTTTCATAACGTGCCTGGATGCTCCCGGCGAAACGCCCGAGGCTCTGTTCCAGGGCCGGCGTGACCTCGACGAACAGCACCGGGCGTACCGGTTCGGGGGCAGGCTCCTGTTTCGAGCAGGCGCCCAGCAAGGCACCACTCAGCAACACCAGCGACAGGCGCTTCATGGCTGGGCTCCCTTGGCCGGTTGCGCGGCGATCTCCACCAGCATGTCCGGATGGAGCAACTGCCCACCGGCGATCACCACCTTTTCACCGCCCTGGAGGCCGTCGCTGATGATCACGTGGCCGGTCAGGTAGCGTCCGACCTTGACCCGGTGCAGGCTGACCTTCCCACTATCGTCCACCAGCCACACGGCCGGCTCGCTGATGTCCTTGGTCAGGGCCGACCAGGGCAGCTCGATACTGGCTTTGCCGGGAGCGGTGACGGTGGCGCTGACCACCGAGCCCAGGTCCATGCCGGCCGGCAGCGCGCCGAGGGCGACCTTGACCTGCACGGTACCGCTCTGGGCCGAGACCGCCGGGGTCACTTCACGGACCTTGCCGGTGGCCTGGATAGCCGGGTTGTCGAGCAGGGTCACGGTAATGCTCTGGTCGCCGGGCGGCTCCACCAGCAGCGACTCGTAGACGTTGAACACCGCGTCGCGCGCGCCGTCACGGGCCAGGCTGAAGATCGGCATGGTCGCCTGCACCACCTGCCCGACCTCGGCCTGGCGGGCGGTGATCACCCCGGGCGCCTCGGCGATCAGCGAGGTGTAACTCAGCTGTTCACGGGCATTGGCCAACTGTGCCTGGGCCGCCGTGAGCGCGCTCTTGCTGCTCAGCAAGGCGGCCTGGGCCGAGTCGTATTCGCTGCGACTGGTATACCCCTTGGGCAGGAGCTTCTGCTGGCGGACGAAAGCCGCGCTGGTCTGTTGCACCCGCGCCTGCTGGGCATTGACCTCGGCCTGGGCGGTGTCGACATGGGTTTGCAGGTCCTTGGGGTCGAGCTTGGCGAGCACCTGTTTGGCGGAGATCCGCGCGCCGACGTCGACAGAGCGCTGGATGATCTTGCCACCGACACGGAACGACAGGTCGGTCTGGACCCGGGCCTGGACATCGCCGGTCAGGGTCACGGCGGCGCCGAAATCCTTGCGTTGCACCTGCTCGACGAAGACCCGCGGCCGCTCGGGCTGCGGCGGTTTGTCATGACCGCATCCACTCAAGAGCGCTGCCAGGCCGAGGGCGACCATCCACTGTGTTCGATGCCCCTTCATGCACGCTCCTTTGCGTAATACAGTTTCGCCAGTGCGGTTACGACTGTTAGCGTAGAACAGGGTTCCCTCACTGCACACCAACAACTCAACTCACCCCGCAGGACGCTTTTCATGCTCAAGACCCTGGCGGTCGCCAACTACCGCTCGATCAACCAACTGGTGGTGCCGCTGGGTCGACTGAACCTGATCACCGGGCCCAATGGCAGCGGCAAATCCAACCTCTATCGCGCCCTGCGCCTGCTGGCGGAAACCGCCCAGGGCGGGGTGGTCAACGCACTGGCGCGTGAAGGCGGGCTGGATTCGACCTTCTGGGCGGGGCCGGAGACCATCAGCCGGCGCATGCGCAACGGTGAAGTGGCCGTTGAAGGCCAGGTCCGCAAGGGGGCGAAGCGCCTGCGCCTGGGGTTTGCCGGTGAGGACTTCAGCTACGCCATTTCCCTCGGCTTGCCGGAGCCGAGCAGTTCGTATTTTTCCCTGGACCCGGAGATCAAGCGCGAATGCATCTGGGCCGGTGCCCTGTATCGCCCGGCCAGCCTGCTGGTGGGACGTTCCGGGCCCATGGTCAAGGCCCGCGAAGGGCGTGGCTGGGAGGTGCTGGCGCAACATACGCCAAGCTTCGACAGCCTGTTCGATCAGGTCGGCAATCTGCGCGGTTCGCCGGAAGTACTGTTACTGCGTGAGAGCATTCGCGGCTGGCGTTTTTACGATCACTTTCGCAGCGATGCCGACGCGCCTGTACGCCAGCCCCAGTTGGGTACACGCACGCCGGTGCTGCATCACGACGGTCGCGACCTGGCGGCGGCGTTGCGGACCATTATCGAAGTCGGCGACGCCGAAGCCCTGCACGCGGCCATCAGCGATGCCTTTCCTGGCTCACGACTGGAGATCGCGCCGTTGCAGGGTGCGCGCTTTGCCATCGAGTTCTATCAGGAAGGGTTGCTGCGACCGCTGTCGGCTGCCGAGCTGTCGGACGGGACCTTGCGTTATCTGCTGCTGGTGGCGGCGTTGCTGACGCCCCGGCCACCGACCCTGATGGTGCTGAACGAACCGGAAACCAGCCTGCACCCGGACCTGCTGCCGGCCTTGGCGCGCCTGATCGTACAGGCTTCGGAGCACTGTCAGGTGTGGGTGGTCTCCCATGCCAGCCGCCTGATAGCGGCGTTGCAGCAGGACCCGGCGTGCAACGCCATCGTCCTGGAAAAAATCCTCGGACAGACCGGGGTTGTCGGCCAGGACAGGCTCGATGAGCCGGCCTGGAACTGGCCGGACTGACCCTGGGTTAAAACCCGCCCGACGGATTTGCCGGATAGTCAGCGGGCGGCTACTTTCCTTTGCACCGCAATACGGATCTTTTTACCCAATGGGCGCTCCAAGCACGGACGAACATGGCCCGCTCAATGGCCAGCCCATAACAAGGAAGACTATATGGTTCAGGCAAAAGCGCCGGAAAAGCTCGATCCACAAGACATCGTGAAGCTGTTGATGGCATTGCGCCGAGCAGTGAGAAAACAACCGAGCGGGCAATAAAAAACGCCGACGCTGGTTGCTCGTCGGCGTTCAAACCTTGGAAGGGGTTCTTCGCGAATCAGAACGCCGGCAATACCGCGCCTTTGTACTTCTCGGCGATGAAGGCTTTCACTTCCGGGCTGGTCAGGGCCTTGGCCAGTTTCTGGATCGCGTCGCTGTCCTTGTTGTCCGGACGAGCTACCAGGAAATTCACGTAAGGCGAATCGGCACCTTCGATCACCAGTGCGTCTTTGGCCGGGTTCAAGCCCGCTTCCAGCGCGTAGTTGGTGTTGATCATGTCCAGGTCGACCTGGTCCAGAACCCGTGGCAGCAGGGCCGATTCCAGTTCCTTGAACTTCAGGTGCTTGTCGTTCTTGACGATGTCTTTGGGCGTCGACAGGGCGTTGGTCGGGTCTTTCAGGGTGATCAGGCCGGATTTCTGCAGGAGCAGCAGGGCACGGCCGCTGTTGCTGCCTTCGTTCGGAATGGCCACGGTGGCGCCGTCTTTCAGCTCAGCCAGGCTTTTGACTTTCTTCGAGTAACCACCGAAAGGCTCGACGTGCACGCCGATCACGGTGACCAGGTTGGTGCCCTTGCCTTTATTGAAGCCATCCAGGTACGGCTTGGTCTGGAAGTAGTTGGCGTCCAGGTGTTTCTCGGCCACCTGGGTGTTCGGTTGTACGTAGTCGGTGAAGACCTTGATTTCCAGGTCCACGCCTTCTTTGGCCAGGGTCGGCTTGATCAGCTCGAGGATCTCGGCATGGGGGATCGGCGTTGCCGCCACGACCAGTTTCTCGCCGGCCTGGGCCAGACCTGCCGCCAGAGCGGCCGCCAATGCGGTAAACAACAGAACCTTTTTCATGCAGTGTCCTTATCGAAGATCACGGTCGTCATCGACGACAGCCTTGAGAGAGAGGTGCCAGTAAAGTGATATCGCTGGCGTGGGGCAGAAGATACCGATATTTTTTATTCCAGAACAATATCTTTTATTCATCTTCATATTCCATTTTGTTCATACAGCACTATCCAGCAGGCGCTTGAGTGCCGCCAGTTCCTCAGGGGAACTGCTACCGATAAATTGCTCGATCAAGGTCAGGGGTGCCGGCAGGTTCAAGTGCTCCGGCAGAATCTCGTCGCCACTGCTGACCAGCAAGGCAAAGTGAATGACATTCTCCAGCTCGCGGGTATTGCCCGGCCAGCTGTGACGCTCCAGAGCACGCTGGGCACTTTCGCTGACCAGTGGCACCGGCAGGCTCAGGCGCTGACTGTAGATACCGAGAAAATACTCGGCCAGGGGCAGGATATCGCCGACCCGCTCGCGCAATGCCGGCAACTCCAGCCGGCCTTCGCTGAGGTAGTGATACAGGCGCTCATGGAATTTACCGACCGCCACCGCCTGGGCCAGGTCGATGCTGGTGGCCGCCACCAGGCGTACATCCACCGGACTCGGCTGCGGCGCGCCGACCCGGGTGACTTCATGATTTTCCAGGGCGGCGAGCAACTTCACCTGGATCGGCAACGGCAGGTCGCCAATCTCGTCCAGGTACAAGGTGCCGCCATTGGCCGAGCCGAACCAGCCGGCGCGACTGCTGGCCGAACCGCTGTAGGCCCCCGCCGCATAACCGAACAGTTCGGCATCGGCGTAGGTCGGGCTGATGGCGCCGCAGTTCACCGAAACAAACAACCCGGGGCGGTCGCTGGCGCGGTGGATATGCCGGGCGAGCAACTCCTTGCCGGTCCCGGTCTCGCCACGGATCAATACCGGCACCGACTTGGGCGCCAGGGTTTCGAGTTCTTCACGCAGTTGCCGCGAACGCGGGTCGACGAACACCAGCGCCTTGGCGCGAATGCTCAGTGGGCTTTTTTCCGAATCGGGAAAGGTCAGCAGCGGCTGACCGAAGGTTTCATGCAGGCTCATGGCAGGCTCCCGCCCCAAACCACCAATGGCAGTGGGCGTTCAAGCAAAAGAAAGAATTCAGGCGCGACGCAGGGAATGCTGTTCCATTCGGGTCTGCAGGCGGTACAGGTAGGCAAAACCCTGTTCCCAACGCTGGTGACCGGACTTCACATTGATATGCCCGGCACCGCTGAGGATGCTCGCTTGCGCGCCCCAGTCGCGGGCCAGTTCCAGGGTCCGCGGGGCGCTGACGGCGGCGTCGTTGTCGGAGGCGACGATCTGGCTCGGAAACGGCAGCAGGTCGCTCGGAATCGGCGCAAAGTTACGCAAGGCCGGGGCGCAGGCGGGACGCTCGACATCGGCCGGGGCCACCAGCAATGCACCACGGACCTGGCGCAGCAGGTGCAACGGCGCTGTTTGCGCCCAGTGGGCAACGGTGATGCAACCCAGGCTGTGGGCAATCAAGATCACCGGCGTATCGTCCGCGGCAATGGCTTCGGCCAGGGCCGCGACCCAGTCTTCGCGGCGCGGCGTCAGCCAGTCGGCCTGCTCCACCCGCGCACTGTTGGGCAGGCTGTTCTGCCAGTGGGTTTGCCAATGATCTTCTGGCGATCCTTGCCAGCCCGGCACGATCAGATAACGAATCGACTCGTTGCGCATGGGGTACACCTCCTCCAGCGTTTGCGTTCCCGATCGAGTATAGGGAGGAGAGTTATATTCGTTAAGGAATAAGAAGCTATTTATTAAGACCATAAAGAAATATAAGGACCTGCGAATCACTCCTTGTCGACGCGAATCCTTTGTAGGAGCAGGCTTGCCGGCGATGAGGCCCGTAAGTCCTGCATCGACTATCCAGCCGCCATCGCCGGCAAGCCGGCTCACAGGTTCTGCATTTGCCAGTTGCTCCGTGGAAATAAAAAAGGGCCGCACCCTGCCAAGGAGACGGCCCAAGAAACTCGAGGATCTGTTGCGTTCAGCGCGCGGTAATCACCGAAAGTTTGGTGATCCCGGCCCGCTCGATGGAGGCCATGGCCCGCGCCACTTCGCCGTAGTTCACGCCGTTGTCGGCCTGCAATTGCACCCGCAGGTCCGGATCCTTGGCCTTGGCCGCCTGGAGGTTGAACTCCAGCAGCTCGGGCTTGATTTCATCCTTGTTGAGGAACAGCTTGCCGCTGCCATCAATGCTCACCACCAGCGGGTCCTTCTGCTCCACCGGCGCCACGGCTTCGGTCTTCGGCAAGTTGATCGGAATCGCATTGGTCAGCAGCGGCGCGGTGACGATAAACACCACCAGCAGCACCAGCATCACGTCCACCAGCGGCGTGACGTTGATCTCGCTCAATACCTCATCGCTGTCCTGGGTCGAGAAGGCCATATCAGGACGCCTCCTTCACTTTCTGCGCACCGCCCTGGGCGGCGGTTTTGTTCGCCGTCGGGTGGATCAGCACGCGGAACGAACTCTTCTGCGCCAGGCTGTAGAAGTCATGGGCGAAGTCATCGAGGTCGGCGGCGGTGAGCTTCAGACGACGCAGGAAATAGTTGTAAACCAGCACCGCCGGCACCGCGACGGCGATCCCGACACCGGTGGCCACCAGCGCGGCACCGATCGGACCGGCAACGGTTTCCAGGCTCGCGGACCCGGCGGCGCTGATGCCTTTCAAGGCTTCCATGATCCCCCACACGGTGCCGAACAGACCAATGAACGGCGAGGTGCTGCCGATACTGGCGACTACCGCCAGGCCGGTTTCCAGGGAGCGTCGTTCCCGCACGATCTGTTGGCGCAGGGCACGTTCGAGACGGTCCTGATGATTGATCGCCTGGCTCAGATCCGCCGCGTGGGGCGCATCGCCGACCTGGATCGCGGCATAACCGGCCTGGGCCACGCGAGCGGCTGCGCCCGGTTGGGTTTCGCTGAGCTCGGCGGCCGAGTCGAGGCTGGAAGCGGCCCAGAACTGTTTGTGGAACTTGCGATCCTGGGCCTTGAGGCGGCCGAACTGCACGCCCTTGAGCAGGGCCAGGCCCCAGGTGGCGACGGAGAAAACCACCAGCAGCCAGATCACCGCGCTTTCGATGGATTGGAGTGGAGATGCCAGTAACGTCATGATGTGTTCCCTCTGTGGAAGCGTTTAGCGCGTTGGGTGCCGATCAGTGGATCTTGAAGTCGATGGGTACGCTGACCCAGCCGACCTGGGCGACATCGCCCTGCTTGGCCGGGACAAAGCTCCAACGCTTGACCGCTGCCAGCGCGGCGTCGTCGAGTTGCTGGCGACCACTGGTTTTCTGAATCTGGATCTCGCCCGGTTTGCCGCTGGCCAGGACCTGCACCCGCAACAAGACCGTGCCTTCCCAACCGCGACGCTGAGCCAGCTGCGGATATTCCGGCGCCGGGTTCTTCAGGTACGCGGCGCTGGCCGAAGCCGGGGTCACCGGTGCCGGCGTCGGCGGTGCCGGTGGCGCTACCGGAGCCGCTGGCTTTGGCGGCGCGGGCGGTTGCTCGACCGGCTTGGGCAGGGGCTTCGGCTCAGGCTTGGGCACCGGCTTGACCTTGGGTTTGGGCACCGGCTTGGGCGGCGGCGGTTTGACCGCCAGCTCATCGACCACTGGCGGCGGCGGCTCGACCACCGGTGGGGGCGGCGGAGGCGGAGGGGGTGGAGGCGGCGGTTCAACCACGGGCGGAGCCGGTTGGGAGAACTCGATGGTCATCGGTGGGATTTCCGGCGGCACCACCGGCAGCACCGGGGTTTCCTTCTGGCTCAGCCAGTAGATCACCGCGCCATGCAGCACCAGCGCGAACACACCGAGCAAGATCGCCTCGCGTCGGCTGAGGATGCCCTTGGGCACTTTCTGCAGACGCAACTGCCCCAGCGGCGCGCGATGGGGCCGGCCGAGGTCAACCAACTCGCCACCCGGTGCCGGGTGCCTGCGCACCTCATGTGCACTGGCAGCGGTCTGGACATTGCCCATTGAATAACTCCTGCGGTCTTCAGCAAAAAATCGTCGAAACGCGCTTGGCGACGTCGAGGTGCCGATGATCCACGGAGGCTGCTTAGGCCTTAAAGTAATCTTTAAAGTTATACATAGAACAAAAATGAATATCGATTTCCGCTGATCCGCTCAAGACCGCGTGTTTCAAGGGCTGCAGCCCATCGTTCGAAAAGCCATGCCTTTCAGGCATCGAAAATATTCGCTCAGGGCATGCCTTCAAGGCCCGAAACCGCCACTTGCCTGTCGAATTTCAAACACGCAGCGGCGATCAGCGCACTGATAACTGCGCAGATGACCCGGCAACAAGAAGAAGGATTTGACCGTAAGAAAGAGGGAAGTTTAAACAATAAAAGTGCGTATTTGATCATTAACAAACACGACAAAACATACCGCCAGTACTTCGAGCGGATGAGCAGTTTCAGCCACTCACCCGTTCGTTGGCCTGGCAGTATATTGTGTTGCCTTTATTACTGTTTGACGAACTCGCCACCCAGACCGACCACTTGGCCGTCAAAGGTGCTGCGTGAGCCGCTCGCTCTCAGTCGCCCGTAATTGTGGTCGGGCGAGAAGGCGGCGAAGGTGACATAGCCGTGACCATCATTGTAGCCAGTGAAGGCAATGATCGTGGGCTGGCCGGTGCTGTTCTGGAAGTGGTAGTGGCCGGTCACGTTGTAGTTCACACCGGCCTGGGTGATCTGCCCGCTGAAGGAACCGTTCGAGTCGTTACCGTCGGTCACGACCAGTCTGGCGTCAGAGTTGGCGTTTACATAAGTTCCATTGATGCTCGACATGATGCGTTCTCCTTATGTCGTTAATACACTCTTCCACTGAAAGTGAGGTTCTCCTGAAACTCACGACACCCAGCATGGTTGGACTTGTAACGCCTGTCCAATTGCACCACCGGTTATTTCTCAATTGATTGGCTATATGAACCATGAGCATTGTGAATAACTTACTCTTTTGACCCTGCCCTTATAACCCGCTCTTTTGGGTATGTAACCAACTCGCCTAGGTTCGAGACAGGCTAAGGCTCACACCGTTGAGAATAGAGCGGCGCATAACAACGCTCTATGAATATTCTAAATAGATCTAAGAAACACAATAACTATCCATTGACGGAATAACAGTCGCCATTTAAAACCTCAAGCCCCACTCGTCGCCAATGCCTACGGGTCATTTTCCGGATGCAGGGAAAGCTTATGGATCTTCGCCAGCTGCGCTACTTCATCGCCCTCAACGAACACCGCAGTTTTGTTCGAGCGGCGGACGCCATGGGCATCACCCAACCAGCCTTCAGCCGCAGTATCCAGGGCTTGGAGCAGGAGTTCGGTTGTGTGCTGGTGGAGCGTGGCCACAAGGACCTGCGCCCGACGCCCGAAGGCCAGGTGGTGCTGCAACATGCCCTGACCCTGGTGCAGGGCGCCGCCCTGTTGAGTGCCGAAGTGATCCAGATGACCAAGCTCGATGCCGGCGAGCTGCGCTTCGGTTGCGACACCGCCTCGGCGGTGAAACTGGTCCCCGAAGCCACGGCCCGATTTATCGATGCCTATCCGAAAGTGCGTACCGGTTTCCAAGTGGAGAATTGGGAAAAACTCAGCCGTAGCCTGGGTCGCGAGGAGATCGAGTTCTTTATCGCCGATATCCGCCATTTCGAGGCCGATCCGGATTTCCAGACCCGGGCGCTGACACCCCGTCGTGGGGTGTTTTTCTGCCGCCCTGGGCATCCATTGCTGGCCAAGGAAAGCCTGTCGACCAACGACCTGTTCGATTACCCGCTGGCAAGTGCCCTGATAGCCCCCGGCGTACGTAAATTGCTGGCGAACCTGAGCGGTCGCAAGGACTTCTCATCGAGTATCGAGACCGAACATTACCCGGCGCTGGTGAAGATCGTCCGCCAGTCCGATGCCATTGGCATGGGCACCGAAGAGGCCTTTATCGAGGACATGGAACAGGGCTCGCTGGTACGGCTGCACTGGCGCAACCTGCCCCATAACATCGAAAGCCTGCATAGCCGTTGCGGCATCGTCAGCCGCACCGGGTTTCGCCTGTCACCGGCGGCGCGGGCGATGATCGAGACCCTGGTCGCGGTCGATACACAAAAGATCTGAGCCGCCGCGAGCCTTCTTACCCCCGCGCCGGTTGCACCGCCTGCACGCCCGCACGCTCCGGCCGGACAAACCGGTTGGCCCGCCCGAAGGTGCCGAAATCATTGAAGCGCACGCCCATCTCGGCCATCACCTCGTGCGCCACCGACGCGGTCATCTGGCGGATATAGAACGGTTCCTTGACCACGAAATGATGAATCCCGTGGGTACTGCCGAAGTTGAAACAGAACGCCTGCAACGGCCACAGCCACCAGGGATTGAGCACCTGGGTCTGCTGGATCACATTGCCCGCCTCGAGATCCCCGTAGTAGTGCATGTTCGAACTGACGAAATGCAGGCAGAAGGTCCGCAGTACATTCGGCCCGATGATCACCACCACCGCGATATCGATCACCTGCATCACCGCCAGGGTATGGGCCGACCAGTCGATGGAGCTGCCCAGCAGACCGGCGATCCCGTTGGCCGCGTGGAACCCGAGAAACACGTACCACGCGCCCCAGTGCAGCAACGCCAGTGGCGCATAGACCCTCAGTGTGCGCTTGAGGATGCTGAAACTGTGGGTCCAGGTCTTGGCCCGCAGCATGCGGATCAGCGAAGACATGACGTTGTCGCCGACCATCAGCAGGCGGGCAATCCCCCACGGCTCGCCATTGGTGATGGCGCGCTCTTCCATGTCCGCCTCGGTACCGGAAACCTTGTGATGATTGAGGTGCAGATGGCGCCGAATCCAGGGGTTGATGGTGCTCGGCCGGGCCAGCCAGACCAGCGCCAGCATCAGGTTGTGCGGCACCCGCTGCTTGCGGAAATACATGCTGTGGATCAGGTCGTGTTCCAGCTCGTGGGTCAGCGAGGCAAAAAAAGCATTCAGTAACAAACACGCCCATCCGGCCAGATAACCGTCCACATAAAGCACCGCCGAACCAATCATGCCGGCCAGGGCAAACGCCAGAATGCCCGTGCCCAGGGCGTCCTGATGGTTCAACAGCGGGTAACGCCGGCGCAACTCGACGCCGCGGGCCATGACCTTTTCACGAATATAGGCGGATCGTTGTTGTGCATTCATGCGTTCGGGACTTGCGCAAACACCATCCATGATTCCATCCTCTGGTTATTGATGTTCGTATCCTGCGCCGTTGCAGCATCAGAGGTCGTAGCCGCGAACGCCAACCCGTTGACCGGATACGCCAACATGCCTGAACCGACCTCGCTCTCCAGCTGGACCCGCGCCCTGCGCAAGCAGCTCGACGCCCTGGGCCTCGACAGCGCCGCCCTGTGCCACCAAGCCGGGCTCGACCCGCAATTGATGGATGACCCCAACGCCCGCTACCCACTGTCGGCCACCACCCGCCTGTGGGAGTTGGCCGTGGCCAGCAGCGGCGACCCGGCCATCGGCTTGCGGGTCTCGCGTTTTGTCAGTCCGACCACCTTCCACGCCCTCGGCTACGCACTGGTGGCCAGCGGCAGCCTGCGCGAGGTGTTCGAACGGATCGTGCGGTATCACCAAGTGGTCAGCGATGCCCTGGGATTGGAGCTCAGCCGCGAGGGCGAACGTTATCGTTTTCGCCTGCAAGTGCCGAAGGACAGCCCGGCACCGGCACCCGAAGCCATTGATGCCTTTGTTTCGATCTATGTGCGCACCTGCCGCAACCGCCTGGGCCGCGACTACGCACCGTTGGCGGTGTATCTGCGACGCCCGGAACCGGCCGATCCGACGCCCTGGCACACGGTATTCCGCGCGCCAGTGTTCTTCGCCGCCGAGGAGGACCGGTTGGAGTTCGCCTGCAGCGATTTCGACAGTCACCTGGACGACGCCAACCCGGAACTGGCCGAGCACAACGAGACGGTGCTCAACCGGACCCTGGCGCAATTGAAGCCGTTGACCTGGGAACGCCGCGTGCGTGAAGCCATCGAGGCCCAGTTGCCGGAAGGCGAACCGTCGGCGGAACGCATCGCCCAGACGCTGCACCTGAGCCTGCGCAGCCTGCAACGGCACCTGGCCGATGAAGGCGCACGCTACGACACCCTGCTCAACGAATGTCGGGAGAACCTCGCGCTGCTGCACCTGCGTGATCCGCAGTGTTCGCTGAGTGAGGTCAGCTATCTGCTGGGTTTTGCCGACACCAGCAGCTTCAGCCGGGCGTTCAAGCGCTGGACCGGGATCACCCCGGGGCAGTTTCGCGACGGGCTGCGCTGAGCCCCCTCGATGCTAGATCACCACAGGAATCTCGCTCAGCCTGGACTAACGGGGCCGTTCAGGCGCTGGCCGTAGCCCGCAGCCCTTCCAGATCGAGGATCTCGATCCCGCCATAGCTGGTGCGCAGAATCCCCTGCTGCTGGAAATCCTGGAGGATCTGGTTGGTGGTCTGGCGCGACAGCGACAACATCGCCGCCAACTGCTCCTGGGACACCTCGAGCAATTGCCGTGAACGGTTCAATTCCCCATAGCCTTCGGCAATCAATAACAGCCGATGCGCCAGGCGCGCCGGTGCCGGCATCAGGCTCAACTGTTCCAGGCCGATAAAGGTCAGGCGCAGTTTCTGACTCATCAGCAGGGCGAACTGCCGCCAGTATTCCGGGTGTTCGTCGAGCAACTTGAGCAACACGTCCTGGGGCACCTGCAACAGGATGGTATGTCCAACGGCATAAGCGTCGTGGGTCCGCGGCAGGCCATCGAACAGGGAAATCTCGCCGAACCAGTAAGGCAGCTCCATCACCCCGAGCAAGGCTTCCTTGCCCTTCTCGCTGACGGCACCGACCCTGACCGACCCCTCCAGCACCGCGTACAGCCCGCACGGCGGATCGCCGCGCTGGAACAGGCGCTGGCCAGGCGTCAGGCGTCGGCCCTTGGCGGCGGCGAGCAGGCTATCCTGCAAGTGAGCGGGCAGATGGTTGAACCAGTGTCCGGTCAGCAGGCGCGAGCGCCAGGCAGATACATCCATGAGAACTCCGAGACAATTGTCGTGTAGCTGACAGAGTAAAAATTTCACGCAGGGCATGATCCCATCACCCTACAGGAGGAATAACAATGAAAAACCTCGTCGAGCATCTCAGTCAATACGCGGACTATCACCGTGACCCGCGCAATATCGCCAGCCACTTCATCGGCATTCCCCTGATCGTGGTCGCCGTGGCGGTGTTGCTGTCACGGCCGCAATGGCCGGTGGCCGGGCTCGGGATCAGTCCCGCGGTGCTTCTGGCGGTGGTCTCGGCGGTGTTTTATCTGCGCCTGGAACTGGCCCTCGGACTGCTGATGACGGTGCTGCTCAGCCTATCCGTTTGGGTGGGCCAAATCCTTGCGGCGCAGGGCACGCTGGCGTGGTTGGCGAGCGGAATCGGCCTGTTCGTGATCGGCTGGGCGATCCAGTTTGTCGGGCATTACTACGAAGGGCGCAAGCCGGCGTTTGTCGACGATCTCAGCGGGCTGATCGTCGGGCCGTTGTTCGTGGTGGCGGAGCTGTTGTTTTTGCTCGGGCTGCGGCAAGGCCTCAAGCATGAGATCGAGGCGCGGGTGGGGGCGGTGCGGTTGCGGGAGAAGCGGACGGCCGTTTGAAATAGCCGGCGCCTGTAAAGGCCTCTTCGCGGGCAAGCCCTGCTCCTACAGTCTTCTGTCGTTCACTCATTTTGTGTACGACACGACACTGTAGGAGCAGGGCTTGCCCGCGAAAGGGCCCTCAAGACCACCAAAAGCTGCGCTGGTAAGCCAGGCGCCTACGGGGTCCGTCGTGCCCTTAGAGACTCGCCTGCTTCTGCCAGACCTTGGGCTTGAAGAACAAGGTCTCCCCCCTCGCCAGGCCGATCAGGCTGTCGTGGTCCTTCACCACTTCGGCTTCGATCAGTTCGCTCTGGCCTTCAACCTTCAAGGTCACCCGGGTCGTCGCGCCCAGCGGACGGATATCACGTACCTCGGCCGCATGGTGGTCTTCCAGTTCATGGCGCGACAGCGACACTTCATGGGGCCGGAACAGCACATGCTGGTCGTCCCCCAGGTGCAGGCGGTTGGAATCACCGAGGAAGTGATAAACGAAATCGCTGGCCGGATTCTCATACACCTCGCCCGGAGAGCCGATCTGCTCGATCACACCCTTGTTCATCACCACGATACGGTCGGCGACTTCCATCGCTTCTTCCTGGTCGTGGGTCACGAACACCGAGGTCAGGTTGATGTCTTCGTGCAGCCGCGCCAACCAGCGCCGCAGCTCCTTGCGGACCTTGGCATCCAGCGCGCCGAAAGGCTCATCCAGCAGCAGCACCTTGGGCTCCACCGCCAAGGCCCGAGCCAGGGCGATCCGCTGGCGCTGGCCACCGGACAACTGCTCCGGGTAACGGTCGGACAGCCAGTCGAGCTGCACCATATTCAGCAGTTCATGGACCTTGACCGCGATCTGGCTTTCATTCGGACGCTGGTTCTTCGGCTTCATACGCAGGCCGAAGGCGACGTTGTCGAACACCGTCATATGACGGAACAGCGCGTAGTGCTGGAACACGAAACCGACGTTGCGATCCCGCACATCATGGCCGGAGACGTCTTCGCCATGGAACACGATGCTGCCTTCGTCCGGGGTTTCCAGCCCGGCGATGATCCGCAACAGGGTGGTCTTGCCGCAACCGGACGGGCCGAGCAGCGCCACCAGCTCACCGCTGTGGATATCCAGGTTGATGCGGTCCAGGGCCTTGAAGGCGTTGAAGTTCTTGCTGACATTACGGACTTCGATCGACATGACTTATTCCTCCGCCGCAGCGGCGCGCAGGCGGTTGATTCGGTTTTCGCTCCACTGCTTGAGCAGCAGGATGAAGAGCGCCAGGATCAGCAACAGGCTCGCCACGGCGAACGCGGCCACGTGGTTGTATTCGTTGTAGAGGATCTCGACGTGCAGCGGCAGGGTATTGGTCACCCCGCGAATGTGCCCGGAGACCACCGACACCGCACCGAACTCGCCCATGGCCCGGGCGGTACAGAGCACCACGCCGTAGATCAGGCCCCACTTGATGTTCGGCACGGTGACATGCCAGAACATCTGCCAGCCGTTGGCGCCCAGCAGGCGCGCGGCCTCTTCTTCCTGGGTGCCCTGCTCCTGCATCAGCGGGATCAGCTCACGGGCGACGAACGGCACGGTGACGAAGATGGTCGCCAGGACGATGCCCGGAAGAGCAAAGACAATCTGGATATCGTGATCCGCCAGCCATGGGCCAAAGAAGCCCTGGGCGCCGAACATCAATACATAGACCAGACCGGCGATCACCGGCGAGACCGAGAACGGCAGGTCGATCAGCGTCACCAGGATGCTTTTGCCGCGGAACGAGTACTTGCTCACGCACCAGGCGGCGCTGACCCCGAACACCACGTTGAGCGGCACCGAAATCACCACGGCGATCACCGTGAGCTTCAACGCCGACAACGCATCGGGCTCAAGGATCGCGCTGAAGAACGCGCCGAGGCCATTCTTCAAGCCCTGGGACACCACGATAAACAGCGGCAGCAGCAGAAACAGGAAGAACACCAGCCAGCCAAGGCTGATCAGGATACGTCGCGACACGGCGCTGCCACGACGGGCGGCGTTGGCCGAGGACGCGGCGGAAATAGACGATTGGGACATGTTCCGCGCCTCCTTATGGGTGTTCGATGCGCCGCTGCAGCAAGTTGATCAGCAGCAGCAGGACAAAGGAAACCACCAGCATCATCACGCCGATGGCGGTGGCGCCGGTGTAGTCGTACTGGTCGAGCTTGACCATGATCAGCAGCGGCAGGATCTCGGTCTTCATCGGCATGTTGCCGGCGATGAAAATCACCGAGCCGTACTCACCGACACCCCGGGCAAAGGCCAGGGCAAAACCGGTCAGCCAGGCGGGCAGCAGCGCCGGCACCAGGATGTAGCGGAACACTTGCAAGGGCTTGGCCCCCAGGCAGGCAGCGGCTTCTTCGATTTCCCGGGGGATATCGGCCAGCACCGGCTGCACGGTACGCACCACGAACGGCAGCGTGACGAAGGTCAGCGCCAGGGTGATGCCCAAAGGGGTGTAGGCGATCTTGAAACCGAGGTCGGCGGCGAACTGCCCCACCAGGCCTGTCGGCGTGTATAGCGCGGTCAGCGCGATACCGGCCACGGCGGTGGGCAGGGCAAACGGCAGGTCGATCATCGCATCGATGATCTTGCGGCCGGGGAAGGTATAGCGCACCAGCACCCAGGCCAGCAGCGTACCGATGATGCCGTTGATGATCGCGGCGTACAGCGCGGTACCGAAACTCAGCTTCAGCGCTGCAACAACCCGTGGTGCCGAGATGATCGCCCAGAACTGATCCCAGGTGAGTTGGGCGGCATGCACGAACATCGCCGCCAGGGGGATGAGCACAATCAGGCTGAGGTACACCAAGGTGTAGCCCAGCGTCAGCCCGAAGCCGGGTATGACGGGGGAGATACGACGTGACATAAAAGTCCTTGGTTAACGGAACTGACACGCAAAGCCCGCAGGTGAATGCGGGCTTTGTGCTGGCTGCTTAATTCACGGTTTATTGCGCCGTGTAGATCTGGTCGAACACGCCACCGTCATTGAAGAACTTCGGTTGGGCAGTTTTCCAGCCGCCGAAGTCTTTGTCGATAGTCACCAGGTCCAGTTTCGGGAACTGCTGTGCGTATTTGGCGGCGATCTTCTCGTCACGTGGACGATAGAAGTTCTTCGCCGCGATCTCCTGGCCAGCCGGGCTGTACAGGTGCTTGAGGTAGGCGGTGGCTATCTCGGTGTTGCCCTTTTTCTCGGCGTTCTTGTCGACCACGGCCACGGGTGGCTCGGCGAGGATCGACAGGGACGGCACGACGATATCGAACTTGTCGGCGCCGCCGTCTTCCTTCAGGGCCAGGAAGGCTTCGTTTTCCCAGGCCAGCAGCACGTCACCCTGACCGTTGTTGACAAAGGTGATGGTCGAGCCGCGAGCGCCTGTGTCGAGGACTGGCACGTGCTTGAACAGCTCTTTCACGTATTCCTGGGCCTTGGCTTCGCTGCCGCCGGCTTTCAGGCCGTAGGCCCAGGCGGCGAGGAAGTTCCAGCGCGCACCGCCGCTGGTTTTCGGGTTCGGGGTGATCACCGAGACGTCTTTCTTGACCAGGTCGCCCCAGTCCTTGATGCCTTTGGGATTGCCCTTGCGCACCAGGAAGACGATGGTCGAGGTGTAGGGGGTGCTGGCGTCCGGCAGGCGTTTTTGCCAGTCCGCGGGCAGGGTCTTGCCGAGCTTGGCGATTTCGTCGATGTCGCCGGCCAGGGCCAGGGTCACCACGTCGGCGCGCAGGCCGTCGATCACGGCACGGCCTTGCTTGCCCGAACCGCCATGGGATTGCTGGATCTTCACGTTGTCGCCGGGGTGGGCCTGCTTCCAGAAGCTGGTGAATTCGGCGTTGTAGTCCTGGTACAGCTCACGGGTCGGGTCGTAGGACACGTTGAGCAGCTCGTAATCCTTGGCAACGGCGGAACCGGCAAACACGGCACTGGCGAGCGCAGCCAGGGCGTAACGGCGAATCGACGACATGGTGAAGCTCCCGAAAATTTTGGTGTATTGGCTTTTTCTTATGGCGCTTGCGGCCCGCATTCGGGCTCGAACGCTCTGGTTTTGACTGGGGGTCATGAATGAGATGACGCCCGCAGGTGAACAGTCGGGCCTCTGAACGATCAGAGGAAGACGCGGGGGTCAGCTGGGTTTGGTGCCCGGATTTTGCAGACGGAATTTTTCCTTGCGTTCGATCTGGACCACTTGCGCGTTGTGGACCGTGATCTCGACGGCACCGAAACGCAGATCGCGCAAGGCGCTCTGGATCTCACGCAGAATGGTTGCTTCGTCCTGGCCGTCAACGCTACGCAGAGATGCGCTCATGGTCGTGCTCCTGAAATGAGAGTTGCCCCGGCAGTGGGGCACTGCTTGTGGCGTGAGGGCAATCTTAGACAGGCGAAGTTATTCTTAAAAATACTATTTAAGAATTTTAATATAACCAAATGCCATTATCAGGAGTGGCGCGGGCTGTAGCGGGTGTACGCCTTGGCGCAGACGCGAGATGAACCTCTTGTGGCAAGCCCGCTCGCCACAAGACTGCGTTCGACCTGAAGCCCGAGTGCGTCAGGGGATGGCAGGCGCACGCTGCCAATCGAGCTGATCCGCCGGCATCGGCCGTCCGAACCAGTAGCCCTGCCCCAGGTCGCAGGACTGATCGAGCAGGAAACGTGCCTGATCGGCCTGCTCGATGCCCTCGGCCTGGACCTGCATGCCCATGCTCTGCGCCAGGGCGATGACCACCCGGACAATCGCCGCATCGTCTTCGTCCCACGGCAAACCGGCGACAAAACCCTGGTCGATCTTGAGTTTCTGCACCGGCAGCCGCTTGAGCCGCAGCAGCGAGGAATACCCGGTGCCGAAATCATCGATCGCCAGGCTCACGCCCAACTCGCGCAAACGATGCAGTTGTTCCAACGCCACCTCGGGGTCGTCCATCACCGCGCTTTCGGTCACTTCCAGTTCCAGCAGCGCCGGGTCCAGCCCGGTGTCATCCAGCACCTTCGCCACCTGCTGGTACAACTCGCGACGGGCAAACAGACGACTGGAGACGTTCACCGCGATAAACGACAGCTCCACACCCTCCTGCAACCACTGGCACATCTGCCGACAGGACTGCTCCATGACCCAGGCATCGATCTCGGCGATCAGCCCGGTGCGCTCGGCAATCGGAATGAATTCGCCAGGCGACACCAGCCCACGCTGCGGATGCTCCCAGCGCACCAGGGCCTCGACCCCGATCAGCCGGCTGTTGCTCAGGTCATGCACCGGCTGGTAATAGACCCGCAACTCGTCCTGCTCCAGCGCCCGGCGCAACTCACCGGCCATTTCCACCCGATGCTGGGCGTGGGCGGTCAGTTCTTCGGTATACAAAGCATAACCTTCGCGCCCCGCGCTCTTGGCCTTGAACAAGGCCGAGTCGGCATTGCGCAGCAATTGCTCGGCATTCAGCGAATCGCTGGGGAACAGGCTGATACCGATACTGGCGCTGATGAACAATTGATGCCCGTCGAGCTGGAACGGCTCCTTCAAACCCTCGATCACCCGCTGCGCCAGGGCCGCCGCCTGCACCACCTGCGGGCAGTTCTCCGCCAGCACGGCGAACTCGTCACCGCCCAGGCGGGCCAGGCTGATCCCGCTGCCAAAGAGGTGCTGCAGGCGCTCGCCGACCGCCTTGAGCAACTGGTCGCCAACATTGTGGCCGAGGCTGTCGTTGATGATCTTGAAGTGATCCAGGTCGATCAGCAGCAAGGCACAACCGCGCTTGTGCACCTGCGCCGAGGCCAGTGCCTGGGAGGCGCGGTCGGTGAACAGCAGGCGATTGGGCAGGCCGGTCAGGGGGTCGTAGTTGGCCAGTTGCGCCAACTCGTGCTGCGAGTCCTTGATCGCACTGATATCGGAAAACACCGCGACATACTGGCTGAGCTGGCCAAAATCGTCGCGAATCGCGCGGATCGTCTGCCATTGCGGGTAGATTTCGCCGCTCTTGCGCCGGTTCCAGATCTCGCCGCTCCACTCGCCGGTGGCGTCCAGCGTCTGATAGACCTTCTGGTAAAACTCCGCCGAATGCCGACCGGACTTGAACAGGTTCGGCCGCTCTCCCAGCACCTCGGCTTCCTGATAACCGGTAATGGCGACAAAGGCGCGGTTGACGTGGACGATCAAGCCGTCCTTGTCGGTGACCAGCACGCCCTCGCGGGTGCAATCGAACACCGCGGCCGCCTGTCGCAAGCGCTCGCGATCCTCGGACCCGGGCTTCAAGTCCGGGACGGCCTGGCCGAAACGCTGGTAACGGGCATGAATCAGGAAAATCAGCACGGCGCTGACACTCACCCACAGGTAACCGCGAACGATCTGCCACTGCACCAACTGTTCAGGGTCATCGAAAAAGCTGCTCAACAGGCGTTGGCTGAGCTGGATCCAGAGGACCGACAGCAACAGGTACAACAGGCCTGACCTCAGAGCATTACGAGTTGAAATCGACATAAACAGTGCTAAATCCCTCTAGAAACGCCAAATTGCCCTACAAACTGGCCGGAATTATAGAGTAAGAAACATCCCGCCACTCTTATCTGAAACAGCGACTGGTTTTCTCTGTGGGCTCGGTGATAATGCACGGGCTGTTCTTTACTTTTTCGAGGGCCATACAGCCTATGTGGTACAACGGTTTTCTTGACCTGTCAGCCTGGCAAACAGTGGCGGTCACCCTGTTGATGACCCACGTGACCATTGTCGGCGTCACGGTCTATCTGCACCGCTATTCGGCCCACCGCTCCCTGGAGCTCAATGCTGGCCTGAAACACTTCTTCCGTTTCTGGCTGTGGCTGACCACGGCACAGAATACTCGCGAGTGGACGGCTATCCACCGTAAACATCACGCAAAATGTGAAACCGTCGACGATCCCCACAGTCCGGTGATCCTCGGCCTGTCCACGGTCCTGCGTACCGGTGCCGAACTGTACCGGGCCGAGGCCAGCAATCCCGAGACTTTGCGCATCTACGGCAAGAACTGCCCGGACGACTGGCTCGAGAACAACCTCTACTCGCGCTACAAGCTGCTCGGCATCGCCATCATGGCGGTGATCGACCTGCTGCTGTTCGGCGCCATCGGCATCACCGTCTGGGCCATCCAGATGATGTGGATTCCGTTCTGGGCCGCCGGCGTGATCAACGGCCTGGGCCATGCGATCGGCTACCGCAACTTCGAATGCCGTGATGCCGCCACCAACCTGGTGCCCTGGGGCATCCTGATCGGCGGCGAAGAGCTGCATAATAACCACCATACCTATCCCAACTCGGCCAAGCTGTCGGTCAAGAAGTGGGAATTCGACCTGGGCTGGGCCTGGATCAAGGTCTTCAGCTTCCTGGGCCTGGCCAAGGTACAGCGGGTCGCCCCCATCGCCCACCGGGTCGAAGGCAAGGGTCACCTGGACATGGACACCGCCATGGCGATCCTCAACAACCGCTTCCAGATCATGGCCCAGTACCGCAAGCTGGTGATCGCACCGCTGGTGCAGCAGGAGCTGGCCAAGGTCGATCATTCGGTCCGCCACCAGTTCCACCGCGCCAAGCGCTTGCTGTCGCGGGAAACCAGCCTGCTCAGCGAAAATCACCAGGTGCGCATCGAAACCATGCTCGCCCACAGCCAGGCACTCAAGGTAATTTACGAGAAACGCCTGGCCCTGCAACAGATCTGGGTCAAGACCAGCTCAAATGGCCATGACATGCTCGCCGCGATCAAGGATTGGGTCCACGAAGCCGAAGCCAGCGGCATCCAGTCGTTGCGTGACTTTGCCGACCAGTTGAAAACCTACTCGCTACGTCCCTCGGTCGCCTGACACCGTTGATCGGCGCGCCCTCCCGCCAGGGCGCGCCGAACGGAACTTAGCGGCCCTGGCCCTATCTCAAAAGCACGTCGCCATCCCGGCGGGCCGTAGCGTGGCCGTGCCGCCATAACGGTCGGCACGCCCTGTGAGATGAGTGCCGATGGTCAACAAGAACTCAAAACCGCCTTCCCTCCCACAGTGGCCAAAAGCCGCTGAAACCCTGTTGGCCCTGATGCACGCCCAGGCCGAAGTCGCACGCCTGGGCGAACGCGAACAACTCTTCAGCTCGCTGCTGGTCAGCGTCAATGCGGTGCTCTGGGCCCTGGACTGGAACAGCCAGCAGATGCTCTACGTCAGTCCCGCCTACGAGCGGATCTTTGGCCGCTCGGCCGGCCTGCTGCTGGCCGACTACAGCGAATGGCGCAACAGCATCTACCCCGACGATCTCGACTACGCCGAACGCAGCCTGGCCCAAGTGCTGGAAAAGGGTTCGGTGGAAGACCGCGAGTACCGCATCATCAGCGCTGACGGACAGATCCGCTGGCTCAGCGACAAATGCTTTATCAGTCGCCACGCCGAGCCGGGCCAGCGGGTGATCGTGGTCGGTATCGCCGAGGACATCACCGAGAAGAAAGCCCTGGAAGACGAGTTGCAGCGCCTGGCCACCACCGATGTGCTGACCGGCAGTAGCAACCGCCGGCACTTCTTCGACAGTGCCCATCGCGCCTTCGAAGAAGCCCGCTTGCAGGACTCGCCCCTGGCGTTCCTGCTGCTGGACATCGATGACTTCAAGCAGATCAACGACACCTACGGTCATCCCGAAGGCGACGTGGTGTTGCAACGGATCGCCGAGACCGGGCGCGGGGCCTTGCGGATGGGCGATCTGTTCGGACGCATTGGCGGTGAGGAGTTCGCCGCACTGCTGCCCGGTTGCGCACCGGAGATGGCCCTGCAGATCGCCGAGCGCTTGCAACGGGAGATCCAGCGCCTGAGCTTCAACCACGACGGCAAGGGCTTCGGCGTCACCGTCAGCCAGGGCCTGACCAACCTGACGCCGCAGGACGAAACCCTCGACCCGCTGTTCGCCCGGGCGGACAGCGCCATGTACCAGGCCAAGCGCCAGGGCAAGAACCAGATCGTATTGGCGTAGAGACGATCAGTTCTTGCGCAAACGCATCAGCTCCGGCAAGCCGACCTTGAGCAAACGCGCCGTGCGGCTCTTGGCGATTTCTTCGACGCCCTCGTGGGGCGTCAGCCGTGCCATCTGCGCCGCCAGGCTCATCACCAGGGCCTCGCGCGAGTAAACCCCGCCACCGAGCTGGTAGACCGCCGCAATCAGCTCCCGCAGCTCCAGCGGCAGGCGCCAGCGCGTGCGCAGCGCCGAACCGAAGGCAGCCCCAAAGGCATAGAGCGATTCACCGATCAGTTCATCATCCAGCTCACCACCGGCGCTCAACCATTCCTGCAGACAACGCAGCAAAGCCAGGTCACCCAGGCGATGCAACAGGCCCGCGCAGTAACAACGCTCGTGATCCAGATCGAGCAAGCGCGCCAGGGAGTGGCCGTATTCGGCCGTGTGCAGCGACAGATTCCAGTAGCGTTCGGCGTAGTCGCCCAGGGCCGCATCACTGAGCCGGGCGCTGCGCTTGAGGGTCAGGCCGAGGATCAGGTTCATGCTCTGCGCCGCGCCAAGCCGCTGCAATGCCTGGGCCAGGGTCTGCACCCCGCTGCCGTGATGCTGGGCCGCACTGTTGGCGGCGGCGATCAGCACAGCCGTGATTTGTGGGTCGGTGCGAATTTCCTGCTCCAACACCTTCAAGTCGAGGCCACCGGGATTGAGGCTGCGATTGACCGCCACCTGCACGTCGGCCATCAACGGCGCGCCGTCCGACTCCTCGCGGCGTCGTTCGAGAAACTTCGCCACGGTCATGCCCGGCGCCAGGGCCGGAATTTCGCACGAGACCGCCTGCCCGGCGTCCAGCAGCAGATCCTGCAGGCGCTGGGTCAGGCTTTCCATATTCAGGGGTTTGGTCAGGTAGGCCGTCGGTTGCAGCGGAAGGATTTCCCGCACGCTGGCCACGTCATTGCGCGAGCCCACCAGAATGAACGGCAGTAGTGGCGTGCGCTTTTTCTGGCGCAGACCGCGCAGCAGGCTCAGGCCATCGACACCCGGCAACTCCCAGTCGGCGATCACCAGGTCGAACGCCCGTTCGCTGAGCAACTCGAGCGCGTGGTGACCGTCGGCACAAATTTCCAGTCGAGCATCACAACGCACGTTCAACAGCACCTGCTTGAGCAGGTCCCGTGACCAAGGCTCCGCCTCGGCAATCAACACACGGGGTACAGCGGGTAGATCCACAGCGGTCATCAAGCACTCTCCGAGAGCAATCCTGACACATTAGTCAATACGCACAGGCAGATACAGCCAAAAGCCACTCTTGCGATCTCATAAAACAAAAAAACCCGCCGGAGCGGGTCTTTTTGTCTATCGCGTCACAACTCAGGCGAGTTCGGCGAAGCACTCTTCGATGATTGCCAGGCCTTTGTCCAACTGCTCGTCCGGCGAGGTCAGTGGAACCAGTACGCGCAATACGTTGCCGTAGGTACCGCAGGACAGCAGGATCAGACCCTTGTCACGGGCCTTGGCCACGACCTGGGCCACAGCCGCTGCGTTCGGCTTGTGGCTGTCGCCGCCTTCGAACAGCTCGACCGCGATCATCGCGCCCAGGGCACGCACTTCACCGATCACCGGGTACTTGGCCTGAATCGCTTTCAGACCGGTCACCAGGCGCTCGCCGACCGCTTTGCAGCGATCCAGCAGGTGCTCTTCCTCGAACACTTCCATCACGGCCAGGGCCGCGGCGCAAGCAATCGGGCTACCGGCGTAGGTGCCGCCCAGGCCGCCGGGAGCGATGGCGTCCATGTATTCGGCCTTGCCGCAGACACCGGCCAGCGGGAAGCCGCCAGCGATGGATTTGGCGAAGGTGGTCAGGTCGGCGGCAACGCCCATCTGTTCCATGGCGAAGAAGGTACCGGTACGACCGGCGCCGGTTTGCACTTCGTCGGCGATCAGCAGGATGCCGTGCTGGTCGCACAGGGCACGCAGGCGCTTCATGAATTCTTTTGGCGCGACGTAGAAACCGCCTTCGCCCTGGACCGGCTCGATGATGATTGCAGCGATATCACGGGGCTCGGCATCGTTCTTGAAGATGCGTTCGATGCTGGCGATGGAGTCGTCGATGCTCACGCCATGCAGTTCGTTCGGGTACAGCGCGCGGAAGATGCCACCAGGCATCAGGCCCATGCCGGCCGAGTAAGGCACGACTTTACCGGTCAGGCCCAGGGTCATCATGGTGCGACCGTGGTAGGCACCGGTAAAGGCGATCACGCCGGCGCGGCCAGTGGCGGCACGGGCGATTTTCACGGCGTTTTCCACGGCTTCGGAACCGGTGGTGACCAGCAGGGTTTTCTTGGCGAAATCACCCGGGACCTTGGCGTTGATTTTTTCGCACAGCTCTACGTAGGGTTCGTAGGCCAGGACCTGGAAGCAGGTGTGAGTCAGCTTGTTCAACTGCTCGGTCACGGCGGCGATGATTTTCGGGTGCAGGTGACCGGTGTTCAGCACGGCGATACCGCCGGCGAAGTCGATGAACTCACGACCTTCAACGTCGGTCACGGTGGCGTTCTTCGCGTGGTCGGCGAAGATCGGATGGATCTGGCCGACGCCGCGGGGTACAGCGGCTTCGCGGCGTTTCATCAGGGATGCGTTGGTCTTGCTCATGGTGTCCTCATTCACCGCTCATCGGGCGGCGTGGTTCAAGGATGACGCGGCAGGGAGGCACTGCACCAGCATACGATGATCGACTGGTACAGCGTTCCGGCCACACTGAAGTGTCGTTTGAAACGCGACAGGAGCAGCGCTCTCGTGCCCCTCTCGCTGAACCACCTGACCGGGTTAGATGCCCAGGCAGAGATATTTGATTTCCAGGTAGTCTTCGATGCCGTACTTGGAGCCTTCACGGCCCAGGCCCGAGGCCTTGATACCGCCGAACGGCGCGACTTCGTTGGAGATCAGCCCGGTGTTGACACCGACCATGCCGTATTCCAGGGCCTCGGCCACACGGAACACACGGCCCAGGTCACGGGCGTAGAAGTAGGAAGCCAGGCCGAACTCGGTGTCGTTGGACATCGCGATCACTTCGGCTTCGTCCTTGAAGCGGAACAGCGGCGCCAATGGACCGAAGGTTTCTTCCTTGGCCACGGCGGCGTCCTTGGAGACGTTGACCAGGATGGTCGGCTCGAAGAAGTTGCCTTCGATGGACTTGCCGCCGGCCAGCAGGGTCGCGCCTTTGCTCAGGGCGTCGGCGATGTGTTCCTGGACCTTGGCCACCGCCTTCTCGTCGATCAGCGGGCCGGTGGTGGTGCCTTCGTCCAGACCGTTGCCGATCTTGAGTTTGGCGACCGCCACTTTCAGCTTCTCGGCGAACGCGTCGTAGACCGAATCCTGGATGTACAAGCGGTTGGCGCAGACGCAGGTCTGGCCGTTGTTGCGGTACTTGGAAATGATCGCGCCTTCGACGGCCTTATCCAGGTCCGCGTCGTCGAACACGAT
This sequence comes from Pseudomonas sp. MWU13-2862, assembly GCF_023242495.1. Lineage (NCBI taxonomy): Bacteria > Pseudomonadati > Pseudomonadota > Gammaproteobacteria > Pseudomonadales > Pseudomonadaceae > Pseudomonas > Pseudomonas sp. MWU13-2862. The sequence continues at coordinate 68,708 of NZ_JALMEZ010000015.1, read as the reverse complement.
AAATGGCGCGTTGCCGCCCAGTTCCAGGGAAACCTTCTTGATGTCCTTGGCGCATTCGGCCATCAGTTGGCGACCGATCTCGGTCGAGCCGGTGAAGGACAGTTTGCGCACGATCGGGTTGCTGGTCAGCTCGCTGCCGATATCGCCGGCACTGCCGGACACCACGCTGAACACGCCTTTCGGGATACCGGCACGCTGGGCCAGTTCGGCCAGGGCGAAGGCCGAGAACGGGGTTTGCGAAGCGGGCTTGAGCACCATGGTGCAACCGGCGGCCAGGGCCGGGCCGGCTTTACGGGTGATCATCGCGGCCGGGAAGTTCCACGGGGTGATGGCGGCGGTGACACCGATCGGCTGCTTGATCACGATCAGGCGCTTGTCCGGCTGGTGGCCGGGAATCACATCACCGTAGATGCGCTTGGCTTCTTCGGCGAACCATTCGATGAAGGAAGCGGCGTAGACGATTTCGCCCTTGGCTTCGGCCAATGGCTTGCCTTGTTCGAGGGTCATCAGGCGGGCCAGGTCGTCCTGGTTCTCGATGATCAGCTCGTACCAGCGACGCAGTTTGTTCGCACGCTCTTTGGCGGTCAGGGCACGCCAGGCCGGCAGGGCCTTGTCAGCGGCTTCGATGGCGCGACGGGTTTCGGCGGCGCCCATCTTCGGCACGGTCCCCAGGATTTCGCCCGTAGCCGGGTTGTTGACCTTGATCGTCTGACCATTGTCCGCATCGACCCAAGCCCCATCGATATAGGCTTGCTGGCGGAACAACTGGGTGTCTTTGAGCTGCATGTAGGCTTTCCTTAACAGCACCGCGCTGATGCGCAGCGAATTATTGATTGTAGAAAGGCGCCTTGGAGGCTGCCGTCAGGAAATTCATTCACCGGGCCGAAGCACATAAATAGCGCACATGAGATTGCCGTGCGGTTCAGCACCCAGACAAGAGCGTTTGAAATCTCAAACGAATCCTAGGATCAATGGGGGTAAAGGACAATAGTCTGTTCGAAAAAAAGAACGAAAATGGCGCTTTTGCCGGGTTTTTCTGATCAACGTGAAGTCAGGGCCTTCGCGATGTCCCTGGAAATCGCGAAGGCGGCGATTACCAGGCGGACGGCTCGAACCGAGGCGGGCCGGGGCCATGAGCACGGAAAACCGAAGAAGAGAATTTCCCGACAAAACCTGAATGGACGCCCCGAGCCGACATGGGTATGATGTCGCCCGCATAAGCACCAGTAGCTCAGCTGGATAGAGTACTGCCCTCCGAAGGCAGGGGTCGTGGGTTCGAATCCCGCCTGGTGCACCATCTGCAAACAAAAATGCCTCGAATCGTTGATTCGGGGCATTTTTGTTTGCAGGTCCGGTTCTGACCGAGGCAGCCACTAAATCAGGCCCTCCGATATCGCACCGAAGCACAGTCGGAAATCAAACCTTACTGATAGTCCGCCGCAGGCCCGCTCCCTCGGGCTGTTCGTCTAAAGACATACCTTCCGGTCAAATGAGCGCTTTTTCCCAGCTCCCTGAATCTACTGGGTTTTAAGGCTTTCCTCGGTGACTCTGGGCACTTCAGTCAAATGGCCGTCAAATGACTTCCCAAGCTTGTCCCACCTCGAACTTAACCTGGAGGGTATGGGGGTCGACCACTACTGGCAGCGGCATGCCGGTAAGCAGAAAAATCCAGGCAATAAAAAACCCCTGAGCAGTCTCAGCACCAAAGCGCATCAACCGAGAGGGGCCGTGTTAAGGACGATTATAAAGGCTAAAGCCCTCCCGGCAACAACCATGGCCGCAGCCCTCTGACCCCCTAGACCACCCGAGTAAAATACACCGTGACCTGCCCGGTATCCCCCGAGCGCTGCAGCCCCGCGATCAGCTTCACCAGGCGCCCCTGCTCCATGGCCTCCTTGACCGGCTTGAGCAGCGCGCGCTGACCCAGCGGCCTCAAATCGAAATGTCGGTTGAACCAGCCATCCGTCAACTGTCGGGGGCCCCCTTGGTAGCGGGTCATGGGTATCGAACGCTTGTCGGTCCATTTGAGCATGATGTAGTAGAGATGCTCCGAGTTCGGGTGAGTACAGAACAGGTTGACCGTATTGAAGGACTGGGATTTCGGGACCTCGGTCACGACAAAGCCATGACGATGCAAGATGTCGATCACGGCGTTCTCGCTGTTCGAGGCCAACTCGGCAATACGGGCCGCCCCCCTGGCGTCGAAAAGCCGGGGATTAACGGCCTGGGGCGGATCGAAGTCCAACCGGGAAAAGCCCCCTGTATCGGCCGCACCACCGATGCGCAGGTAAGTCTGTCCCAGGGGCCGGGCATCGAGTTCGCGCAGCAGCACATCCATGCGCACGCCCCGCGAGCTCCAGGCTTCCTGCGTGCGTTTGAGCGCGACCATCCGGGTCGCCGTGGCCGACGAATACTCCATATCGGTTCGCTCGATCAACCGACGGGCCGTCTTGCGCAGGCTCACCGGCGTCATGCCCGCCAGGGGTTGCGCCAGGGACTGCTCCAGAGGCTCGTTGAACAAGGCGGAACGTACTGTCCAGCTCTGGCTGCGCGGATCAAAAGTAGCCGGCACCGGCTGTTCGTCCAGGCGCGTCCACCAAAGGTTGAAGTCGGCCTCGGCATGGGCAGACAACGGAACGGGACGTTTCAGAAAAACGATATCGGGGTGAACCCCGGAACCATCGGGAAGCAGTTCGAAATAACGATCATCGATCTTCAGCAGTCGAACGTGTTCAGCCCCCCGCCGTGCATACAGCCCCCGGCTCGCCGACAACTCCACGACCTGGTCGCTTTCCAGGACCAATCCCCGAGTCCTCCAATCCGCGGGCAACACGGCCGGCCGGCGGGTCATCCATTCCAGTTGCAGCACGGGCGCACCGGCGGACTCCGGCAACGCAGGCCGCGTCCAGGGTTGCCACATCGCGCGACTGGGACCCGGCTGCGGCTCGGGCGCATCGGCGCGCAACAGGTGTTCGCCCGGCTCGCGGATATACAGAATCAGCTCATTGTCCTGTACGGTGGTTTTCTTCAAGCGCAAGGCACTCTCGCCCTTCGGCCGGTAGACCTCGTAGCTGGTGCTACCGTCGGTGATGAACTGCACGCCGTTTTTCGCGTAGCTGCCGGCATTGGCCGGACCGTGCAGGGCCACCGCATCGTCGGGGGTCATCTTCGCGTCATAGCCGGGGAGCAGGGGTTTGGGTTTTGGGGCAACCTTCGTTTTCAGGGCTATCGCGCCTTTGTGAAACAGGCTCTGCCGACGATCAAGGGTCCGTAAGGCCGCACGCGACCAGCCCCCATGACCGACCCGTAACGGCCGGGAAGCCACGCCGGCGCCCTTGCTCAACGGGTAGAAGGTCAGCACGGCGTCGACCAACGTCATATGGGCCGCCTTGAAAAGCTCGAGGGCATCGCGCGGATCACCGCTGCGGTGAAATCGACGCAACGCCACGGCCGTCTCCCGGACATTGACCCCAATACTGACGACGGGCACCACCGACAACACCCTGAGCCAGTAGGCCGAGCGCTGTTCGCGTTCATGCAACTCGCGCAGCTGGGATAATTGTCGAGCCGAGTTCGAGACTGTCCGGGCCCGTTGCTGCGCCCGCAGGACAAAGGAATGCGCCAGCACCAACGACAGGTCCCAGCGTTGGCTTTTCCTGAGCCGCAACCAGCGTCCGGGATTTTCGGCGATTTCGCGCCTGACCTCCTTTTCCAACGCCGCGGAATCCGGCACGGGTTGCTCCGGCTCGCTCGTCCACCAGCTCTTGATGGCCTTGAACAGCAAAGTGGGTTTGACCATGGCAATCGGACCTGCCCCCAAAGGCGTCAGGCCGATTGGCCGCCGATCATCGCGCGCAGGCGCCAGGAGCCTTGAGCGCAGCGCCTCCGGGTCTTGCTCGGTGGGATAAACCTCGATGACTTCTGCCTCCCAACCGGCCGCCAGCCTTTGCACAATATCCGCCACCCGCTGCGGCGCCCGCTCGATATTGACCAGTGCCCGTTGCGCCGTCGCCAGGTCGGTGTGCTCGGTCAGTACCTGCTCATGGGGAGCGCCCGGCAAATAGATGAGCGTTCTTGCAGAAACCTTGTCGTGGATGGCCACGGCATTGCCCACATGCCGAGCCCAGGCAAAACCCCGGCCGGCGAAGGTGACAAAGTACAATTCGAGTTCAAGGCGCTCGGTGCGCAGGTCGGCGGCAGACTCCGCATTCAGGGCCCTCTCGAAAGTCTCGGCGGCCCAGTCGCTGAGCCCCTGTTGCCGAGCGCTGAACAATTCCATTCGGGCCCGCTGCCTGACCAGCCGATACAACAGCACCTGATCGAACGCCCGTAGCGGCTCGAGCCTAGGATCATCGACGCCGTAAAAAGCCCGTTGGATCAGGCCGTCGTAGTGGCCGCCAAGATCGAGTGCCGAAATCGTCGCCATCAGATAATCCGGCGTCAGTCGCTGTTGCCAAGTGCGATCCAGTATTCGTCCATGCTGCAACCGACGTTTGGTCGCGGGCGCTTGCGGATCGAGGTTTTCCAGGGCCAGGCGCAAGAAGCTGTAGGTCGTGCGCCCCTCGCTGACCACCGTCTTCGGGCCCGCCTCGCCCACCGTGCGTTCAGGATGCCCGGCCCACACCCGCTCGACGCTGTCGGGAAGGTCGAACAGCGGCTTGTCGATATCCAGTTCCGGGTAAAAACCATCGCGCTTGAGCTGCTCGATAATGCTCTCCCGGGCAAAGTCGTCCAGGTCCGGTAGCTGGCGTTTCAGCTTGAGCTCCAGGGCATGCATATTTCTCTGATAGCGGGCCAACAGTCGCGCGTACTGCTGGCGGACCGGGCGGGCTGCCGTCGGCAGCCAGTCGGGAAGACCCTGTGCCTGCACCGCACCGAGCCGTAGCAGCGCAATATTGTCCAGCGCGCGCTCGCGGGCATCGTGATCCGGAACGCCCAGGTTCTCCTCCAATTCATGGGCCAGCAGTTGCAGGGAACTGTGGGCGTCGCCAATTTCAGAGAACGGCCGCAAACCGCTCTCGACCAACCGGCAGACCCGCAGGTGATCCTGGATCTGTTGCTGGAGTCCCTGTTGCAGGGCATCCCCTTCAATCGCTTGATAGTGGATGGGAATCCGCTCACCGCCGGGCCTCCCTCGCACCCAGCGACGTGCCTCGCCACGCCGGTCCCGGGCAATCAACGGCCAGAGACTTTCGCACTCCGGACTGCGCAAGCTGACGTCCAACTGTTGCGAAAGACTGTCGAGGGTCAGGAAGCGTTGCAGTCCGCCCAGCCGCCCCGGCACAAACAGCAGTGCCGATACGCTCGAGCGCGGATCGGCCAGCGCAGCTCGGGTACCGATGACGCAAGCGCCCGTCAGCGACCACCCTGAGTCAAGCGGCCCCAGGCTGATCGCGACGACTTCTGTCTCATTGCCCATACGCACGTCCGCCAACGCCTGTGGCAGCACATCAAGCACCCGCGCCAGTTCCTCCTGATCAATCATCCCGAGCTGATGCTGCATCTTCGCCTCGTGCAACAGTCCCTGCCAGCGCCCCTTGAGCAACTTGTCTGGAAGATCGTCCCCCGCCCGATCCCGGGTGTTCCAGAATTCGGACTGGCCGTATCGGTCCCTGCCCTGAAGCAGGCCCTGGACATAAACCAGCTGTTGTCGCCAAAGGGCGTGGCGTGTCAACAACTCGCTATAGGCCAGCGTGTCGCGTCCGGGGTCCTGTTCATCGAGCAGCTTGAGGAGACCAAGCTCCTGCTGCCGAACCTTGCCCTGGCGCAGGCGCACGGGAAGATCAGCGTCCAGGCTGCCGAAGCTGATTTCCAGCCTCCGACGACGCTCATCATGTCGAAGCCTTTGTGCAAGCATCGTCCTCAGGGGCGGCAAGCCAGTCAGCGCCGTGCGCGACTCCTGCATGGCGTCCACCGCCTGCAGCGGCGTCAGGCGCCCGACATCGACCACCCCATCGGGCAGCATATACGCCCTGTTGAGCAACAACGCGGCGGCCCACTCGTTGGCCAACTGGGTATCCAGCCGGCTCAGGGCGCTGTGGGCCAGGGCATCGCCGCCGAGCTCGGTTCCCCCCTGGAAACGGTAGGCCAGGGCTGGGCCATCCGGTTGGGAGAACAGTTGATGGCGCTCCTGCAACGCGAGCAACTGCCAAGGCCGATAATTGCCCGGCGCGTTGAACAGCTCCTCAAGCCCGCGCTGCATCTCAGCGTGGCTGTCAAACTCGAAAAACTCCTCAGCCCCCCCAGGCACGAAGATCACCTGCCGCCCCCGCTCGGCACTACCGGAACCCCGCAGGTGCAAAGCACCGCTCAAGGCCACCGTCGCCGAATCCTTGCCGGGCCAGACCAGCTCCGACACCCTGAGTCGCCCCCAGCGGCCGCCGGCAAGCGCCCGCGCTTGCGGGGTCGGCGCATCCAGCAGGCCCATCAGCATGCTGAACCCAGCGGCGGACAAGGCATCGGTGCCATAGGCCAACAGGGCCTTGTCGTGAAACAGCAGCTTGTGCAGCTCGACCAGGCGCTCGCGCCGTGAGAGAGGGCTATCACAAGCCGGTTCATGCCAATAACCACGCAGGGCCGTGTCGAACCTGGACGACAGCCCCAAGCGCTTCAGACGTGCCAACACCTGCTCCGGGTCCAGCGCCAAAAGCCGCTCCGGCTCGCCGGCCAGACTCAGGCGCACGGCATGACCCGGCACCAGGGAGAGGAACGGATTGCGCAACAGCGACATCGCCACCTGCGCAAGGGTCTGAGCCGTTTGCCCGTCGCCGGAACGCAATGGCGGGGTGAACAACAGCTGGTGCGGATCGTGCCCAAAGACTTCGGTCAGAATCTGCTTGAGCAGCACACTGATACACGGCGCTTGCGCGAAGAGCTTCCTGAGTTGGTGCTGGCTATCGAGCCCACGCACCAGCGCCGCCTGGAACCGGTTGAGCAACAGGCTGGGGCGCTCCGCGGCCGCAATACGTTCGCCGAGTTTCTCAGCGAGACGCTCCAGGGCGGCGCCACGGGGATCGGGTAAAACCGCTGCCGATTCGACGGCCTCCCCGGGAGGGTCCGCTACGGAGGTTTTCATGGGATTTCCCTTGTTCCATGGAAAAAGGGAAAAGCGTAGAACGCGGCACCGCGTGCTCGTGCACTAGATAGTTAAGGCACGGACCGGCGCTACAGCGCCGGGCGGTTGCCGTCATCCTCCGACGGCAGCTGGATGACCTGGGGCGCGGACAGCGGCGGCTCCTGCGGTTCAACGCGATACAGCGGCGTAATCACTTCAAGCACCCCGCCATGCTCATCGTGGTGCACGATCATCGTCGCCGACTGGCGCATCCGCGCGAAGTTGTCCTCGCTGAGCTTGAAACTGCGGCTCAAGCCCTCATCCCCGACCACCGGCGCGGGCAAACGGCGCCGACTGAAACCACGGCTCTTGCGCTGCTGATAACGCGCCCAGGCAATCAATACCGCCGCATTCAACAGGCCGACCCACAGATAAACCTCCAGGGTATTGAGGGCGTCGAAGAACGAGATATCGATCCGCGGCCCCGTATGCCCGTCGAACAATGGCAGCAACCCCTGGATAAGCAGATACCACAAACCGATCCAGGCCAGTATGGTCAGGACCACATCGACTACCCGCATGAGCGGCCGCTGACGGGTTCTGATGATTTTCATGAGCGCACCTTCTGCTTGTCGTCATTGACGGGCTTGATCCCCCGATCCGGACTGACCCAACGCGCCCGCTTGCGACTCTGGCCGAACAGCACCCGGGGAAAGCTGACCAGGGTGGTGACGAAGCTCATCAGCCAGAACGCCAGCGGGTACCAGACCACCCAGAACATGATTTTCCAGAGGTCTTTTTCGTAGCGACGGTCGATCAGTACGCTGACCGCGAACTGCCCCAGGCAGACCATCGCCAGCAGCAACCCGGTAAAGGCTGGCGGCACGATGCGGTGCACGGCAATCGAAGGCGGCAACTCGACGAACAGGCCCACGCCGTAGAAGAGAATCGACAACAGGAAAGTGAACGCCCAGCCGGTCGACAGGCAGTACTCGAACAACAACGGCCACAGGTAACGATGGTTCCACTGCCAGATGCCGCGGATGTTCTTGAACAACACTTCGGCGCCGCCCTGGGCCCAGCGCAACCGCTGTTTCCACAGCCCACGCAGGGTCTCCGGCATCAGTATCCAACAGAGTGCCCGTGGCTCGTAGAAAATGCTCCAGTGATCCAGTTGCAGCTTCCAGCTGATATCGATGTCTTCGGTGATCATGTCCGGGCTCCAGTAGCCCACCCGGTCCAGCGCCGTACGGCGGAAGGCGCAGATCACCCCGGAGATGGTGAAAATCCGCCCGAAGACCCGCTGCGTGCGCTTGATCAAACCGATGATCGAAGAAAATTCACCGACCTGGACCCGCCCGACCAGGGTCGAGCGGGTGCGGATCCGCGGGTTGCCGGTCACGGCACCCAGGCGGGCGTTCTCCAGCATCGGCGCCACCAGGTAGGCCGCCGTGTGCGGTGCCAGCAAGGCGTCGCCATCAATGCACACCAGATACTCGCTGCGGGCCGCCACGGCGCCCATGCGCAGGGCCACCGCCTTGCCCTGGTTCTGTGCCAGGTGAATCACCCGCAAGCGCGGGTCGAGCAGCGCCAGGCCATCGAGCAACTGACCGGTGTTGTCCTTGGAGCCGTCATTGATGGCGATCACTTCGATGTTCGGGTAATGCTGGGCCAATGCAGCCTCGATGGTTTCGCCGACATTCGCCCCTTCGTTGAAGCAAGGGATCAGGATCGAGATCAGCGGCTCACCCGCCAGTGCCGGCGGCAGGGTATCGGCTTCCCAGGGCCAGCGACGTTCCCAGTGCAACCAGAAGTACAGGCCGCCGGCCATCCACAACCCCGACATGAACAACGGGTAGAAAAACACGAAGTCCATCAGGAATTGCCCGGTCACCAGGAAAATCACGCCGAGGGGAACCCCCAGGACGAGCGCCAGGACGATCAGTGCCAGGATTCGATCCATCATGATCTAAGGATTCCACTTGTTGGAAAGTGCCGGGCGCACGGCCTGCACAGCCGGGCGGCCATCCAGGAAGTTGTCCGGGTAATAACCAAAACTGCTGGCGCCCTGGCGCTTGAGTCGTCCCATCCAGTCAGCCAGCAGTTCACCGTCGAGGTCCGTCGCCGGCTTCTGCCGCCAGTCCCGGGCCTGCAACTCGAACACCGTGCGATCCAGCGCGCCCGGGCGTTGCTTGACCTTGCCGACCAGGCCCTCCAGCCAGTCGCCCGCCTGTTTCTCGCTCTGCCCTTCCATCAGCGGCATGGCCATGGGCACGGTCCAGTCGTAGCTGGCGAGGAAGTCGTCGAGGTTCTGGGCGAACCAGGTTTCACTCTGAGGATCGATCACCGGCTCTGTGAACAGGTTGCGCGCTGTCTGTACCTGCGGGCCGCGAATGGCGCGGACCCTCGCGGTGAGTTCGGCGGTGAAATCGATCAGGTAGCGGCTCTTGAACCGCGTCCAGCGTTGCAGTGTCGCCGGATCACCGCGCAGGGCACCGAGGGTGCCCGGCAGGCCATTGGCGGCGTAGGTCCGTAGTGCCTGCGGGCTGGCATCCTCGAAGTCGGACAGCACGGCATCGTCGTGGTAGAGAATGCCGTCGACCGAGGTCAGCCGGGCCACGTCTTCGTAGATCTCACCAATGATCCGCCGTACGTTCGGGTCGAACGGCGACAGGCGCTTGTATTGTTTCGGGTCCACCGAGGCCTGCCCGCTGGCCGGGTCCCAACGCGTCACCCGGGGCAGTTTTTCATCCAGGGCAAAACTCAGCACCGGCATCCAGGCGAAGACCTTGACGTGGGCCCGGGTGTGCAGTTGCCAGGCAACGCGATTGAACAGGTCGGCGCGCATCGGCAGATGGCGGTTGGGGAAGTACAGCGAACGCGCCAGGCCGTCCCCCGCCGGATCGGCGAACGCTTGCAGGAACACGGTATTGGCGCCCATATCCGCCACGTGCTGGACCAGCATGCCGAGGTTGGCTTCCTGCTGGGCCGGGTTCGGGTCGTAGACATTATCCAGGTCGACATGCACCACGCGCATTGGCAAACGGTTCTGCACCGCGACAACAGCGCTGGCGTAGTGCGCCCCATCCGGATCCGCCGCCACCAGCAGGCGCGGGCTGTTCATCAGTTGGTCGAGGCTGTCGATACCGTCGTCCAGGGTCAGCGCGATCTGGTAGCCCTGCTCCTTGATGACTTTCAACGCAGTGCCATCGGCGGTGCCGTAAGGCCAGATCCAGACCCGCGGCGAATAACCGGTGGCCGCACGAATCTTCGCCGAGATGGCCAGCACATCCGCGCGCGTGCGAGCCTCGAAATCGGCCTCGCTTTCATAACGACCGGTCGCCGTATCGTAACGCCGGGTCGCCGCCGCCGGTTGCAGGTTGCCCTGGGGATTGGCGAGCATGCCGTGGTGGTTGGCGTTGGTGTGCGCAACGATTTCCACCAGTCCCGAGGATGCTACTTCCTTGATCTGCGCCCAGTTCAGAAACATGGTGCGCGGGCGCATGTCACCGGCAAAATCCACCGGTTTATCCGCCGGGGTATCCATCCAGACGCCGACCGGGGCCAGCAAGGCCGGCCATTGATAGCTCCTGAGCAGCGGCATCACGCGGGTGTAGAAACTCGCGTAACCGTCATCGAAGGTCAGCAGAATCGCCCTTGGCGGTAACTCGGGCCCACCCTTGCGCGCCGCCAGGATCTGGTCCACGGTCACCGGCCGATAGCCATTCTCCCTGAGCCACGCCAGTTGCTCGAGCAAGCGTTCGGTGCGCACGGCAACCACCGCCTGGTCCGGGTCGCGGTCCTCAATGTCATGGTAGGTCAGGCTGAGAAAATGATTTTTCGGCCAGGGCGCTTCATTGATCGGCACGCTACGCTGCGCGGGCGCGACAAATTCGACCGGCTTCTGGGCACAGGCACCGATCAGCAAGGCTCCCAGCAACAGGATGCAACGCGTGATCCAAGGCATCATCATCCCCTTCTAGAAACGGTAGGTCAGATCGACGGTCAGCCGCACGTCGCGTTCGCGGTCACCGTCATAGGGCCGACTGATCCAACTCAGGTTGGCTCCGGCCTCCAGCACATCGTTCCAGCTCACCCGCTGGCCATACCCCAGCAGCGCAACGGCACCTGTCGAATAATCGCGCTGGCTGTAGGTCCCGGCACCGACTTGGAATTGCTGGCTCCACTGGGTTTCGTAGCGGCTATAAAGCACATGATTGACGTTCACCGTCGGCAGCACGCTGAAGTCGGACTTGGGGTTGAAGTACGGCACGTCTTCGCTCTTGCTGTTGTGGCTGGTGCCGACCTCCAGGCCCAGGTCCACCTGCACATGGGCCGTGCTGTAGATACCTTCGCGTCCGGTAAGCAGGGCCTCGGTGCGATTGTTGCCGTCGCTGAAATGCGAGGGCGTGACCGCCAGCTTCCACTCGCGGCTTTCGTCGGCGCGCCAACGCAGGAATGCACTCGCCGAATTGGCGCTGATGTCGCTGTTCAAGGCGCGCAACGGCGTCGCTGCCGACAGCCGTTCGAGGCTGCCGCCGTATTGCCAGTGATCATTGATATCGAAAGCCGCCGCCAGGCGCGCGCCGAGTTTGTCGCCATAGCCGTAGGACTGGTTGGAGACCTCGGCCTGTAGGGTCATGTCACGGGTCCGATCTTCGATACCAAGCCGCTGCCAGCGCCGTCGGGCATCTCCTTCGGTGAAGCGGCCAAAGGCATAACCGGCCCCGGCGAACAACCGCCAGTCCTCATTGATCGGCGGACTGTAGAGCGTGCTTTCAATGCCGTAGTCGCGACTGCCGGTCACCGCACCGGCACCGGCGGCACCGCCACCAAAACTCTTGCCGGTATAGGCCTCGACCCGCAACTCGGCCATGTCATGGACTTCGCGCAGACGCTCCAGGCGCTGGACCTGCAGGCTCTCGGCAAACCGTGCGGCAACGTCGTCGGTCAGCACATCGAGCTGGCGCCACTCCTGCAACGCCAGGGCGGTGTTGGCCTGGGCCACTTCCAGCCCCAGGTCGCGCGGCGCCTCGCTTTCGGTTTCCTTGTTCAAGGCCTCGGCACGCCGTGGCCACTCACGGGCCAGGTACATATCGGCCTGGGCCACCCGCAAGCCGACCTCACCTGGCGCCTGTGCCACCAGCGCCTCCAGACCTTGCTCGCTGGCGGGCAGATCGCCGTTGTGCTGCCCCATCTGCGCCGCCAACTGCTGGGCGTCCAGCCAGGCATCGTTGGGAACACCGCCCGGCACGCCCTTGAGCTGCAATCGCGGCGGTACGGTGAGCGCCAGCGCGTCCGCCAACGCGCGGGCTTCTTCCGGCTGGTCGCTTTCAACCAGGGCATAGACCAGCGCCGAGGTATCGCCCGCCTGGTCGATGGGGTCCGCGCTGGGTGCCGCGAGAATCTGCCGATACAACGCCACGGCCTTCTCCGGTTCGCGTACCGCGAGGTAAGCCGAGGCAATCCAGCGCTGGGCATAGGGTGGGATCGTCACCCCTTCATCTATCAGTTTTTGCGCCTCGCTCAGCACCTCGGCATTGCGCGAGCGGGCCTTGAGCGCACCCAGGCGGTCGATGCGCCAGTGCACCACATCATCATGGGCCTGCGGGTCCGCGGACCAGGCCGCGAGCAAGCGGTCGTAGTCGGCCAGGGCACGATCGGCGACGACAAAACGTTCCTGTTCGGTTCGGGTCGGCAGCTCGGCCAGGCGGACCCGCTCGGCCGCCAGCTCGCCTTCAAGGCGCCGGGTCGCGGCCGCGTCGATCAGCCCGGGATGCCGCTGGGCCAGGCGCAGGGCCGGCTCCGGCAGGCGCGCGCGCTCCAGGGCGAACAGGTATTCACGCATCACTTCGGGTTTATCCGAAGCCCGGATAAAAGCCTGGTCGTACTCGAACAAAGCATCACTGTTAGCGCCCGAGCGGGTCAGCGCATACCCCAGGGCCATGCGGCGGGCCGGGTCGTTGGGTTGTTTGTCGACCTGTTCGCGCGCCCGGCGCACCGCGTCCTGGGGGTCACCGCCATCGGCCTCGGTAATCGCCAGGCCCAGTTGCAGGTCGGCATTCTGCGGCTCACGCTCCAGGGCCTGGCGATACAGGCGCTCGGCCTCATCCCAGCGTTTCAGGTTGCGATAGGCGCGGGCGACGGCGGTCAGGGCCTGGGTCGGCAAGGTCCGCTGGGCACCCTGGGTTTCATAGACACTGACCACTTCGGCATCCAGCCCGGCCCAGCTGGCGATCTGCAAGTGATCGCTGATCTGGCCGGCGGATTGTTGCGCGGCCGGCAATTGACGCAAGAGCACCAGCGCCGGGGTGTAGCTGCCGTCACGGGCCTGCCGGATAAGCTGGTCGTAGGCGGTATCGGCGAAGGCATTGAGGGGCCAGAGCAACTGGCTGCACAACGCCACTCCCAGCAACGTGTGCAATCTGCCCCCGAGGCAGAGTTGAGCATTACGCGGCATATCGTCCATTTCCCCAATGACAGCCGGAGTTCAATGCTCCTGCCTGATGCAGACACACAGGGGAGCCTAGCGACAGCAGTCGAAAACGTCGCCCGCCTGTCGTTCTCGAAGGGTAGACCAAAAAAACAAGCTCAATACGTATTCAGTCGGTGCTCACTAAAAAGACCTGGGGCAACGCGCGGTCAGTCCTGCCAGAGAGGCAGGCACAGCGTGAACGTCGTGCCCTGGCCCTCGACGCTGGCGCAGTGAATACGCCCCTCATGCCGGTCGATCACCGCCTTGACCATCGACAGTCCCAGCCCCAGGCCTTCGGTGTTGTCAGGGCCGGCAAAGCGTTTGTACGGTTCAAAAAGCTGCGGCAATGCCTGTGCGCCGATGCCCCGCCCCTGATCGCCAACGCTGCAGGTCAGTTCATGCTCCGCTACCGTTACATCGAGGCTGACGAAGGTGCCGGAAGGGCTGTACTTGATGGCGTTTTCCAGCAGGTTGAACAGCGCCCGGGTCAGCAGCGAGGCATCGGCCCGCACCAGGCTTTCATCGACCTCGTCGAGCCGATGGCGCAGCTCGATGCCCTTGAGCTGGGCCAAAGGGGCCACCTGGTCGAAGGCGTCCAGCACCAGCATGGCGAACAGCACCGGCTCGAAGGTGTAAGCCTCCGACTCGGCCTTGGCCAACTGCACAAAAGCCTCGGTCAGACCCAGGGCCCGGCGCACTTGCTGTTCGATCTGGTGATAGAGCGGCGCATCGTCGTGCTGCGCGCGCTGCACTTCCAGCAGTGCCAGGATCGCCGAGTGCGGCGCCCGCAGGTCATGGGACAGAAAGCGCAACAAGGTCGCCCGTTGCTGCTCGGCCTCACGTGCAAGACTCAGGTCCGCCAGGCTGAACAGCCAGCCGACGGTGACTTCATCTTCCGTTGACCGCAGCGGTGCCAGGTCCAGGTGCAGGGTGCGCTGGCGACTGTCGCGAAATTCCTGGCTCGGCAGTTCGGTCAATGCTGGCCGCACTGGCCCGCCAACACCGGGAAAGCCAAGGCCCGCCAGGCAATCGAGCCAGTCCTCACCGACCAGCATGGGTCCCAGCAGGTCACGCGCGCTGCGGTTGGCGAGCAGCACCTGGCCCTGGGTGTCGGTGATCAACGTTGCCACGGGCAGGCATTCCAGGCCATCGGCCATAAACCGCCGGGTATCGCGAGTACGCCCGAGGGCCTGTTCCAACGCCGCGATGCGACCTTGCAACACATCACCCTTGGGCACCACGACCCGGCGCCGTTCGGGCAGCACCCTGGGCTCGTCGTTCAGACGGGCCAATTCCCAGCCAAAGTAAGCCAGTACCGCACTCAGGCGCCGCCAGTTCCAGATCAGGTAAGCCAGCAAAAAACCGCTCAGGCTGGCGGCCGGCGACCACCACAGGCCGAACCGCAACAACCCCCAGGCTGCCAGCAGCACCGCGGCCATGCTGCCGAGCGTCAGCCACAACGCATAACGCGCACGCAACAACAGCCCGCCCAGCAGGAGGGCCACCGCCAACACCGACAACAGCATGCCCGGCAGTGGCGCCAGCTCGACAATGCTGCGCTGCTGCAACAGGCCATTGAGCAGGTTCGCCTGGATCTCCACCCCGGCGGTGGTGCCGGCCTGCTCGGACACCGGCGTGACATAGCGATCCCCCAGGCCCGGTGCGGTCGCGCCCACCAGGATCAGCCGATCACGCAACAGCGTCGCCGGCACCTCACCGCGCAGCACGCTGATATAGGGCACGCTGGGGAAGCCGCCAGCCGCCGCGATAAAGGGCACCAAGATGGCGTTCTGCCGTTGCCATCCGTGGAGCTCGGAAACACTTCCGGCACCGGGCATCGGTTGCCGCTCAGCCTCCGGCAGCGCCATCTGATAGGCCAGCCAGGCCAACTGCTCACGGGGCTGGTGGACCGGACCTTCGCGCAGGAATACCCCGCGCACCACGCCGTCGTTATCCGCTTCGACATTGATATGGCCGACCGCCCTGGCGCAACGTCGCAGCGGTTCGATCGGCCCGACTTCGCCCAGCGCCGTGGCAAAGCGCGGCACGCCTTCGCGCAACAGCGGCAAGACCACATTGCCGGCGCGGCACAGGGCCTGGGCCAGGCGCTCGTCGCCGCTGCCCGCAGCCTCCGGCTCGCTGAAAATCACATCGAACAGCACACCCCGGGGCTGCACGGCGCTCAAGCGCTCGAGCAGCTCGGCATGCACGCTGCGCGGCCAGGGCCAGCGCCCCAGGGCCTCAAGACTGCGGTCATCGATGGTAACCAGGAGGATCCGTGGATCGACCGGCAAGGGGCTCAGGCGGCTCAACCGGTCATAGAGAAAATGGCTGAACGCCAGGTTCTGGCTCAAGGAGAGCACGGCGGTCAGCGGCAGCAACAACAGGCCCACCAGCAGCCATTCGCGCAACAAACCACGAAACAGCCGTTGTGCCTGCGTCGGCTCGCGTCCCTCGTGCCGTCGCCACAACCTCATGGACGCCGGATACCGCAGCTATTGCTCATGAACCGTCCTGGGCCAGTAGTAGATATCGTAGACCCCAGTCTGGCCCTCAAGTCCCTGCTCGTCGAATGCCGACAGCCGCACATGGTAGAACGCCGCCTGCAAACCACTGAAACGGATATCCGGGGTGCTGGAAAAACGTTCCTGCTTGATATTGAGAAACGCCGCGTCGGTAGCGACCTGCGCGCGATAGCGCCGGGCGCCGTCGAGGGGCTGGAGAAAAAGTTGCCAGATCGGCTTGTCGCCACGCTGGCCGTCCTGCCCGAGCAGGCGTGGAGCCGCCAGCAGGTCGACCGGCTTGAGCTCGCCCTGGTCCTGGATCTTCAGGCCCTGTCGGGCGTTGACCCTGACCGCGGGCTCAGCCGCAACGGGCAGTTTGTCCCGCGCCTTGTTGCCGGGTGCCGGCGACGCTTCGGCGCGACTCACCGCGACCTGGCCGTCGAGCACTTCAACCAGAGACTGCCCCTCTTCGCTACGGGTGCGAAAGTGCGTACCGCGCACCCCGAGCACGCCGACCGAGGTGCGAATCTGGAAGCGATCATGTTCGCTGATGCGCTTGATCACATAGGACTCGACCTGACCTTGTTCGAGCTGTATCTGCGGGATCGACTGCGTCTCGTCCAGCTGCAAACGCACCTGCGAGTTGGACGGCAGGACGATCCGCGAACCGTCGCCCAGCACCAGGCTGACAAAGGCATCGCCCGAGGTTCTCACCCCTTCGTGTTCCTCCAGGCTCATCCCTTCTTCCAGCGCCAGCGGCTTGCCCTTGGCATCCAGCTTCCAGGCCTCGCCCGCCAGGTGCAGCACCACCGCCGGAAAAGGCTGCGGACGGCATTGTTGTTCGCGATCAAGGTAAGGCGCGCGCAGGGCCGGTGTGGCCGCCAGGGCAGTGTGGCCGATCAGGCAGAAGACAATGCCGAGCAGCAGGCTCGGACGGGACGGGAAAGCAGGAAAATACGGGTGCGAAAGAAAGCGTTCGCTCATGGGCTTGGCCGCTCAGGCTCTGGAGGGAGCAGGATCGAAGTAAAGGAACGACGGCACACAACCATCCGGGCCCATCATGCCACAGCGCCCCCAATTGGCCGGACCACACTGTGTTGCTTTGTGTGAATGCGCACCGGAGTGTGACGGAAAAATGGCCAAGGGAAGGCATC
The DNA here is from genome assembly GCF_023242495.1 of Pseudomonas sp. MWU13-2862. NCBI lineage: Bacteria > Pseudomonadati > Pseudomonadota > Gammaproteobacteria > Pseudomonadales > Pseudomonadaceae > Pseudomonas > Pseudomonas sp. MWU13-2862. The sequence goes on along the minus strand of NZ_JALMEZ010000015.1, from coordinate 51,521 downwards.
CTGGCTTCCCTTGGCGGCGGTCCGTGTGGATCCGAACCGCCACCCGTCCATGGGTCGGACTTGCTCCAAAGTGCCCCCTTTAGTGCTGGAGCTACTCTATGGGTAAAACGGCGGTGCTCGGCGAATCTGTCAGATTTGTTCAGAATTGCCCTTGCCGGTCAGAACACCCAGCGCGGCTGCTCCCGTGGGGTGATGACCTCACCGGTGGTCCATAGCGTCGGTGCGGAGAATGGCGCTATCCAGCTGCCCTCGGGCACCACGGGTAAACGTTCGGCAACCAGCGAGGGACGTGCAGCCCCGTAATGGAACAGCCCGACGACAAAACCGAAACCAAGACACAGGCTCAACCCGGACAACAACCCGAGCACCGCCCAGGATGGCAAACCGCTGAAACGAAAGGGACTGCCCATGGATCCTTCTCCTTGACCGTGCAAATCGTTACCCTGCGCCTGCCCCCACAAAGGCCACGGTACGCCGGGTAAAAGCCATTTGACATCAGCCTAGCCAGCCGTCACCGGTCCTTGAGGAAATCGCCAGAATTGTTCAGATTTGACAGCCGACTTACAGACCTTCGCGTAGGAAATAGCCTGTAGAGTCCCCTTTTGAGAGACACATCCGCCGTTAAGCCAGGAGAAAACTCCAGACATGCGTGTCGCCATACTCGACGACGAACCCGCCGAACTGCGCCGGGTCGAACAGACCCTGGGCCAGATGGCCGGTGTCGGGGAAGCCCCCTGGACCCTGCACGGTTTCGAGCGCGGCGAGGACCTGTTGCGTCAGTTGCGCCGGGAAACCTTCGACCTGCTGATTCTCGACTGGCAGGTGCCGGACCTCAGCGGCCTGGCGCTGTTGCGCTGGACCCGTGAGCACATGGAAGTACCGCCGCCGGTGATCATGCTCACCAGCCGCGATGCCGAGAGCGATATCGTCCTGGCTCTGGGCAGTGGCGCCGACGATTACGTGAGCAAACCGTTCCGCGCCAATGAACTCAAGGCGCGGGTCAATGCGGTACTGCGCCGGCATGCCGGACAGCGCGGCAATACCAGCGAAATCGCCATCTTCAATGATTTGAGTTTCGACGATGCCGAACTGACCGTGACCCGCTCAGGCCGCCCGGTCAACCTGACCGAGCGTGAGTATCGCCTGGCCCGCTGCCTGTTCAGCAACCTCGGGCGGCCGCTGTCGCGCGAGTACCTCTATGAGCGCTTCTGGCCCCATGAGGAAATACTCTCCTCGCGGCCCCTCGATACCCATATCTATCGCCTGCGCAACAAGCTGGGCCTGACCGCCGAACACGGCTGGCAATTGCTGACGATCTACGGCTATGGGTATCGACTGGAAAGCGTCACCTCTGGCTGAACGCCGCTTAAGGCTGCTCGCCGCCGCTCGCACCACCGAACTTGGTCAGCAGCAAGGTGATGAAATCTTCCACCGGCATTTTCTGCCCGTTGAAGTCCACCTGGCCATTGGCGTAGTGCAGCGTCGAGATGATATCGCTGCCTTGCACCGTCGCCATCTCCGTGGACAAGGCCATGGTGCCGGCCATTTCACTGGCCATCGAGGCTTGCTGGGTGATCGCCTTGGGGTCGGTCTGACCCTGGATCTGCGCTTGCAGGCCCGCCAGGTCGGCGATCATCGGCTTGGACAACGACACCTTGGCATCCAGTTGCGAAACCAGTTGCTTGCCCAGTTCCACCGGTGGCAGATCGGTGGAAGACGGGTTGGTCAGGTCCACCACCAGGCTGGCGCGGCTCTCACCGTTGGCGGTCTTGATCGAGAAGTTTTCCAGGGCGATCTGCGGCTTGCCGGTCAACACTTGCTTGATGTCCGCTTCGGCCTGGGCCTGCTGGGCCGGGGTCAGTTCCGGAACCGCCGCCTCTGGGTCTTCAGCCCCGGCCGCCTGGGCCTTTTGCAAGGCTTCCAACTGGACCTGATACAGCTTGATCAGCGATTGCATCGCCGGGAAATCCAGGTTCTTCGCCGTCCAGCTCATCTGGGCACTGCCCACCGGCTTGTCGTTGTAGTCGATCGAGGCGATGTTATAGGCCAGGCGTCCGGCGAGCACATTGCCCTGCGCTTGCGTCGAGTCTTTCTGCTCGAAGCCCTTGATGGTGACCACCGCCGGCTTGACCCCAAAGCCCAGCTTGGTTTCGCTCAACTCGAGGGTGTTCTGCCCCAGGTAGAAACCCAGGTCGCTCTTGGTCAGGTCGCTGGCCAGGGTCAGGCCGCTCAATTCGACCTGCACCGGCCCCTGCTCAGGGGTGACCGTGGAGACCTTGAGGTTATCCATATAGCCGTTGAGCTTGATCTTGGCCGCCTGGTCGCTGGCGGTCACCGCAAGGTTCAGCCCGGAGAATTTCAGGCTGCTGGTGGCGTTCGGCGCGAAGTCCAGCGGCACCAGTTCGACATTGCCGTCCACCGAACGGTTGTAGCCCAGGGCAACCTGGCCCTTGAGCGGCGCGGCGCCCTTGGCGGCGTCGAACCACTTGGCGGTGGTGTCGTTCTTTTCCAGCTCGTAGTTGCTGTTGACCATCACCGGCGCCAGCTTGAACGCCTTGAGACGCGACCACGGCAACGGCCCGTGCTCGATATGGTCGACGAACAGCAGCTCGAGGTCTTTCTTCTCCGCGCCGGCCTGCAGGTTCTGGAACTTGACGCGGTAGTGCGCGGTGCTGGTGAACAGATGGCGATCCAGCGATACCAGCTCGATCTGCGCGCTGCCGCCGGCACTGGCCAGGGCAGTCTTCAGCTGTTGGTTGGCGTCCTGGATCGAAGTGTTCAGCACCCCTTCCAACTGATTGCCGGTGTACCACGCGCCGACGGTGCTCACCGCACCGACCACCACGACAAAACCTAAAAGCAAGCCCGCTGATTTATTCATGAATTGACCCGATCGATGTCCGTTAAATGGAGAAATGCTGGTCTTCCTGACCCCTGACCGGAGCCGGCTCGACAATGCCCGAAGGGACGCAGGGTAGCATTTGCCGGAGCAGGCCCCAAGGCCTTGCCCACAAGGCCACTGGCCATCACCTCATCCTACGAACAAAAGCGAAATGACTGACAGCGCAGTACGGGAATCGTGCGTTCGGCAGCGCCTATTGGCGTCCCGCGCACGTTTGCGGCGGATCAACGACCGCCGGGCAGGAACAGCAATGACTCAGGAATACTGGACTTCCATCTCATCCAGTTGATGGTCGAAGGTCTTCAAACGCGCGGTCCAGGTGTACACCAGCACCTCGAAGTCGCGGTTGATCACCACGCCGTCCGCCGAGTCATTGCGCGGGTCGCAGACGTCCAGTTGATGCCGCTCACGGGCCATGGCCGTGGCCACATCGGACAATTCGCGGGCATTGGTCAACCAGTGGCGTTCGTCATGGGCCACTTCGCGGTCGAGTTTCAGGCATTGGATCTTGAGCATCTCAAGGCTTTTTTCCAGCGGCGTACCGGTGAGTTCGCCCATGACTTCCTGGAAGGTCCGACCGGGTTGCCAGTAGCTGCCCCAGAAATAGCGGTCGAAGACCGTTTCGACCCGGCGCAGGGCGACTTTGGTATCCCAGACCAGCACCAGGGTCTTGCTCTGGGAGAGCTGGCGTTTCTTCACCTGCTGCGCCTGGTAACTGGCCCAGGCCACCACGGCGATGGACATCACCGCGATCAACGCCGTGGCGCTGTCGAGAAAGGCCAGGGCCTTGTCGATCTGGTGCGCCAGCATGACGCCATAGAAGTAGGTCGCCGAAAGCAGGACAAGCGCCACCACCGCACACCAGAAACCAGGAGCATAAGGGTTTTTCATTATTAGAATCCCCATCGGGCCACGCTGACCACGATGGTTAGGATTCTCCCAGCGCTCCCCACCAGCGGCGACCAGCCGATAGTTCAAAGCATAGCAACGGACTCAGGGTTTCGCGTGTTCGGCAGGTGGCGTTCGTCCGCTTTCCCAACCGCCGCCCAGGGCCAGGAACAAATCGATCTGGCTCATCGCGACCTGGGTATTGGCCGAGGCCAGTTGGGCGCGCACATCGGTGTAGGTGCGGGTCGCCTGCAGGTCGGCGAGGAACGAGGCGCGACCGGCCTTGAAGAAGCGGTGCGTCTGGTCCGCGGCGAGCTTGGCCGAGTTCCCCGCATCGGCCAGGGCATCGCGGCGATCAAGCTGCGCGGTGTACTGGGCCAGGCTGGTCTGGGTTTCGCGGATGGCATTGAGCACCACACCGTCGAAGTGCGCCAGGGCACCCTGGGTACCGGCCTCGGCTTCGCGGATGCGGGCACGGGCGCCGTTGGTCGGCACGGTCCAACTGATCGCCGGGCCGAAGCCCCAACGGTTGGTCGACGGATCGCCCAGATCCTTGAGAATACCGACCGTCCCCACCGTGGCACCGATGCTGATGTTCGGGTACAGCTCGCCCGTGGCCACGCCGATGCTGGCCGTCGCTGCCGCGAGCCGGCGTTCGGCCTGGCGGATATCCGGACGGCGCTTGAGCAACTCGGCACCGTCGCCCACCGGCAACAATTGAGTGATATGCGGCAGCGCGGCGCAATCAGCGACGCCCGCCGGCAGTTGGTCCAGGGGTTTGGCCAACAGCATCGACAGGCGATACAAACCGGCCTGGCGCGCGGCCTGGTAGCGCGGCAGTTCGGCGCGCAGGGATTTGAATTGGGTCTGGGAACGGGTGACCTGGGTTTCGTCGCCACGCCCGGCATCGCGCAGACGCTTGGTCAGCTCGGTGCTCTGGGATTGCAGCGCGAGGGACTCCTCGGCAATCCCGCGCTCTTCGTTGGCCGCACAAACCTGGGTGTAGGAGCGCACCACATCCGCCACCAGGGTGATACGGGCCACATCGCCCGCCGCCTGGGTAGCGTCGGCATTGGCTTTGGCCGCCTCGATGCCGCGCTGCAAGGTGCCCCACAGGTCGAACTGATAGGACGCGGAAAGCGCGATTTCACCGATATTGGCCACCGGGACCTTTTCCGGCAGCAGGAAGGCCTGGCCGGACTCCTGCAAGCGCTGGGCCCCGGCTTTCACCCCGGCACTGAAACCGCCGGCCGCCTCGGCCTCTTCCACCTGGGCCCGGGCCCGTGACAGGCTAGCCGCCGCCACACGCAGATCGGTGTTGGACGCCAGGGCCTGGCGTACCAGCTCGTCCAGGCGCGGGTCCTGGTACAGCCGCCACCAATCGGTCGGCACCGGCGCCGACACCACATTGTCACCTTCACCGGCGATATTCCCTTGCAGGTCCTTGCGTTGCATCGCCGAGTCGGCCGGCAGGTGATAATCCGGGCCGACCATCGAGCACGCCGACAGCATCAGGCCAAGGCCCAGGGTCGCGACTTGCGCCAGCGGTTTCATTGCGCAGCCTCTTTCTTCGGCGCGGCCTTGGCGTCATCGATGATCGACACCGTGGCCGTGCGTCCGGCGATCATGCGGAAGTCCGCCGGCACGTCGTCGAAGGCGATGCGCACCGGAATCCGCTGGGCCAGGCGCACCCAGCTGAACGCCGGGTTGACGTTGGGCAGCAGGTTCGTGCCGCTGGTGCGGTCACGGTCCTCGATCCCGGCGACGATGCTTTCCACATGCCCGCGCAACCGCGCGTTGTCACCGATCACCCGGATGTCCACGGCCTGGCCGACATGAATGCCGTCGAGCTTGGTTTCCTCGAAATAACCGTCGATATGGAAGGAGCTGCTGTCCACCACCGCCAGCACCGGCCGGCCGGCCGTGACGAACTCCCGCTCACGGGGCGCGCGGTCGTTGATGTAGCCGTCCACCGGACTGCGAATCACCGAACGATCGAGGTTCAACTGCGCGGCGTCCACCGCCACCTGGGCTTCGGCCAGGGCCAGCTCGGCACGGGCGACCCGCGACTGGCTTTCTTCCAGTTGCTCACCGGCCACCAGGTTGCCCAAACCCCGGTTGCGCTTGTTCTCGCGCTGGGCCTGGGCCAGGGTTTCCTGGCGGTCGGCCACGGCGGCCTTGGCCTGGCGCAGCGCCAGCTTGAAGCGATCCTGGTCGATGCTGAACAGCACCTGGCCGCGGCTCACCGGCTGGTTGTCGCGCACCTGCACCTGCTGGATCAGGCCGGACACGTCCGGGGCGATCTGCACGATATCGGCACGGATATGCCCGTCCCGGGTCCAGGGCGCGAACATGTAGTACATCACCATGCGCCAGACCACCAGGCAGGCGAAGATCACCACCAGCAAAGTCAGGACTACACGGCCAATGGTCAAAAGAGGTTTTTTCATGTCATCAGGTATCGACTGAACGAATCCACAACGCCCAGCAACAAAGCGTAGAGACCGACGTTGAACAAGGCCCGGTGCCAGACCAGGCGGTAGAAGTGGACGCGCGTCAACAGCCCGTGCACCACCAGGTACAGCGCATACGTAATGCCCATCAGCACCAGCAGCGTGGGCAGGAACACCCCGCTGATATCCAGCTCACCGATCATAACGGCACTCCATTGATCCCATACGGAACGCTCTCCGGCTGATCGCCGCTATCGACAAACTCGACGCCGGGCAACAACGCCAGGCGCAGGCCACTCAAGGCGTGCAACAGGTGCAGGCGGGTTTCGCCATCGTCCAGGCCCTGGGAACTCAAGGCCCGGCGCGTGCGGTCCATCGTCATCAGCAAAGGCGCTGGAGCCGGCAGGCGCTCGCGGGCCTCGAGGCAGGCGCGGAAGTACTCGCCGACCTCTTCCACCACCTGTTTGAGCAGCACATTCGCCACCCCCAGCACCCGCGGGGTGTAGGCCAGCAGGTCGAGCAGGTTGAGCGCGACCCGCAATTCGCGCAGCGCCGCGCCGGTGTCCTGGCCGGTCATGGCCAGGCGCGGCAGGTGCTGCATCAGCCGGTCGAGCATCTGCGCACCCAGGTGCCGGTGTTCGGCCAGGGTCGCCGGCTCGGTCAGCCCGACGATGTCGTGCCAGCTGAAACGGGTCAGGCGCTTGGCCGCCAGCTCGGCGCCGAAAGGCCGCGCCACCAGGGTCCAGACAAAAGCGAACAGCAGGCCCACGGGACCGGCCAGGTTGGCGTTGGAAAAGTTCAGGAAGTCCGCGTCATAGGCCCCTGAAATGCTGATAAAGGACGAGGTGTTGACGATGGTCAGCAAGGTGCCCAGGTAGAAACGCGGCTGCACGGTGAGGGTGCCGACGCAGATAAAGGGCACGGCGAAGGCCAGCACCAGCATCGGGAAATCGTGCAGGTTGGGTAGCACCACGAACAGGTAGAGGCTGGCGAAAATCACCGACATCGCGGTCCAGAAAAAGAACCGGTAGATCTGTGGCGCCGGGTCGTCCATCGCCGCGAAAAAGCTGCAGGCCACCGCCGCGAGGATCACCGCGCTGGCCCCGTCGGTCCAGCCGAGCAGGATCCACAGCACCGAAGCGACGATGATCGCCAGCACCGTCGAGCCCGCCGAATAGAGCATCAGGCCACGGTCGAGAAACGGCGTCAGGCGGCCCAGGCGCCAGTGGCGGTAGACCGCGCGCCAGCTGTCCTGGCTTTCGCACTGGATGGCATATTGCAGGCTGCGCAGGTCCTGCCACAGGTCAATCCATTCGCCGAGGCGGTAGAGGGCGTTGGAGAACAGCAACTGGCGTCGGTCATCCAGCTCGAGCGGGCTCGGTTGCAGGCTCTCGATCTCGGCCCGCAGGCTTTGCCAGCGTTCAACCGGCGCTCCTTTTGTGGTGCTTTCCAACCATTCGCGGGTGGCCACGAGCAAGGGTTCGAAACGCGCCACCAGCTCCGGCGTGCGCCGCTCCATCGCGTAAAGAGCATCGTCCAGGGCATCGACCACCGGCAACAGGTGAATCATCCGCCCGCGCAACTCCTTGGTGTTGCGCACGGTCTGCGGCCGGGCACCTTCGTGGGGCAACTGGCCGATCATCAATTCGAGGCTGTTGAAGGTCGCCACCATCGCCGAGCGCAGCGCGCTGACTTCATCGGCCTGCACGTTGCGCGAAAGGAAACGCAGGCTGTAGGTCGAGGCATCGCCGAACCATTTGCCCGCCGCGTCGATAAACACCGGGGCCAGGCGCCGGGGCCAGAACATGCTGCCGACCACCGCCGCCACGGCGATGCCGAGAAAGATCTCCTCGGTCCGCGACACCGCCACATCGAACACCCCCAGCGGGTTGTCGACCACCGGCAGGGCGATCATCGGCATGGTGTAGCCGGCGAGCATCAGCGCGTAGCTGTTGGCGGTGCGCAGGTGCAGCGAGAGAAATAGCAGGATGCCGGTCCAGAGCGCGATCGCCACCACCAGCAGATAGGGTGTCTGCACGAACAGCGGGACGAACAGCACCGCCGCCGAGGCGCCGAGAAAAGTACCGACCGCGCGGTACAGGGCCTTGGAGCTGGTGGGACCGACAAAGGGGCTGGAGACGATGTAGACGGTGGCCATGGCCCAATACGGGCGCGGCATTTCCATCAGCAAGGCGATATACAGCGCGATCATCGAGGCGGCGAAGGTCCGTACACCGTAGAACCAGTCGCGGGCGGGGGGCATGCCGGTCCAGAAACCGTTCACGGATTCGCCACTCCCAGGTTCTGCCCGGCCGCTTCGAACGCGCGGATGACTCGTAGCGCCGCTTCCAGATCAGCCGGAGCGATGCCGTCGAGCACTTCACTACGCAGGCGGATCAACTGAATTTCGATGTCCTGCATCAAGTGCTCGCCGGCCTCGGTCAGGCTCAGGCATTTGGCCCGGCGGTCACTCGGGTCTTCGCTGCGCAGCACATAGCCGGCATTGCACAACTGGTCGAGCAGGCGCACCAGCGACGGGCTTTCCATTCCGGCTTCGTGGGCCACGGTGACCTGGCGCACGCCCGGCCCCATGCGCCCGACCAGCAGCAACGGCATGGCGCAGGCTTCGGAGATCCCATAGTTGACCAGCGTGGTCTGGCACACCCGGCGCCAATGGCGCGAGGCGACGACGAGGCCGGCACTGATGTGCTTGTGCAGCTGTTCGAGGTGCTTGGACACGGGGAGATTCGCATTGTTAGTTTGCTAACTATCAATATCTCGCATCAGTTGGGGGCTCGTCAAGTTTTGAAACAATTACTTCATGCCGTGGATTAAACCCCTCTCCCCTTCCTCAACAACACATCCAACTGATCCACCACTTCCGCCCAGTCGGCATCGTCGAGAATCTCGCTCCGCAAAAAGTCCGCCTGGCTCTTGCTCCAGAAAAACGCGTCCGCCAGATGCAGCTCCGGCTTGAGCGGCGAGTGGGTGGCGATAAAGCGGTCGATGCTGACCGGGTCATCGGGCAGGCCCAGTTGCTTGAACAGGGACGGCAGGCTGTGATTGGGTGATTCCATGGAGGTCTCCGGTACAAGGAAAAGGGCGATGCTGGTCAGACAGCTTCGCGAGCAAGCACGTTCCCGCTGTGAAGCACCGCGTGAGTGGAGAACGGACAGCGCCCGGGGTCAGTGACAGACCTCGCACACCTCGGCATGGGGCACCAGCTTCAGGTACTGGTCCATCTGCATATGCACCAGGTTGTGGTGGTTGCCGGCTTCCAGGTAGATGTCGTGCTGGCGGGTCAGTTGCGGGTCGACCACCATCTTCAAGCCATAGGACTCACCCAGCGCCGGCACCGCCCCGCGTTCGCAATCCTGGAACAGATAGGCCAGGGTGCTTTCCCGGGTGATCTGCCAGGTACTGGCGCCACGGACCTTGCTCAGGTCCAGGTGCTGGCTGGCGGGCAGGACCGCCATCAGGTAGTGGCCGTGCTGGTCGTCGAGCACCACCGATTTGGCCATGCGTTCGGCCGGGATCCCCGCCAGGCGGGCGGTTTCCAGGCTGCTGGACGAATGCGGATGAGCGACGATGTCGAATTCGCAGCGCGCCTGTTCCAGGCTGCGCTGCACGGTTTTTGCCATGCGCATGATGCACCTCCGGGCCCTGTCGAATGCCCCAGGGCGATGGGTTTGCTGCATTCCTTGAGTAAGAGTCTAGGCAGTTCGCCGTGGAGCGTCGGCTTAACGTCAGTAACCGTTCTCGCTATCACAGGTCCTCGATAGTCGAGTCGGGTCTAAAGCTTCGAGTCCACAAATTCGGCCATACGCGGAATCTTGAACCGACACGGAACCTGTAGGAGCAGGGCTTGCCCGCGAAAGGGTCCTTGAGATCGCTAAAAGCTTCGCGGGCAAGCCCTGCTCCTACAGGCTCCGTGGGGCTCTAAGCCTGCGTTTATCCGGTGGGTCGCCAGAGCTCGACTAAGCTTCTTAATGGGGGTAACGAACTCGCGGAGAATGCAAGTGAGCGGTCGTTGCTGGTGGCGTTGGTTGTTGATCGGGTGGCTGATCGTCTGGCCCGTCGGGCACCAGCTTGCCGAAGGCGCCGACTCCGTCGTGACCCTGATCGTATTGCCCCTCGACGACTCCGGTTCCGGGCTGATCCTGCTGGGTATCGCCCTGATCGTCGCTGAGACGCTCCTGCCCAGCTTCGGCGTGATCGGCTTCGGTGGCCTGGTCGCCGTCGTGGCGGGCACATTGGTCCTGTTCGACCCACAGCTGTTCGACGACAACACCGCACGGCCGTTGAAACTCACCCTGATGCTGATCGGGCTGCTCCTGCTGGTCGGCTTGATCGTCGCGGCCCTCAAGGCCCGCCAGCGCCAGGTGGTCAGCGGCGACGCCGGACTGGAAGGCAGCCTGACCCCGGTGACCGCCCTGAAAGCCGGCGATGCCTATGCCGGTTGGGTGCAACTGCAAGGCGAAAACTGGCAGGTCCTCAGCCCCACGCCGCTGCATCCCGGCCAACAGGTCCGGGTCATCGCACGCAAGGGCCTGCTCCTGGAAGTGAAAGCCGTTGACGACCCGCCAAGGCGAGGAGATTGATCATGGTCCTGCAATTGGGCTCCGGCGCGCTGCTCGCGCTTCTGCTGCTGATGCTGCTGGCATCGACCTTTCGCATCCTGCGCGAATACGAACGCGGCGTGGTGTTCCAGCTCGGGCGCTTCTGGCAGGTCAAGGGACCGGGGCTGATCATCTTGATTCCGCTAGTGCAGCAGATGGTCCGGGTGGACCTGCGCACCGTGGTCCACGATGTCCCGCCGCAAGACGTGATCACCCGCGACAACGTCTCGGTCAAGGTCAATGCGGTGCTGTATTTCCGCGTGCTCGACCCGCAGAAGGCGATTATCCAGGTGGAGAATTTTCTCGCCGCCACCAGCCAGCTGGCGCAGACCACGTTGCGCGCGGTGCTGGGCAAACACGAACTGGATGAGCTGCTGGCCGAGCGGGAAAAACTCAATTCCGATGTCCAGCAGGTGCTCGATGCCCAGACCGATGCCTGGGGGATCAAGGTGGCCAACGTCGAGATCAAGCATGTGGACCTCAACGAGTCGATGATCCGCGCCATCGCCAAGCAGGCCGAGGCCGAACGGGAACGGCGGGCCAAGGTGATTCACGCCGAAGGGGAATTGCAGGCCTCCGAAAAATTGATGCAGGCCGCCGAAATGCTCGGGCGCCAGCCGGGGGCCATGCAGTTGCGGTATATGCAGACGTTGTCGTCGATTGCCGGGGACAAGAGTTCGACCATCGTGTTTCCGTTGCCGATCGAGTTGTTGAAGGGGATGGCGGATCTGTCACAGAAAGATAAGACCTGACGCGCGTTAGCGTTGACGTCCATTGCGCGCGATCAAGAGACGGCCGGATGTTCCTGGAGGATTGCGTTCGGCCCGCAAGGTTTCCAATGCCTGATAAGGCCCCTCGGCCCAGAACGCCACCCGCTCCTTGAGCCGCTCCGATGCCTCCCGGTGCTTGTCCTGGCTATCCGGCACAAACACCTGGTCTGGCTGCTTGGCGTGTTGTCGGGCCACGGAAAACACCTGGTCGCGTTGCTCCGCGTCGAGTCCGAAGAACGCCCCCAGATGCCCTTCCAGCGCCCCCGGCAACTCGCTGTAGTTGACCGGCAAACCGCCAAAAGCCACGCAGTGCTCCCAACCCTTCTGAAGGATCCGCCCGATGCGCGCAGCGATATAATCCTCCCGCGAATCATCCTGCCCCGGGGTGTCCAACACGCTATGGCCGATCATCCCCGGCACCATATGCAGTCCGGCTCGACGCACATGGGACACGGCGATTTCCAGCGGATCGCGGTACAGGAACAACCAGGGCGTCTCGGGAAAACACTCGCGCAACAACGGTAACTCGCCGATATTCCAGGCGTCCAGCTTGATCACCAGGGCCTGCTCACTGCCGCTGCGGCGCTGACCGTAAGCCGCCAACAAGCCCTGCAGGGCCGCGCGCCGCCCCTGCGGATCGAGGTCATCACGCAACAGGCGGTCGAGGGGCGGCGGCTCGCTGATTACGATATGGCTGTCCAACTGCGCCAGCATCTGACCGATCAGCGTCGAACCACAGCGCGAGGCGTGATAGATAAAGGCGCTCGGCGCCACCGCCGGCAATTGCCACTCGCTGAGCACCGCCAGCGGTGTCTCACGCCGAAAGACCTGGTTGAACGGCAGTTGCAGGGCCGCGTCCACCGAATCGCCAAAGAACGGCAGATCCAGACGACGCTCGCCGAACCAGCACCAATCGACACGCCAATAGGCGTCTTCGCGCCAGACGCGAATCGGCAACCAGTCCTTCAGGCCGTCCATGGTGGATTCCAACGCCGGCCCCGGGTCATGGCCGCGCGCAGGTCCTCATGGGCGAAGTGCAAGCCATGGGCGGCGGCCCGCTCCAGGGTCCGGGCGATAAAAGCCTCGCTGTCGGTTTGCACTTGCAGCTCACGGCACAGTTGCGGGTCACGCTCCAGCCATTGGCGAAATTGTTCGAGCCCCATGGCCGCCCGCCCCAGGCCGGGCGCCGGAGTACTCGGCAGGCCCGCGGCGATCTGCTGTTCCAGCCAGGCACTTGGGCGACAGTCGAGCACCAGATGAACCCGCTCGCTATCGCCCCAGTTGTCGACGCTGTGGGGCCGCGCCAGATCGAGAAACCAGCACTCGCCGGCCCTCATGGGAATGCACTGCCCGTCGAGCATGAACTCCACGTCGGGCGGGCTGAGCAGGGGAATATGCAGGCGCCGGTCGGCGTCCGGAGGACTGAGGTCGTAATCACGGTGTTCATGAATTCGCCCACCCGGCCCCAGCCGCAACAGGCGCGCCGAGCGGATTTCCAACGGCAGGCCCTGCAAGCCATAGGACCAGCGCGAGTCCTCCAGCCAAGGCTTGCGCGCAACCGCCTCGCCCTTGCCCGGCGCCAGTTCGCCCGGGGCATCGTTGGCGGACACCAACGCTACCCCGCTCCACTCGCCGGTGAAATAATCGCGATTGAAATGCGCTACCCAGGCGCTGTCGCCCACCTGCGCCAGGGCCTGGCGCAGCAGCGGCAGGTCCACGGCGACCGGCAGGCGGGAAAACGCCGGCCGGCTCAAGGAATCACTCCGCCCGCGCCCAGCCTGTCGAGCAAGTGTTCGACACAGGCCTCTCGCCGGCTGGCGCTGATGGACCCCGTGGACAGGTCGGTCATTTCGCTTGAGCAGGCCTCACAGGGTCATCGATCTTGCCCGCGGCCCAGTCGGATTCACGGGTGGCCAAGGCCCCGGCAATCGCCTGGATCTTGGTCGAAGACACTTCCGGCGGCAGCGGATCAAGCCCGGCACTGGCAAAGATCTGCCCATAGGCGTTGCGCAGATCGGCATAGGCCAGGTCGCGGCGCAGGTCGGCCTGCAAGGTGTTGAGCTCGCCCTGGATCAGGTCCAGTTCACCGAGCCCCGCAGCCTTGTAGCGGTTGCGCAACTGACCGGCGATCTGCCCGTCAATATTCGACAGTTGCTGGCTGGTCTTGAACTGGCGCACGGCTTCGTTGAAGTTGGCATTGGCCACGTAGAGCTGGGCCAGCACCGCGATGGACATGGCCTGGCGGCGTGCCGTGGCGACTTCTTCACCGGCCTTGGCGACGTCGATGGCCGCCGGGGCGGAGATCACGTTGAACAGGTTCCAGGTGACCTTGACGCCGTAGTCGGCCCACTTGTCGTTGACCAGGAAGGAGTTGCTGTCGTAATGGCCACCGGCGGAGAATTCCAGGCCCGGCAGCAGGCGCAGCATGGCCTTGCGGGTTTCGTTGGCGCTGATGCGGGTCTGGTAGTCCTGCTCGCGCAGTTCCGGACGGTTGGCCAGGGCTTCCTGCTCCAGCTTGCCCATGTCGACCTTGAGTTGCGGAATCTCGTAGTTTTCCGGGGTCGCCAGGGTCAGCTCGGTGCCCATGGGCAGGTTGATCAGGGTCGCCAGCTCGGTCTTGGCCAGGGTCAGCGCCTTGCGTTGTTCTTCCAACTGGCGCGTGGCGACGATCAAAGCGCGCTGGTAACCCAGGGCCTGGACCGGGTCACCGATACGCTGGTCGCTCATTTTCTCGCTGTTGCCCTGGGCCTGCTCGACCCGTGCCATCAGGCTGTCGATCTGCTTGAGCAGGCGCTCGGCGGCCACGGCGCGCCAGTAGGCCGAACGCACGTCCTGGACGATGGTGTTGACCACCTTGCGCCGGCGTTCCTGGACGATCAGGCGTTGGTCACCCTGCTGCTTGGCGTTGATATAGCTCACGCCGAAGTCGAGCACGTTCCAGACCATGGTCAGGTCGCCGACACGACGGTCGCGATCCTGGGAGGTCGAAGGGACCAGGGACGTGCTACCGGTCTGGACGCTCTCGCTGCTGGAAGCGCTGACGTTGTTACGCCCGACGTAGCCGGCGGACAATGCCATGCGTGGCAGCATGTCGAAGCTGGCGAGGTCGAGTTGGCGTTTGGCCAGGGCCTCCTCCATGATCTTGAGCCGGCCTTCGAGGTTGTACTTCACCGCGCGGGCCATGGCCTGGTGCAAGGTCAGCGGGCCGTTCAACGGCTCCTGATCCTTGAACATGGTCTGCATATCGCTCTTGGCACGTTGTTCACTGACACTACGATCGATCGGCTCGCTGGTGACGGCACAACCACTGACTACCAGCGCCAGCAAGCTGACGCTGAACAACTTATGACTTCTTCTCATCCCTTGCACCGCCCCTGACTACTGCATTCTTTTTTATAGGCGCCGACCAGCGTCGGCGCAGCTTCCCAATAGTGCTCAGGCCGACATTTCGCTGATGCCGACTTGTTCCAATGCCCAGGCTAGTTCATGCAGCTGTTTCTGCTCACTGTCTTTGATTTTCTGCAATTGCTGCCCCAGGGTCGGCGCGCCGAAAATACCGCGCGCGCCCTGGGCCGGGTCGCCCAGCCCCTTGCCGTTGCGGTCGAAGACCTGGCTGGTGGAGGTGTCGCTGTTGCCCGATTCGCGGCTGAAGATGCCCGACACGGTACTGCTGCCGAACACCCCGCCATCGCCGCCGCCAAAACCGAGGAAACCACTGGTACTGCCCGTGGTACCGCTGTCGGTACTGAACACCTGGGCGATATAGCTCGGTGCCAGCACGTTCGGGTTGATAAAGATATTGCCCAGCGGTGGCAGGCCATCTCCCGAGCTACGCTGTTCGAACAACGGCGGGAAGCCCAGCGGCGAGCCGAGGTTGCCGGTCGGGGCGACGCTGATCTGTGGCTGCAGCGGTGGGTTCGGCGCATCCGGCCGCACCACGGGCGTGTCCACGCGGAACTGCGGATCGCCGCCCAACGCGACCGTGTTGACCGCAAAGTTGTTGGAGTTGGCGAAGCCGGTCCCGGCGTTGCCGGCCAGGTCCGTGACCAGGCTGTTGTCCAGGGTGATGAAGTTGCTCGGGTCGGTGACGTTCGCCGTCGGGGTCAGGGTCGCGGTCCAGGTCTTGCCGCCATCGCGGGTGGCCAGATTGGACAGCACGCCGTTGGCCACGCTCAGCTCCGAGAGGTCGAAGTTGCTGACTTTCTCGCTGAAGGTGAAGGTCACCACGGTGGTCTGGCCGGTGGTCAGGTTCGGGTTGGCAACGCTGATGGTCGCCGTTGGCCGAATGGCATCAAGCGCGTAATTGTTGGAAATCGCGATGCTCGCCCCGGCATTGCCGGCGGTATCACTGACCAGGCTGGTGTCCAGCACGATCAGGTTGGTGGCATCGGTGACGGCCGCCGTCGGGGTCAGGGTCGCGGTCCAGGTCTTGCCGCCATCGGCGCTGGCCAGGTTGGACAGGGTGCCGTTGGGGACACTGAGCTCGGACAGGTTGAAGCCGGTCACCACTTCGCTGAAGGCGATGGTCACCGTGGTGGTCTGGCCGATACCCAGGTTGTTGTTCGCCACGGAGATGGTCGCGGTCGGACGCTGGGTGTCGACACTATAGGTGTTGGACTGGGTGCTGCCGCTGCCGGCGTTGCCCGCGCCGTCACTGACGGCCGCATTGTTCAGGGTAATGATATCGCCGGTATGAGTCACCCCGGCGGTCGCGGTCAGGGTTGCGGTCCAGGTAATCCCGCCGTCACCGCTGCTCAAACCGCTCAGGGTGCCGTCGGCGACGCTGAACGCGGCGGTTGTGAGCCCGCTGACCGCCTCGCTGAAGGTAATGGTCACCAGGGAGGTCTGGCCGATGTTCAGCGCGCTGTTGGCGACCACGATGCTCGCCGTCGGACGCTGGGTATCGATAGCGTAGTTGTTGGAGTCGGTGGTACCCGTCCCGGCGTTGCCGGCAAGGTCCATGTAAGTCGTGTTGTTGAGGCTGATCACGTTGCTGGCATGGGCGATATTGCTGGTCGGGGTAAAAGTCCCGGTCCAGGTGATACCGCCATCGCTGCTGCTCATCGTGCTCAGCGTGCCGTTGGCGACGGTCAGGTCGGCATTGCTGAAACCGGTCACCGCCTCGCTGAAGGTAATGGTCACCCCGGCGGTCTGACCGATATTCAGGGCCGAATGATCGATCACCACCGAGGCCGTCGGCGCCACGGTATCGACGCCATAGGTATTGGACAGAGTGGTGCCCGCGCCAGCATTGCCGGCGAGATCACTGACCAAGGTGTTATTCAGGCTGATCACGTCGCCGGTGTGGGTCGTGGCCGCATTCGGCGTCAGGATCGCGGTCCAGGTGATGCCGCCGTCGCTGGAACTGACCGCGCTCAGCGTACCGTCGGCGACCGTCAGATCGGCATTGCTGAAACCGGTCACCGCCTCGCTGAAGGTGATGGTCACCAGCGAGGTACCGCCGATCTTCAGGCTGTTGTTGACCACGATGCTCGCCGTCGGCCGCTGGGTGTCGACGCTATAGGTGTTGGAGTCGGTGCTGCCGCTGCCGGCGTTGCCCGCGCCGTCACTGACGGCCGCATTGTTCAGGGTAATGATATCGCCGGTATGAGTCACCCCGGCGGTCGCGGTCAGGGTCGCGGTCCAGGTAATCCCGCCGTCACCGCTGCTCAAACCGCTCAGGGTGCCGTCGGCGACGCTGAACGCGGCGGTTGTGAGCCCGCTGACCGCCTCGCTGAAGGTAATGGTCACCAGGGAGGTCTGGCCGATGCTCAGTGCACTGTTGGCGACCACGATAGTGGCCGTTGGGCGTTGGGTATCGATGGCGTATGTATTGGAGGTAGTGGTACCGCTACCAGCATTGCTTGCGCTGTCGCTGAACAGGGTGTTGTTCAAGGTGATGACATCGCCGGTATGGGTCACCCCAGGATTCGCGGTCAGGGTCGCGGTCCAGTGGGTGCCATCGACCTGGACCAGGTTGCTCAGACTGCCATCGGCGACAGTTAACGCGCCGGCGGTGAGATTGTTGACCGTCTCGCTGAAGGTGATGGTCACCAGGGAGGTGCTACCGTTGACGTTCAGCGCCGTGTTGGACACCACGATGGTCGCGGTCGGCGCCACAGTATCGACACCATAGGTATTGGACAGGGTGGTTCCCGCGCCAGCGTTGCCGGCGAGATCGCTGACCAAGGTGTTATTCAGGCTGATCACGTCGCCGGTGTGGGTCGTGGCCGCATTCGGTGTCAGGGTCGCGGTCCAGGTGATGCCGCCGTCGCTGGTGCTGACAGCGCTCAGCGTACCGTCAGCGACCGTCAGGTCGGCATTGCTGAAACCGGTCACCGCCTCGCTGAAGGTAATGGTCACCTGGGACGTGCCGCCGATATTCAGGGCCGGGTTCGCCACCACGATGCTCGCCGTCGGCCGCTGGGTGTCGATGCTGTAGTTGTTGGAGTCGGTAACACCGCTGCCGGCATTGCCCGAGGCGTTCGCCACGAGCGTGTTGTTCAGCTCGATCACGTTGCTGCTGTGGGTGATGTTGCTGGTCGGGGTGAAGGTCGCCGTCCAGGTGATGCCGCCGTCGTTGCTGGCCACGCCCGTCAATGTGCCGTTGCTGATCGTCAGGTCGGCGTTGCTGAAGCCGGTCACGGCTTCGCTGAAGGTGATGGTCACCAGCGAGGTTTCGCCGATCTTCAGGGCGTTATCCGCCACCACGATGGTCGCGGTCGGGCGCACGGTGTCGATGGTGAAGTTGCCCGAGTTGGTGATGCCGGTGCCGGCGTTGCCCGCTCCATCCTGCACACCGCTGTTGTTCAGGCTAATGAGGTTGGTGGTGTCATGAACGCCGTCGGTCGGGGTGAAGGTCGCCGTCCAGGTGACGCCACCGTCGCTCGTGCTGACAGCGGTCAGGAGGCCGTTGGGCACGCTCAGGTCATTGTTGTCGAAGCCGGTCACCGCCTCGCTGAAGGTGATGGTCACCAATGAACTCTGCCCGGCCGCCAGGGTCGGGTTGGCCATCACGATGGTTGCAGTCGGGCGCGTGCTGTCGAGGTTATAGGCATTCGAACTGGTGGTCCCGGCACCGCTATTACCGGCACCGTCGATCACCGTGCTGTTGTCCAGGACGATGTGATTGTTGTTTTGGGTGATACCCGGCACCGGCGTCAACAGCGCGGTATAGGTGATGTTGTCGCTGGTGCTCAGGCCGCTGAGGGTACCGTTGTCGGTCGTCAGGTCGGCCAGGGCCATACCGCTCACCGCCTCGCTGAAGGTAATGGTCACCGTGGAGGTGCTGCCGATACCCAGGTTGTTGTTCGACACAACGATAGTGGAGGTCGGGCGTACGCCGTCGATGGCCACGTTGTTCGACGTGGTGCTGCCGCTGCCGGCGTTGCCCGCCATGTCCTGGACCCCGGTGTTGTCCA
Organism: Pseudomonas sp. MWU13-2862; assembly: GCF_023242495.1. NCBI lineage: Bacteria > Pseudomonadati > Pseudomonadota > Gammaproteobacteria > Pseudomonadales > Pseudomonadaceae > Pseudomonas > Pseudomonas sp. MWU13-2862. The sequence goes on along the minus strand of NZ_JALMEZ010000015.1, from coordinate 32,468 downwards.
GGGTGATGTGGTTGCTCGCGCTGACAATCGCCGCCGTCGGGGTGAAGGTCGCGGTCCAGGTGACGCCGCCGTCACTGGTCTGCACCGCGCTCAGGGTGCCATTGGACACCGCCAGGTCGGCGTTGGTGAAACCGGTCACGGCTTCGCTGAAGGTGATGGTCACCAGCGAAGTCTGGCCGATGCCCAGGTTGGTGTTGGCGAACACGACGGTGGCGTTCGGCCGCTGGGTATCGACGGCATAGGTGTTGGAGTTGGTGGTACCACTGCCGGCGTTGCCCGCGCCATCACTGACCGCGGTGTTGTTCAGGGCAATGACATCGCCGGTATGGGTGACCCCGGGGGTTGCCGTCAGGGTTGCGGTCCAGGTGGTGCCACCGTCACTGCTGCTCAAGTTGCTCAGGGCACCGTCGGCGACCGTGAAAGCGCCGGCCGTGAGCCCAGTGACCGCCTCGCTGAAGGTAATGGTCACCAGGGACGTGTTACCGCCGATGTTCAGCGCTGTATCGGACACCACGATGGTCGCGGTTGGTCGCACGGTGTCGACGACGTAGGTGTTGGAGGTGGTCGTGCCGGTACCGGCGTTGGTCGCGGTATCGGTATAGAGGGTGTTGTCCAGGGTGATGACGTTGCCGCTGCTGTTGTTGCTCGCGCTCGGCGTCAGGGTCGCGGTCCAGTGGATATTGTCGCTGGTGGTCAGGTTGCTCAGGGTGCCATTGGACGCCGTCATGTCGGCCAGGCTGAAACTGCTCACCGCTTCGCTGAAGGTAATGTTCACCGTCGAGTTGACCGTGGTGCTCAGCGTAGGCGCGACCACCGAGACGGTCGCGGTCGGACGCACGGTATCGATGGCATAGTTGTTGGACGAGGTGGTGCCGGTTCCCGGTGTACCCGTCGACGTGGAGGTGACGCCGGTATTGTCGAGGACAATATGGTTGGTGGCGCTGGTCACGCTCGAGTTCGGTGTAAAGGTCGCGGTGTAGGTGATGTTGTCGCTGGTATTCAGGGTGCCCAGGGTACCGTTGCTAATCGTCAGGTCGGCGCTGGTAAAGCCGGTCACTGCCTGGTTGAAGGTAATGGTCACCAGCGAGGTGCTGCCGATATGCTGCGCGGTGTTGGTCACCACGATGGTCGCGGTCGGCGCCGGCGCATAGGCGGTGTTGAGCGTACCGCCGTCGTTGAAGATATTGTTCACCGCCGCCACGCTGGCGCCGGTACTGCCGCCGCCCAGCGCCGGACCACCGGAGCCGCTGCCACCGACGTTGCCGGTCATCGCCGCGAAGTTGGCGGCGGTCATCAACAACGTGCCTTTGTTCCAGATCGCGCCGACGCCTTTGCCGGCCGCGCCACCGGAGTCGGCGGAGCCGCCCAGGCCACCGCCGCCACCACCACCGCCGCCAGCCGCGATGTTGCCGGAAATCACCGAAGTGCCGACGATGGTCAGGGTACCGGTACTGGCGTTGTAGATACCGCCGCTGGCCGAGGCACCGGCCCGGCCGGCTTTGTCCCAGCCGGAACCGCCGCCACCACCGCCAATCGAGATAGTGCCGTTGTTCGCCGTGCCGCCGGCCCCACCGTTACTGTAGTTGGCGGCGCCTATACCGCCCGCGCCGCCGGTGCTGCTCCCCCCCTTGCCACCCATGTAGTTGGGGTTGTAGCCGCCGCCGGTACCGCCATGGTTAGCGGTGCCGGAGGTACCGCCATAGACCCCCGTACCGAAGCCCGAGCTACCACCATGACCACCATTCTGTCCGCCAAGAGCACCACCGCCGCCGCCGCCACCACCAACCGCGCCGCCGACGTAGGGCGCCGTGACCCCGCCGCCGCCGCCGCCGCCCGAGGCCGCGTTGCTGGTCACCGTGACATTGTTCAGGGTCAGGTTACCGGCGTTGACAATACCGCCGCCCATCGCCGCGGTGCCGTCGACCCCGGCCGCCGCGCCATTGCCCACCGCCAACCCCTGGGTAATGACCAGCCCGTCCAGGGTCGCGGTGACCCCGGAATTGACCATGAGCACCTGGGTCTTGTATTGCCCGCTGAGGGTTACATCGGGTGTGCCGTTGTGGTCCAGGTCACCTTCGATGGTGAGGTTCTTGCTGATGATCAGTTGCGAATTCAGGTTGACCGTCATGCTGGCGTTGAAGGTAACGATATCGCCCGCCACCGCGCTGCTCAGGGCCGAACGCAGTGAACCGACGCCACTGTCAAGGTTGCTGGTCACGGTAATGGTCGACAGGCCGTACTGGTAGGCCGCCATGGCGTCGGCCGACAGTACGTTGTGGCTTTCGATGGTACCGGTGGCGATTTCCAGGGTCCAATCGCCCCCCAGGCCAGTGCGGTTGGTCGATGCCGCGATATCGCGCCCGGTGTATTGCGCCAGAGAGTCGACAAAGCCCAGGCCGGTGGCACCCTCGGCGGTATTACAGGCGTAGATCAGGATATCGCCGCCGACATTCATGTCATTGCCGATACGCGCCAATATGTCGGCCCGCGCCGCGACGTTGGTCGACGAAAGGTAGGTGCTGCCCAGCCACAGGTCGCCCGAGTTGCCGTGGGCGATGATTTCCACGGTGCTCACGCCCTGATGGGTGTCCAGGTAATCAGCAATCTGTTGCAGGCCGTCCTTGCCGGCCTGCAACACCACCACCTGGGTGCCGGGCGCGACGCCCTTGAGCAGGGCACTGAAATCCTGGACCCGGGAGTCGACGAAGACCACCGACTGGCCGGGTACGGCGGCCGGCGCCGGGGTCGGCGTGGCATCGGATTGCGGGTGGGCATCGGCGGGCGCGGTCGCATGATCGGTGGCCGGCGCCTTCGCCGCATCGGCGGTCGCGTGATTGGCCGGCTGTGCGGCCTCGGCCACGGTGGCGGCCACGGCACCGTCGAACAGCATGCGCGGCTCGAGCGGAATGATCATGGGTGAAACCAGGGTTCTCACACCTTCAGCCCGCGATTTCTGTTTGCTCCACCACATGCTTCACCTGCACTCGAGCACCTGCGCGCCCAAAGGATTTTTATCGGGATAAAAAGCCGCGATCAACTGACCGCGGTATTGGTTTTCATGCGAATAACATTGGCGGCGCTGGCTGAACCATCGTTCCAGAACGACAACTGCGCATATTTTTCGAACAGGTCCGGCGGCAGGATCGTGCGCCGTGGCTCCATGGCCACCTTGGGCTTGACCTTGTGCAGGCCAGCGACCCCGAGGGCCTGGTCGAATGCCGGAGCGTCATACACCAGATGGTCGAAATCGTGCTCGAACCAGGGCTCGCCAATAAAGTCGTAGACCAGCCGCAACACCCGCTCCGGCGCCTGGGACAGCAGGTCGTAGTCGACCAGCAACACGGAGTCGGCGTGTTCGCCGTAATAGGCTTCCTTGAGCGCGGTCCAGGCGAACCCCACCAGGCGATTGCGCTGGGCCAGGGTTTCGCAACGGCTGTAGACGGTGTTGCGCTCGACTTCGTCGTTGAACAGCTTGGTGTTCTCGAAGGGGTTGGCGCGATACAGCCGCTCAAGACTGTCCATGACCCAGGCGACATTGCGCACGCAGGCGATGACCTTGGACTGGGGGAACAGGTCCATCAGCGCGGGCAGGCGCGCCGACCACTGGCGATTGGTATCGAAGACCACAGATTGCTCGGTCTTGTCGGCGTAATAGGACTCGAACAGGCCGCGCAACAGACGGCGGCGCATATCGGTGTCGATCACCGCGCCGAACTCGCTGCCGGCACTGCACTGTTCCAGCACGCTGTTGAACAGGGTGCCGACCGGGCTGCTCATGCCGGCATGAAAGCGGGGATTCTGGAGAAGAATGGCGGACAGCAGGGTTGACCCTGAGCGCGGCAAACCGGAGACAAAGTGAAAACTACGCAATCCCTTCACCCTAGACGGAAGTCCATTTGTAGGACAAAGCGTAGCCTAAAGGGAATATTTCACACTAGTAGTATTTTGATATCAACCATCTACATTTTAAGTCTAAAAACCCATAAACAGAGACGTTTATAGGCCTTTAATACGACTTTATAGCTCTAAATCAGGCCTATTGCGGTGAGTCATCACTACACGAAGGGTGACAGACCTCATATAAAACCGCCTGGGTGTCGCCACCGGCATGCTGGTCAATTTTTCGCCAATTGTCCGGAATCGACGGGAATTCATCCGGTGCCACGCGGCTCATCACCAGCCAGACCCGGCCATTGCCCTGGGGCAGGTCGTCCAGGCGATCAAGGTAGACGCCAGCGTTTTCATCGACGAGCGTACCGAAACCATAGTTGTTGGGTCGGGTCGACACGCCCTTGGCAGTGGGCGGCGTGTACAGCCGTGGCGCGGTGGCGCTCTTGTCGTAGTAGCCCCAGGTGAGCAGCCAGAACATATCGCCCAGCACCACCTGGTCGCCGGCGACGGTGTGCTGGTTCATGTACTCGACCATATTGTTGAACTGATCGCCGGCGTCGACGGTGTAGTTGTTCTTCAGGCCCACGCCCTCCACCGCCAGGACCGCCAGCAGCAGCAACACGGCCAGGACCTTGAAGCGCCGCGCCAGGCGGTCGATGGCCAGGGCCAGGATAATCGGCAGGCCGAGCGCCGGCACGGTCAGGTAACGCTCGATAAACACCGGCGAGGCAAACGAAATGGCGAACACCAGCAGCAATGGCAGGGCGCTGTAGATCACCAGCAGCGTGTCGAAGCGGTAGCGGCTGCGATCACTCCAGACGAGGAATGTCATCACGGCCACCATCACGCCCGGCAAGGTGACGAACAGCCACAGCGGCATGCCTTCGCCGTCGTCCTGGGCCATCAGTTGCCAGAGCATCGACGGCAGCGAGCGCAAGGTGACCGGCGGCTCCCAGCCGACATCGCCACCGACCTTCAACTCCTCCATATGCCGCACCAGGTCGATCAGCCCCGGCAGCCAGGGCAGGAACAACAGCACGATCGCCACATTGGCCAACCACCACTCGCGGCGCGCGATGTGACGGTGTGCACTGCCGGGCTGCGGGCGGATCACCAGCAGATAGAGCCAGTGCGACAACACGCACAACGCCGAAAAGTAGTGGGTATAGAAGGCGGCCGCCATCAGCAGCGCATAGATCACCAGATAACGCTGGCGCGCGGGCTCACGAACCCAATACACCAGGGCAATGGTAGCCCCCAGCAGCCACACGCCCATCAGCGAATACATGCGTATTTCCTGGCTGTAGCGTACGGCCGTGGGCAGCAGGGTCAGCAGCAGGCAGGTCAGCATCGTGACCCGCCGGTTGGCGACCAGGTGCGCCAGCCAGGTACCGAGCAGCACCGTGATCACCCCGGGCACCGCACTCATCATGCGGATCGACAGGATCGAGTCGCCGAACAGGCCGATCCAGACATGCAGCAGCATGAAATACAGCGGCGGATGGACATCGTGGGACGCATGGGACCAGATGCCGGCCAGCGGGAACTGGGCCAGCAGCAGGCTGGAGCCTTCGTCGCCCCAGATCGCCGAGGCCGTCAGTTCATAAAGACGTAACGCCACGGCCAATAGCAGGAGGGCTATCAGCCAGGGTTCGCGAAGCAACTGGACAAGGGATTGCGGATGCGTGACAGGCTGACCGTAAAGTCGTTTTGCTACTTCATCATTGCTCGGAACGCCCATCACCATCCTCTAGAAATCGACAACTGCACCCGCCTGGGGGGGTATGACGCGGTGATTGTAGGCTAGAACGATACCGCCTTGCCTGACTGTTCCCATCACGACCTTGAGCATGCAAAAAACCCGGCGCTGGCCAGGACAGCGTCTACGCTTCAGGACGGTGCACAGCAGACCCGGACCGGCGGCCTACGCAGCCCGTCCAACGGGCAAGGCACTTCACTTACACACAGCTGAAGGATAAGGATCTATGGACGTATTTCTCGGCAGTATCCAGATGTTCGGCTTCAACTTCGCCCCTAACGGTTGGGCGCTCTGCAACGGCCAGTTGCTCAATATCCAGCAGTACAATGCGTTGTTCGCCTTGTTGGGAACGACCTACGGTGGCAATGGCCAGCAGAGCTTCGGCCTGCCCAACCTGCAAAGCCGCCTGCCCATTGCCCAGGGCACCGGACTGGGCCTGACGACCCGGGTAATGGGTGAAGCCAGCGGCACCGAACACGTCTCCATCCTGGGCAGCAACCTGCCGCCGCAAGCGATCCCCACCACCGGCCTGACCGTCAGCACCACCATCAACCTGGCGAGCGTCGCCAGCAATCCGGTCACCGCACCGACCACCACCAATGCCTATATCGGTGCATCCGTCCCTGGCGGGCCGCCCTCGGCCGCGATCTACTCCGACGCGCAAGGCACCTCGCCGGTCGCCCTGAAAGGCGCCACCACCACCATCGGCGGAACCCTGGCCATACCCGGCAGCGGCGTGCCCGTGGGAACGATGAATCCGTATCTGGTGGTGAACTTCAGCATCGCCCTGCAAGGGCTGTTCCCTTCCCGTAACTGATCAGGAACGCGCGCTTGAAGGCGCCACAAAACCTGTAGGAGCCGGGCCTGTCAGGTCGCCGCACCGCCGCGAAGCTTTTGGTGCTCTCACGGGCCTCTTCGCGAGCAAGCTCTGCTCCTACAGGGACCGTGTTTGGCCTTGATTGAGCGGTATTGAGCCAAATGCCCTGATGCTTGCCGCGTATGACGGAGAATATCGATGCTGCAACAAGTTTCAAGTGAACACTTCCAGTTGCTGATGAAACAGCACTGCCCGCTGCACCTGCCCGACGGCAGCCTGCTGCCGATCGAGATCGAATCGATCGCGCTGCGCCCGCAATCGCGTCTGCCGGAAAGCAGCCGGATTCCCTTCAACGTGGTGTTGCGCAGCCTGGAACCGACGGAGTTCGTCGACGGCCTGTGCGCCCTGGAGTTACCGCAGTTGGGCCGCGTAGACGCCGTCTTCGTGTCCCGCGAGCCGCCCCTGGGCCGTGATCCGGCCCTGGGTTATTTCAATATCGCTTTCAACTGAACCCCGGGTACCAGATCAAGCGCTCAGCCCCTGGCGAGCTCTCTTCGACCCGAAACCCCAGCGCCAGGTAATGCTGGCGCGCCTGGGGATTACTCGCCCAGACCACCGTCGCCACCGGGCAGCGCACCTGCTCGGCGGCCTTCTGCACCCCTTGCAGCACGCTACGACCAAAACCCTGGCCACGGGCCGCCGGGATAAACGCCAGGTACAGCACGCGGATTTCGTTGGGGCCGAAGTCGGCGCTGAGCACGCCGATGGGGGTGTCGAGCTTTTCCACCACGTAGTGTATCGCATCGGGGAAGTGCTCGCCGATCCCATGCTCCTGCACCTGGAATTGCTGGGCGACCACTTGTTCGACCACCTCGGGATCGGCGTCGATCCACTGCAACTCGGGCCGGGCCGACTTATAGAGACTCTGCAGAAAAGGCCCATCGGTAGGCCGTGAGGGCCGCATGGACAAACCGGCGGCAGACGCATTGTTCAACATCGGTTGTACTCCCTGAACCGTTGTACTGACTAGAAACCACTCTCCCGCACGCCCAGGGCGGCCATGCGCCGCCAGGCCGTGCCCAACAGTGACTCACTGCGTCCCTGCAACACCGCTACACCGCGCAGTGGATGGCTGGGCGTCGGCATATCCTCGAGCAACCGCAAGCGGGCGCCGTACTGCGCCTGCACCGGCTCCGGACGACGGTTTTCGTCGCGGCGCACGGCAATCGGGCCGTGATGATCGGAGGTCAGCGCCTCCTGGTCGATGGCTGCCACACCGTTGGCGTCGACGTCCAGCAACTCCACCGGCCAGGCCGGGCGCATCGGGTCATCCGCGACAAAACGCCCTTTCGCCCCCGGCGCAACCCGCCACAAGTCCTCTTCGGCCAGATAACCACGCATACGGGTGCCACCCTCGACCACCCGCGCCAGCGGCTCCTTGGTCGAAACCCAGCGCCCGACCGCCAATTGCGGCATCAGGTCGCGCACCTGGCCGGCCTGGGGTGCCTTGAGCAACAAACGCTCACGACGGGCCTGCAACCCCCGGTATTCGGCCACGGCCTCCGCCAGCCGCTGTTCGAGAATACCGACATCCGCCGCGGTCTCGCTGCGTCCGGCCTGGCGGCGCATCTGCAATTGGAGGATATCGATTTCACGGCGCACGATGATCAAGCGCGAGTCGACGTCCGGCGACTCCAGCTCCACCAGCACCGTGCCCGCCTCGATCATCTGCCCATCATGCACATTGACCTGCTTGACCCGCGCGGCAACCGGCGCGTGCAGGGCCGTGACCCGCCCGGCTTCCAGCATCACCGGTATTTCCACGCTGCTGCGCCAGGGCACCACCACCAGTAACAGCAGCGCCAGCAGACACAAGCCGCTGAGCAACACCCGTGGGGTATGCGCCTGCTCACGTCGCGACCACCATTCGCGGGTCTCCTTGAAAATCGGCAGGAAGATGAACCAACCCAGTTCCACCATCATCAGGAAGATGCCCAGCAATTTGAAGAAGAGGTGATAGACCGCCAGGGCGATCCCGAAAAACAGTGCCGCGCGCCACAACCAGGAGAGGAAGCCCCACCACAGCAGGCGTCGGCGCATGGCCGGCGGCCAGGGTTCCGGGGCCGGCTCGTCATAGCCGAACAAGGCCTCGCGCAAGCGCCAGCGGCACAGGGCAAAGGCCCGGCCCTGAAGGTTGTCGATTTCCCAGAAGTCGCTGAGCAGAAAATAACCATCGAAACGCATGAACGGGTTGAGGTTGACCGCCAGGGTGGTCAGCCAGGTGGCGCTGGCGAGCATGAACGCCGCCGTGCGCGCCGGCCCATCCGGTAACAGCGACCAGGCCAGCAGGGCGATACAGGCCAACAGCATCTCGGCCATGACCCCGCCGGCCCCGATCAATAATCGCGCCTTGCGGTCGTTGATCCGCCAGGCGTCGCTGACGTCGGTGTAGAACAGCGGCAGCATGACCATGAAGGCCACGCCCATGCTCTGCACCCGACACCCCGCGCGCTTGGCCATGAAGGCATGGCCGAACTCGTGGCAGAGCTTGGCGAAGAACAGCGCGATGCCAAAGGCCATGGCCCCGCCGAGGCTGAACAGGTGCGGGAAGGTCGAGAGAAAACGCTCCCAGTCCCGCGAAACCAGGAATACCCCGAGCCCCAGGGTGGCCGGCAAACCGTAGCGCAGCAGGCGCGGGCCGAAGCGTTGCAGCCAGGGCCAGGCGCGATTGAGGAAGGCATCTGGGCGCCACAGGGGAATGCGGAAAAACAGATATTGATGCAGCGCCATCTGCCACAGGCTCTGGCGCGACGCGGCGGCTTTCCAGGCATAGCTGGCACGCTGTTGCGGGTCCAGCGAGGCGATCAGGTCATGGGAACGCAAAAAGCCCAGCAACTGCTCCAGCTCCGGGTCGCCCAGGGGCAGGCCCGGTTCGCGGTTCGCCGCTTGCAGCACCTGCGTCGGATCACCCAGCGACCAATGCCGCAGCAAACGCATGGCCTGGACACCGAGCTTGAAATAACGCCCGCGCACCGGGTCGGCCAGGGTCCAGCGCGGCGAGCCATCCAACGCCGGGGCGGCCGCGGTGAGCTGCAGATCCGCGCGCAGGCTGGGCAGGTTCATTACAGCCCGACGCTCTGGCGCAGCCCGGCCAAGGGCCGGCGCAGCAGGTACAAGGCCAGCGGCGCGCGCTGGCCGAAGAGTTTCGCCGTGCCGCGCAAGCCGATACGCGGTACCGGGGTATCGGTGAAGCTGGCATCCAGGCGATAGGCCAACTGCCCGGCTGGGGTCGATTGCGCCTCGTAGGCCACCCGCTCCAGCTTGGCCGAGTAACGCTGCAAGGGGTCGCTGTCGAGGAACAACGCGACTTCGGCGTCGGACGTCAGGGCAATGGCGTCGCCGACCGCCAGTTCAATGCGCAGTTCGGCCTGGCTCGGGTCGGCGATTTCCATCAGCCGCTCACCGGTCTGCACCGGCTTGCCGGTCCAGCGTTCGGCGTCGGCGAACACCGCGATACCGTCACGCTCGGCGCGCACTTCGCTGCGTTTGAGCAATTCGGCGGCGTAATCGCGTTCGGCGCGCTTCTGCTCGACCCGCGCCGCCAGTAAATCGATCTTCGAACTCGACTCTGCATCGGCAAAGGCGCGCTGGGCATTGGCCTTCAATTCGGCTTCGGCCACGCCCAGGGCACGTTGGGCCACATCGGCCTGGGCCTTGAGGGTGGTGCTTTCGAAACGTACCAGCAGGTCGCCGGTTTTCACTGTCTGGTTCGGTTTGACCAGGAATTCGGCGATCACCCCATCCAGCGGGGCCGCCACCACCCGGCCGGCCAGCGGCACGACTTCCGCCGGCGCCAGCACCGACTGGCGCACTGGAATCAACAGGCTCAGCAGCGCCAGGACCACCAGCAACGCCTGGCGCTTGCGGGTGAAACGCAAACGCCATGGCCGGCGGGGCTGCAAGGCGAGCCAGGCATGGCTGTAGGTGTCGCCCAATTGCGCCAGCAGCACCTGCTCGGAAGGGCTCCAGGGATTGTCGCGGGCCAGCCAGAGGCCGCCGAAGACCTCGCCCTTGTGATCGAGCAGCGGCAGCCAGAACACCTGGGGCGCCGACAGGCTCTGCCAGTCCTCGCGCACCGAAGCGGTGAAGGCGTCCATCGGCACCACGGTCGCCGGCTTGGCCCGTTCCAGCTTGAAAATCTGCGCCACGGCGTGTTCGACGAAGGCGACAAACGGCGCATTCGGTTCCACCGAGCTGACCCCGGTGACCGCCCGCACCTTACCGGCGATCAGCAGGGCAGCGTGGCGAAAGCCAAACAGCGCCTGGCCGTCGTTGACCAGGCTATAAGCCAGCTGTTCGGTGGTGCGGGCAGCGCGGGTCACGCGTTCAAGGTCGAGGAACTGGGCGAACACCCGCTCCACGGCACCCGCTACCGGTGCGTTCATTTCAGCGCCTCGAAGCGCGCGGTGCCGCTCATGCCCGCCAACAGGCCGTCGGCCTTGGGCAGGCTGGCCACCAGCAACAGGGTCTGGCTGCCTTCATCGATCCGCGCGCCCAGGCGTTTGATGGTGGCAGTCAGTGGCTGCCCGGTTTCATCCGGGACAAAACTGAAAGTCTGGCCGGCCTTGAGCTTGCCCATCCAGCGCGACGGCACCAGCAGGTGGATTTCCAGGGTACGGTTGTCGACGATCTCCAGCATCGGCGACCCGGCCGAGACGCTTTCATAGCGCTGGACCTTGCGCTGCACGACCTGGCCGTCATAGGGCGCAATCACGCTGCAACGCCTGACCTGCACCTGGTAGACCTGGGACTGGGCCTGGGTTTCGGCGAGCTTGGCCTCGGCGCGGGCCACTTCGAAGCGGCCGACGGAGTTCAACGAAGCCAACTGTTTATTGTGGGCCAGCTCTTCACTGGCACCGCGGCTGGCGGCCTGGGCGGCATTGAGCTGGGCCTGATAGGCCGAGCAGTCGAACCGCGCCAGGGTGTCGCCCTGCTTGAAGGTTTCACCTTCACTGAACGGTAACTCGACGATACGCCCCGACAGCTCGCTGGCGAGCATCGCCTGGTCACGGGCGCGCAACACGCCACGGGCCTCGCTCGCGGCGACGGCATGGGTCGCTGCAGCATTATTATTGTTATCCAACAGCGGGTCAGTCTCGGCCGGCGTCTGCGCCTGAGCCAGGCACGCCATGCAGGACAACCCAAACACACCCAACCGCAAACACCACATATTAAGGGACTCCTTGTCGGACAATCGCGAGTCTACGGCAGCCGTATCAAGCGTCAAGCCAATTGCCACTATGTTTATCGAACGACCGGGCGGTCGCCGATGTGCGGCAGATCACAGGCTGCAACGCCGTGCTGGGTACAAGCATAGGTGTTGTGGCCCGGCTTCGGTATTATTCGCGCCATTCCCGGCCTCGCTGCCGCTCGTTTAACGAATTAGGGACAATTCATGCGTATCGGTCTTCTGACATCTCTGGCCCTGGCGGTGAGCGCCGGCTTCTGCTCACAGGTCTTGGCCAGTTCCGACGACACCTGCTACCCGCGTTGGTCAATGCTCAAGTACAGCCTCGACGGCTGCAGTAACCTCGCCTTCCTCAACCCGGGCAACGACAGCCGGGTCAACCTGCGCCTGTTGCTCGCCGACCAGGGCGCTTTGCCCCTGGCGCCCAACCCGTTGAGCAACGACGACCTGGGCGCGGGCTTCGGCCCGGTACCGTTCGCCACGACCCGCCTCGACGCCGCCTCTGAGCCGGTCGTCGGTGCCGAACCAGGCAAGCCCGTCGCCGCCCCGCTGGATGAGGCCCTGGGAAAACTCGGTATCACCCGCGAAAACGCCGACACCGCCGTCAGTTCGCTGCTGTCCGGCGAGGGTGGCCGCTGCCGCAGCAACGACGCCGACAGCGCCACGACCTTTATCAACCAGTTGCTGGGCAGCAGCGAACTGCCCGACCCCGAGCGCCAGGCCCTGGCCCGCGCTCGCGTGCAGATGCTCGGCACCTGCGCCTGGGAGCCGGCGCAGCAAGCAAGCCTGGTGCCCGCCGTGCAATCGGCCCAGGGCCAAGCATTTGCCAGCTACCTGAACGGTGCCATCAGCTTCTATAGCGGACGCTTCGCCGACGCCGCCCAGGCCTTCGCCAGCCTGGGCGAAAGCCCGCAACCCTGGCTGAAGGAAACCGCGCAGTACATGCAGGCGCGCACCGCCCTCAACCTGGCGCAACAGAACACCTTCGACAGCGACGGCATGCCGACCAAGGAAGAGGCCGACGCGGCCCAGCTGAAACTGGCCGAAGAAGGTTTCCAGCATTACCTCGTCACCTGGCCCGAGGGCCTCTATGCGACCTCCGCCCGTGGCCTGTTGCGCCGGGTCTACTGGTTGGCGGGGAATGCCGAAAAACAGGCGACCGAATACCTCTGGCAACTGGGCCAGGCCAAGGCCGAACAGCGCAACGTGACGCCTGACGAGCTGGTGCAAGAGATCGACAACAAGATGCTGCTCGGCGGCGGCAAGGTCGAGCAACCCTTGTTCCAGGCCCTCGACGACCTGATGGGCATGCGCCCCGGATACGGCGAGAACGCCACGCCCAAGCTGACCCTGGAAATCCTCCAGGGGCAGAAACCGATCTTCGCCGCGCAACCGGCGCTGTATGACTATTTGCAGGCGGCGTTCCAACTGTATGTCGCGAAAAAACCGGAGCTGGCGCTCAAGAGCCTGCCGACCGAGATCCCGGCGAAACTCGACTACCTCGCCTTCAGCCAGCAGATGCTGCGCGGCCTGGCCCTGGACGCAAAACAGGACGTGAACGGTGCCGAAGCCCTCTGGCTGCAACTGCTGCCGCAGGTCCACCAACCACTGCAACGCGAGCAGGTCGAACTGGCCCTGGCCAATCACTACGAGCGCAACCAGCAGGTGGCCAAGGTGTTTGCCGCCGACTCGCCGATCAAGACCGCGCAGGTGCGTGCCATCCTGTTGCGGCATATCGCCGACGCCGGGCTGCTGCGTCAGGTCGCCCAAGGCGAAGCCTCCACCGAGCGGGATACAGCCCTGTTCGTGCTGCTCTACAAGGACCTGCGCCTGGGCCATTACGCGGACTTCGCCACCGATCTCAAGCAGTTGCCCGCCGAGCCATCGGATACCAAGTTGAGCACCTCGTTGGGTTACACCTACGGCGACGGCCAGCCGCTCAAGCTGTTCCGCTGGAGCGGCGCCAAGGCCGAGTCCGGTTATACCTGCCCGACCATTGGCGAGACGGCGGCGACCTTGCAAGCCGATGCGAAGCAGCCCCAGGCACTGAACTGCCTGGGCGAATTTATCCTGCGCAACAGCCTGGACGGCATGCCCCTGGACAGACAGCGCGGCTCGGATGAGCTGGGCGGGACCGCGTCCTTGTTCAAGGGCAGCACCTTCTCGCGGCTCGACGGTTACCAGAGCGTGATCGGCGATACCAAGGCGTCGGCCACGGATAAGGCCTACGCACTGTTCCGGGCGATCAACTGCTATGCGCCCTCGGGCTACAACAGTTGCGGCGGGAAAGAAGTGACACCGGCGCAGCGCAAGGCCTGGTTCAAACAGCTTAAAACCAGCTATGCCAGCACCCAGTGGGGCAAGTCGCTGCAGTACTACTGGTAAGTGGCCGTGGGTCGCTGGCGCTGGCTGTTGCTGGCCGGGCTGCTGGCGTTGGCCGATGCCCGGGCGGCGGTCGATGCGCGGGACTACGACAGTTTCTGGCTGTGGAGCGGCGTCGCCCCGCAGCCGGTGCTGAGCCGGGCCAAGAGCCTGTACATCCTGCAAGGCCAGGTCAGCGAGTCGCGGCGCTCGCCGCAGCGGACGGTCAACTTTATCGCCCAGGGCATTGCCATTCCACGCCTGACCCGGGGCGAGGTCTGGGTAGTCTATCGCGCCCACACCCTGCGTTGGCCGGAGTCGGTCTATCAGCAGTTGCTCGGCCAGGTGAAACGCTGGCAACAGGCGGACAATCCGGTGGTCGGCATCCAGATCGACTTCGATGCCCGCACCCGCTATCTCGACGAATATGCCGCTTTTCTGCGCGACCTGCGCCAGCGACTGCCGGCGGAGTTGCGCCTGAGCATCACCGGGCTGATGGACTGGAGCAGCAATGCCGACCCGGCGGCCATCGCCCAACTCAAGGGCGTGGTGGATGAGGTGGTGGTGCAGACGTATCAGGGGCGGCACAGCATTCCCGATTACGCCGCGTATCTGCCACGGATGAACCGGCTGGGCGTGCCGTTCAAGATCGGTTTGATCCAGGGCGGCGAGTGGCAGGCACCGGGGTATTTGAAGGGGAATGAGTGGTTTCGGGGGTATGTGGTGTTTCTCCAGAATCCTTAGCGACCGGACAATTCCCTTTCCCTTGCCTGAAGTTTCCTAGAAAATCCTTTCGCCTTGCGCCTGCTGGAAGCGGTCACTAGTCTTCGTCCTATCGCTGCAAAATCAGCGATCCAGGTGTGGAAACCTGAACCTACCAGTAGGCGCGTCAGCGCCACCAAGCTCATTGTCGGCGCTTTTTTTGCTCTGCAATGTGTTCTATGGCGGCTGTGCGCAGGCAGACTTCGGTCTGGCCGGGTTGCCTACTGGTCCGGTTTTCCACCCTGTGTACAGCTGCCACCTTTTCGCCGTGTGGAAACGGCAGAAAGAGGGCTCCCACTTATCACGTAGGAGCTGGACCATGGATAAAAGACTTACACCGGATCCGCCGATCATTTTCCCGGCGTCACGTCGTGTAGAAACTGAAAAACATCACTTCGACGCCGCTGCCGAACGCGCTTTTGCGCACTACGGGCTGCCGCTGAGCGACGACCCACTCAGACCTCACCCAACCTTCTCGCCCTCGCCCACTCGTATCCCCTCGTCACTCAGCGTGGAAGACAAGTTGGTCAACGCGCTGTCGATCCTGCAATCGGCGGCGGCCACGGCTTACGAGTCCGCCGATCAACTCGACGGGGCGAAGCGCAAGTTGGCGATGGGGACGGTGCATCTGATCGAGTTGGCGCAGTCGTGGGTGGACTCGGTGATTGATGAGACGTCGGCAATGGGGACTGCGGGCTGATCCAAAGTCTGTGGCGCCTGTTCCGCCGCCTTCGCGGGCAAGCCCTGCTCCTACAGGTTTGTGTCGTACGCAAAATCTGTGACCGACGCGAAACTGTAGGAGCAGGGCTTGCCCGCGAAGACGGCGGGACAGGCGCCACAAAATCAACGGATGTTCATCACCTGCCGAGTGATGTCGACGACAGGACCTCAGGCATTCAGCCGAAAACTCTCCAGCCAGGCACCCAGCTCGGCCGCCCGCATCGGCTTTGAAATCAGAAACCCCTGCGCCACCTCATAGCCCTGGGCCTGGAGAATCCTTTGCTGGGCCAGGGTTTCCACCCCCTCGGCCACCACCCGCAACTCCAGGCTCTCGCCGATACGAATCACAGCCTCGCTCAGGGCCTGGCTGGTCTCGTCGGTTTCCAGGTCGTGGACAAAACTGCGATCGAGCTTGAGCTCCTGGATCGGCAAGCGCCGCAGGTAGCTCAAACTCGAATAGCCCGTGCCGAAGTCATCCATGGCCAGACGGACCCCAAGGGCATGAATCTCATCGATCGTGCACAAGGTATCCGGGTTGTTGTCCATCAACACACTCTCGGTGATCTCCACCGTCAGGTCCGCCGCCACCAGTCCGTTCTGCGACAAGGCCCGACTGATAAAACGTGGCAGATCACGGTTGTGGAAATTGGTCGGCGAGAGATTCACCGAAATGCTCGGCACTTTCAGGTGCTGACGACGCCAGCTCGCCAGCTGCCGACAAGCCTCACGCACCGACCATTGGCCGAACTCGCCGATCAGGCCGCACTCCTCGGCCATGGGAATGAACGTGCAGGGTGATACCTCGCCGAATTGCGGATGATTCCAACGCGCCAAGGCCTCGATGCCGCACAGGTCCTGATGGTTGAGATCGACCTGCGGCTGATACACCAGATGCAGCTGTTTGCGATCAATCGCCTCACGCAGAGCGGTTTCCAGGCTCAGCCGCCCCTTGGCCATCTGATCCAGCCCGTGACTGAAGAAACTGACGCTGCCCCGTGCGCTGGTCTTGGCCTGGTACATGGCAATGTCGGCCCGTTGCAGCAGGACCTCCATGGTCCGGCCATCCTCGGGAAACATACTGACGCCAATGCTGGCGGACGGCTTGAGGGTCACACCGGCGATCTGGCACGGGACGCTCAGGCAGCTTTTGAGACTGACGAGAAGATCGGTCACTTGCTCCAGCGAGCATTGCGGCAATACCAGCACAAACTCATCGCCGGACAGCCGACAGACAATATCCTGCTTGCGTCGCCGCTCCTGCAAACGCCGGGCGATCATGCACAGGAACTCATCGCCCGCCGCATGCCCAAGGGAGTCGTTGACCTGCTTGAAGCGGTCCAGGTCAATGAAGACCACGGCCAGGCTGCTCTTGCTCCGCACCGAATCGGCAATCGCCTGGTCGGCCTTGGCGTGCAGCATATTGCGATTGGGCAGCCCGGTCAGGTCATCGTAAAACGCCAACTGACGAATATGCGCGCGGGACTCTTCGCGCTCCAGGGCCAGCGCGCAGAGGTGGATCGTGGCATTCACCAGCAGTTGATCCAGCGGGCTCGGCTCGCGCCTCTCCCGGTAGTAGAACGCGAAGGTCCCGAGCACCCGGCCAGAACTGGATTTGATCGGCGTCGACCAACAGGCCTTGAGCCCCAACGGAATCACCTTGTCGCGAAAACCTTCCCAGAACGGGTGATGAGCAATGTCCGCCACAACCACCGGCTCACCGCTGAACGCCGCCGTACCGCAAGACCCCACTTGCGGCCCGATGCGCAAGCCATCCAGCGCATTGGAGTAATGTTCAGGCAAGCTGGGGGCGGCCAGGGGGTGCAAGGTGCCCCCTTCGTCCACCCGCAGAATCGAAGCAATCACGTCAGGGGCAATCCGCTCGACTTCACGGCAGACCAACATCATCAAGGCCGCCAGTGATTCCTCTCGAACCATCGCTTCGAGCACTTTGTGCCGCAGGACTTCCGGCATTCGCGAATGAGTCACGTCAATCAGCACGCTGACGGTATGGGTCAGGTGACCGAGGCTATCGAGCACCGGATAGGTAGTGACATTGCACCAGACACGACGGCCATCATGGCGATAACCGAATTCCTGTGAGTGATATGCCTCACCGCGCCCCAACTGAGCACGGATGGCGGCGATATCTCCCACCTCGAAATAGGGGGCAATCAGGCTGATGGGCGTTCGTCCCACCACGGCGGCTTCGTCATAGCCGAACATCTCGGTGAACCCACCGTTGACGTAGCGGATCTGCCATTGGGCATCCGTGACGATGATTGCGTTTTCGGTGCTGTCGACCACCAGTGACAGTAGATACAGGCGTTCGCGCTCTTCATGCTGGACCGTGATGTCCTTGATGAAGGCGGTGTACATCAACTGGCCGTCGCTCTTGACCTTGGAGATGGACATCGCCCCCCAACGCCGGGCGCCGTCTTTGCGCTCGATCAGCACGTCGCGACTGGTGCCGACGATCTTGTTGAGGCCGCTGCGACGATTGGCATCGATGTAGCCGTCGTGCTCCGCACGGATCAACTGTGGCACCAGGATACTGACGTTCTGCCCGATCACCTCCTCCCGGCTGTACCCCCACAAGGCTTCGGCGGCAGCGTTGAACAGGATGACCCTGTTCTGGCTATCAATGACCACAACACTGTCGATGCTCTGCTCTAGGGTCTGGATGAAAACCTGGGAAAGATCCTGAATGTCAGGCATGGCGGTAGCCCACTCACGGGAAGGAAGACAAACACAGTGTCGGGCTCCCTCCCGGTGCTTCAGGACTTTGTTGATCGCCGCCCCACTCTTGCAGAGATCGGAGGGGGGTTGAATGGCCCTCCCTATCGATGCGCGACAGTAGTAAGGTCGTCATGTAAACACTAATATCAATATGCCTCCATCCGATCATCGGACTATTGACCCGCATCAAAGAACCCCAAAGGACAGATGTAATATCTTCGTCGCGACCCCGCGACGTAGGCGTTCTCAAAAGCATTCTCATTAGCTATAGCGCTGCATCCCCCAACGCTTCACCGTGATTCGCTCCAGGGTGTCGAACACCAGGTTCTCCACCAGCAGGCCGATCAGGATCACCACCGCCAGGCCAGCGAATACCTTGTCGGTGTAGAGCTCGTTGCGGTTCTGGAAGATGTACCAGCCCAACCCGCCCTTGCCGCTGGTGGCGCCGAACACCAATTCGGCCGCGATCAAGGTGCGCCAGGCAAACGCCCAACCAATCTTCAACCCGGCGAGAATCGACGGCAATGCCGCCGGAATCAGGATGAACAGCACAAAACGCAAACCCTTCAAACCATAATTGCGCCCCGCCATGCGCAAGGTCTCCGACACTCCGAGAAACCCGGCATAGGTATTGAGCGCCAGCGCCCAGAGCACCGAGTGCACCAGCACGAAAATCAAACTGTTCTGCCCCAGCCCGAACCAGAGCAACGCCAGCGGCAGCAACGCAATCGCCGGCAACGGGTTGAACATCGAAGTCAGGGTACTCAGCAGATCCCGCCCGAACTGGGTCGACA
The DNA here is from genome assembly GCF_023242495.1 of Pseudomonas sp. MWU13-2862. Lineage (NCBI taxonomy): Bacteria > Pseudomonadati > Pseudomonadota > Gammaproteobacteria > Pseudomonadales > Pseudomonadaceae > Pseudomonas > Pseudomonas sp. MWU13-2862. The sequence goes on along the minus strand of NZ_JALMEZ010000015.1, from coordinate 13,380 downwards.
CCGCCAATGTGGTCAAGGCGAACGCCAGGACGATCCCCAGCACATAGCCCTTGAGCAGCACCACCAGGGAAATCCCGACCTTGCTCAGCAACTCACCACTGATCAGGCCGTCGTACAACGCACTCGTCGTCTGCAGAAAACTCGGCAGCAACAGATCGTTGTTCTGATACCGCGCCGCGGCCTCCCAAAGCACCGCCAGCAAGATCAGGATCAGGCTCTTGCGTAACCAGCCCTGTTGCCACAACCGTTGCCCCAGAGGCAGTTCGCGCTCCAGCGGGACCTCGAGCAACGGCTCCAGGACCACTTCATATTCTTCACGCACAGGGGATGAAAGACTCATCGGGCATTCCTCCAGCCGCTCAATAGGCGATGCGGATATCGGCGAAATCCAGTTCGGTTTCAGCCTGCGGGGTTTCGTCGAACAGCAGCCGGTGGATCCGTCGCGCCGACGCCTGGAACTCGACGCCGCCCAGGCTGTGCAGGTTGTACTGATGGCTGTGGATCTCCGCCCGTACCCGACCCGGATGGGGTGACAACAGCAGAATGCGGTTGCCCACCACCAGCGCCTCTTCAATCGAGTGGGTGACGAACAGCAGGGTGAAGCGCACCTCCTCCCAGAGCTGCAGCAACTCCTCCTGCATCTTGCGCCGGGTCAAGGCGTCGAGGGCGGCGAAGGGCTCGTCCATCAGCAGGACTTTGGGTTGCATCGCCAGGGCCCGGGCAATCGCCACCCGGGCTTTCATACCGCCGGACAAGGTGTGCGGATAGGCATCGGCAAAGGCCGACAACCCGACCTTCTCCAGATAATGCAGCGCCCGCTCCTCCGCCTCCCGACGCTTGAGGGTGCCGGACGCCAGCAGCGGAAACATCACGTTCTGCTTGACGGTTTTCCAGGGCGGCAACTGGTCGAATTCCTGGAACACCACGATACGGTCCGGGCCCGGCTCGGTGACGGCCTGGCCTTGCAGGCGGATCTCGCCTTCACAGGGCCGGAGAAACCCGGCCACCGCCTTGAGCAAGGTCGACTTGCCACAGCCCGAAGGCCCGAGCAGCACAAAACGATCTTCGCGGTCGACTTCAAAACTGACCTGATGCGTCGCCCGCACCACCCGCGCCGGCGTGCGGTACTCCAGGCTGACCTGGTCGACCGCCAGCAACGCCGGGGTGGCGACGCTCGGGTTGCTGGCCGTGTGGCCTTGCAAGGGGGCATTCATGTCGGTCAGCTCCCCTGCAACAGTTTGGCGTCCTCGAAGAAGTAGTCCTTCCACGATTCCGGCTTGTGCTTGATGGCGCCCACACGATAGAGGAACTCGGCCAGGGGGTAGGTGTTCTTCGGCGTCACGCTGAATTCGAACTGCGGGTTGTCGATGATTTTCAGCAGCGCCGCACGGTCGATCTTGGCCTTGGTCACCCGCAGGTAGGTGTCCGCCGCCGCGCCTTTGTCCTTCTGCGCGAACTCGGCCGCTTCGGCCAGGGCGTCAACGAAAGCCTTGTAGGTTTTCGGGTTGTCGTTGCGGAATTTCTCCGTGGCGAACAACACCGTCGGCGAGTTCGGCCCGAGCAGGTCGTAGCTGTTGAGCACCACATGCACGTTGGGGTTTTCCAGCGCCTGTTCCTGGAACGGCGGGTTGGAGAAGTGCCCGGTCAATTCGGTGCCGCCGGCGATCAGCGCCGCCGTGGCGTCGGGATGCGGGACGGCGACGGTGTATTTGTCCAGGCGATTGAATTCCTTGTCGCCCCACTGCTTGGCCGCGGCATATTGCAGGAAGCGCGACTGCACGGAAACGCCAACCGCCGGCAAGGCGATGCGGTCCTGGTCGGTGAAGTCGGCGATGGTCTTGACCTTCGGGTTGTTGCTCACCAGGTAGTAGGGAAAGTTGCCCAGGGAAGCGACCGCCTTGACGTTCTGCTTGCCGTAGGTGCGATCCCAGATGGTCAGCAAGGGCCCGACACCCGCACCGGCGATATCCACCGAGCCGGAAAGCAGCGCGTCATTGATCGCCGCGCCGCCGGACAGCTGGGTCCAGTCGACCTTGATATCGATGCCTTCGGCCTTGCCGTATTTCTCGATCAGGTGCTGGTCGCGGACCACGTTGAGCAACAGATAGACGATGCCGAACTGTTCGGCGACGCGGATCTCGCCCTCGGCCTGGGCCGTGGCAGGCGCCAGCAGGCTGCCGGCCAACAGGCTCAAGCCGAGGCCGAGGGAGGTGGTGAGACGGCCGAGTTTCGGCCACAGCGCAAAGGGTGCAGGCATGGGGATGCTCCTTGAAGCGATCGGATCAGAACGGGGCATCGCCCTGGATGGTGGTGCGGTAGAGCTTGCGCCGCAGGTCACTCGGGCAACCGGCGGCCAGGTGCACCAGCGAACGGTTATCCCAGAACACCAGGTCGTGGGGCTGCCACTGATGGCGGTAGATGTTTTCCGGCAACACGCTGTGGGCATACAGCTCGCTCAGCAGCTGGCGACTTTCGTCTTCCGGCAGGCCGACAATCCGCGTGGTGAAACCCTCGCTGACGAACAACCCCTTGCGCCCGGTTTCCGGGTGGGTACGCACGATGGGATGCACCACCTCGGCGACCTGGGCCAGTTGTTCAGGGGTCAGGGTCGGCCGCCAGTTGCCTTCGAATTTGGTCTCGCTGTAACGCGCCGTGTAGGAGTGCGCCGCCGAACGGCCTTCGATCGCCTTGCGCAGGGCCTCGGGCAAGCTGTCCCAGGCCTTGTGCTGGTCGGCAAACAGGGTGTCGCCGCCTTCGGATGGCAGCTCCTGGGCGTGCAGCATCGAACCGAGGCTCGGCAGCTCCTTATAGGAGAGATCGGAATGCCAGAACTTGCCCGCATCGCCCAGGCCGATGTTCTGGCCGTTTTCGACGATGTTGGAAACGATCAGGATCTCCGGGTGCCCGGCCAGCAGGAATTGCTTGAGCACATGAATCTGCAACACGCCAAACCGGCGGCTGAAGGCGATCTGCTGTTCGGGACTGATGCGCTGGTCGCGGAACACCACCACATAGTGATCCAGGTGTGCACGGTGAATGCGCGCAAAGTCCTCGGCATTGAGCGCCTGGCTCAAGTCGAGGCCGACGATTTCAGCGCCCACCGATCCATCAAAGGGGCGGACGTCGAAGTGCTGTGCCGGGGCATCAGCGGTGGTCGAAACGGAAGAAGCCAGGGACATGGAAGGACTCCTGCGCAGGGCACGCTCAGAGGTGCACTTGGTGATCAGACACTCACGCGGGTCGCGTGTGGGTTCAGTTCATACGGCCCACCCAAGGGTCGGTGAGCACGCAGAAATATGACGATATAGATATAAGAGAGATAACTTAAATACTATTAAGGAATATCAATAGGGCCTTTTTCATAAGCGCCCCGGCGCCGAGCCGGTGAGAGGCGATGATTTTTTCACGTGCCCCGAGGACCTCTCCGACACATCCGGATACCTTGAAAACCCGGGTTCTGGAACCTTGTGCAAAACACTGGAGCCGCGGGAAGCAATACGCATCGCCAAGAGGGCGAGTCCCTACAGCCACTTGGGAATCGATTGATAGTTTCAGTGAGGGCTGGTGAAAGAGAATGGCACCATGCAATCATCCGTTATCGCGTGCCTCAGGTGCAGAGAATGGACGGTTTGACAAGCACCCGGGCAGCTTCTAGTGTGCCATCGGATCACCCTTCAACCTTGTTCAAAACAGAGTAGTCGCGTGGCGGAAAAACCGAATCCCTTGAACAGCGTTCACGTCAATGGACCCATACCCGCCCATCTGGCCCGGGCGGTGATTGAGGAGACCTTGCGCAACGCCATCCTGGACGGGCGTCTTCCCTGTGGCCTGGCCTTGCGCCAACAGGAACTGGCGACGCTGTTCGGCGTCAGCCGCATGCCCGTGCGTGAAGCCCTGCGCCAGCTCGAAGCCCAGGAACTCCTGAATGTGGTGCATCACAAGGGGGCCGTGGTTGCCCCTTTGATCGTCGATAATTCCATCGAAGCCTACGACTTGCGGATCCTCCTGGAGACCGAGGCCCTGCGCCTGTCGGTGCCCCTGCTCGATGACAACGACTTCAAGCAGATCGAGGCCTATATCGATCTGCTGGAAACCGAACAGGACTATACCCAGGTCGGACGGCTCAACCGCCTGTTCCACATGGGGCTCTACAGCAAGGCCCCCAATCACAAACTGTTGAAGCTGATCGAGCAGGGCCTGGTGGAAGAAGAACGCTTCCTGCGTTTCAACCTGTCCGCCATGGGGCTGGGCAAACTCTCCCAGGATGACCATCGCGCCCTTCTCAGCGCTGCTCGGGCCGGCGAGATCGAGGTGTGCGTGGAGAATCTGCGACACCACCTGCAACGCGGCATTGAAGTGATTCTGCGTTATCTGGCCCAGGCCCGGTCTTGACCCCCTGAGCCGATACGCCTGTTGGGCCCGGGGTCTGCTGTTCTATCGATGTGCATGGCAGCCCACAGGCTGATGAGACGGGTTGTCGGTGAGCGATAACAACACCGCCGACAAGCTGCCATCAGCTGTTTTCCATGATTTGTGAAAAAGGTCGTGGGCGCACGCCCTGCCACGCGGGATGACCCTATCTATTCACCGCTTCGGACAGGTTTCGCCTCTTCCGGCGATAGCAGAACTGTCCGTTTGGGCACAGGCTTGCTCACCGATAATCAATTGACGAGCGATGTACGGCTCTGCGCATGCAACTTTCGGATTACATCACTCAACCAAGGAGCACTTCCACGCGCCGGAAGTACGGATCAGCCGTGTCTCGGCCACGCCTATCAAACTATTAATCCATCCCATTGAGAGCCAGTTGAATGAGGCATTCCATCATTCATTTAAATTCTGATCGTTATTATTCGGAAGGGGCACTCTCACCCCTAAAAACACGGCATCGCCAGTGTTATCGGGGACACTCATCTATTAAAAAGTGCCACTTACAATTGTTCTAAAAATAACTTGATCCGCGCTGATTATTTGTATTAATTTTTAATGGCTTTCGGGCAACCCCTGTCGCCAAGGCCTTAGCCAGCCTAGACATAGGCGCCCGGCAACACCAAACAAAATACGCTCAAAACGCTTGCACGATGACACTTTGGCGTACGTTAAATACGCCGTGATTCCTCTCGATACTTTCAATTTCTTATTGAGGACTCTGTTCGTCCGCCCGTTAGCCAATGCAACACCGTGACACCGCCATACCGTATAGAAAACACCGTGCAACCTGTCACAGCCCCTTCAACTTCGCAGACACGTGGTGAATATTAATGAGCGCACTAAAGCACCTTCTCGACGCCCGTAAAGAACAACTGACCCAACACCCTGTATTCAGTGAGATTCATTCACTTTCACTCCTTCGACGGTTCATGGAAGTCCATGTCTTTGCGGTCTGGGACTTCATGTCGTTGACCAAGCGCTTGCAACAGGAACTGACCTGTACCACTTTGCCCTGGCTGCCGCCCAGGGACCCCCAGGCCGCACGCCTGATCAATGAAATTGTCCTTGGCGAGGAATCGGACCAACGCGAAGGCCCCGGCCATTGCAGCCACTTCGAGTTGTATCTGGAAGCCATGCGCGAGGTGGGCGCCAGCACCGCCGCCATCGAGCACTTCATCGAACTGCTGCGTGAAGGCGTGACGGTCGACACCGCGCTGCGCACGGTGAACGCCGCGCCGATGGTGATCGGCTTTGTCAGAAACACCCTCGATATCGCCCTCCACGCCTCGGCGCATCAGGTGGCCGCGGCCTTTCTGCACGGCCGGGAAAGTGTCATCCCGCAGATGTTCCAGCGGATTCTCGATGAGTGGGGCATCGATCACGCCCAGGCCCCGACGTTGCGCTACTACCTGCAACGGCATATCGATGTCGACTCCGAGGACCACGGGCCGGCGGCCGAACACTTGCTCGAACGCCTGGTGGGCGGTCAGCCGCAACGCGAGGCGGAGATCTACAGCGCCGCCCTGGCCGCCGTGGACAGCCGCCTGGCGCTGTGGGACGGCTTGCAACTGAGCCTGAGCGAACGCGCCGTCGAGGTGGCCCTCTCATGAACGCCGTCGACTACACCTCCTTCGCCGATGCCTGGGAAAGCCGCGCCAGCATCCGCACCCGCCCACGGCGCCTGCTCGAGGACGACGATCGGCTGATCTATCCCCTGAGCCGCCAGCCCCTGGTCAGCAGCGAGAGTTTCCTCACCCTGTGTCCGGAGCAGCGGGATTTCGTGCTGCTGCAGAGCCTCTACAAATTCATCAATGACGTGGTGATTTTCGAGACCGATATCGTCGACCGCACCGCCCGCAGCATTGCCAAGGGGCGCTTCCCGATCCGCTTTCCGTTCGCCTGTCGTTATGACGCCATGACCGTGGTGGTGGACGAGGATTATCACGCCCTGGTGGCCATGGACTTCATGCAGCAGACCGTGGCCATGACCGGCATCGAGCCCCTTGAGCTGCCCGAGGAAATCGAACTGAGCCGGGCGATCCCGGCGGCCATGGGGATGGCCCCCGAGCACCTGCAAGCGGCCATGGAGCTGATCTGCGTGGCGATCTCGGAAAACACCGTGACCAACGATGTCGCGGCCTTTGCCAAGGACGACACGATCAAACCCTCGATCAAGGGCCTGATGGCCGACCACCTGCTCGACGAAGGCCGGCATGCCGGGTTCTGGACGCGCCTGGTGCGGATCTACTGGCAGACCGCGAGTGAGGACGACCGCGACCTGATCGCGCAGATCCTGCCGGTGTTCATCGTCCATTACCTGACCAACGACATCCAGAAAGCCTTCGACTTCCGCGTGATCGAGCACCTGCCGGTGAGCGAGGCGATTCGCCAGGAACTCAGGCGCGAGGCATTGGGGCTGGCGTATCCGATCAATCGCCACCATCCGCTGGTGATCAATATCGTGCGCTTTCTGCGCAACAGCTCGCTGCTCGATTCGCCCTGTGTTCAGGACGCCTTGAGCGACTACCTGATCTAGCCAAGGAGATCATCATGAGACGTCTCACCCTTTTGCTCGTCGGTAGCAGCCAGGCGCTGGATGAATTGCTCCGCGAGCTGGAACAGCACGGTCATTCGATTCAACGCCTGAGTCACGCACAGGCCATCGAAGCACAACCGCCGGGCGCGGCGGATCTGTTGATCGAAGATGGCAGCCTGGTGCTGCACACCAGTTGGCGGCGCGACCTCGGCGCCTGCATTCACCTGGCCCTGCGCCTGGAACAAGGGCCCGTGGCGCCCCAGGGCCTGCCCGCACTCAGCCTGCTTTGCCGGCTGGTCGAGGAGGACGGGAGCCGCCTGATCCAGCGCCTGGGGGTTGATCAGGACGGCTCCGGAAACGGCCAGGCGCTACGCCTCGCCGCAGTCCAGGCATTGGTGGAGCGGGTGGCCTTGCAGGTCAGCCGCTATTCCCGTGACGCCGATTACTTTGCCGAGGCCGCCACGTTGCCATCGGCGTCGGAGCACCCGGAACAGGATCTGCGCAGGCTTGAGACGCTGGCTTTCGAACACCGTCTCAACCAGACCGCCCGCCCCGAGTTGCTGGCCCTGGCCCAGGTGTCGGTCATCGAGCATATCGAAAGCAGCCTGCTGCGTTTCGCCGAACGCCCCGCGCTGACCCTGGACGGGGTGTCGCTGACCTACCGGGAACTGCACGACCTGAGCCGGACGATCCAGCAAAGTCTGCTGGCCCGGCTCGATGCCCTGGGACCGTTCACCGAACCGCCGGTGATCGGGCTCTGCCAGCACAAGAGCCCCGCGCTGTATGCCAGCATCCTGGCGATTCTCGGGGCCGGCGCGGTGTATCTGCCGCTGGACCCGGGCCACCCGCTGCAACGCCAACTGTTCGTTCTCAAGGATGCCGGCGCCAGCCTGCTGCTGCATGACGGACAATCTTCCCTGGCCGAACAGCTGCCGGCCCTGGATGTCCGTGGCCTGGCGCAAAAACCGACTGATCAGCCCCTGGTGCGCCAGGCACGCGCCCCCCAGGCACCCTGCCTGGCGCTCTATACCTCGGGCACCACCGGACAGCCCAAGGGCGTGCTGCTCAGCCAGCACAACCTCAGCCACTTCACCGCCTGGTATGCCGACTATGTGCAGCTCAGCGAAACCAGTCGGGTGCTGCAGTTCTCCACCTTGAGTTTCGACTCGTCGCTGATCGACATCTTCCCGACCCTGGTCAGCGGCGCGGCGCTGGTGGTGCCGACTGAAGACCAGCGTCGCGATCCCTTGCAACTGTTGGCGCTGATTCGCGGGCAACGGCTCAGCCATGCCTTCCTGCCGCCGGCACTGCTGAGTATCCTGCCGCTGGACACGCCCCTGGGCCTGAGCCATGTGATGACCGGCGGTGACGTGTGCGAACCGGATGTCATCGAGAAGCTCTCGACCCAGTGCCATTTCTATAATCTCTACGGCCCTACCGAGACCACCGTGCTGGTCACCGCCAGGCGCTTCCAGCCCGGCTCCGGCAATCGCAGCCTGGGCCAGGCCATCGCCAACAGCCAGGTGCTGATTCTCGACGAACAGCGCCAGCCAGTCGCCGAGCAGACCGTCGGCGAGTTGTATATCGCCGGCCCCGGGGTCGGCCTCGGTTACCTGAACAATCCCGACAAGACGGCGGACAGTTACCTGCAACTGGCGCTGGGCCAGGGCGAAAGCCTGCGTGCCTACCGCACCGGCGACATGGCCAAGTGGACCGGCGAAGGCATCGAGCTGTGCGGGCGCCGGGACAACCAGGTGAAGATTCGCGGCTTCCGGGTCGAGCCGGAGGAGATCGAGCAGTGCCTGCGCGACAGCCGGCTGTACCGCCAGATCGCGGTGGTCATCGATCCCCGGCGGCGGGTGCTGGCCTTTATGAGCCAGCCGCAGTCTGCCGGCGGCCAGGACGCCCTCAGGCAGCATGCCGAGCGCTACTTGCCGGACTATATGCAACCGACCGTCTACACCGAGCTGGCCAGCCTGCCTTCGGCCAGCAACGGCAAGATCGACCGCGGGGCGTTGCTCAAGCTGCCGGTGGAGACGCCCGAAAACAGCCGCCGCCGGTTACCCGCCACGGCGGACGAAAGTCGCCTGCTGGAACTCTGGGCCGAGCTGCTGGAACTGCCTGTCGAAGATATCTCCACCGACGAGAGCTTCTTCAACCTGGGCGGCCACTCGATCCTGTTGTCGAAAATGCTGCTGGGTATTCGCGAGCAGTATGGCCGGGGTATCTCCATCAACCGCTTTATCGAGGAACCGACCCTGTGCCGCCTGGCGATGCTGGTCGGTGGCGCCGCCACCAGCCAGGCCCTGAGCGAGCAGATCCTGATCGATGTCGAGCGGGAACTGGGACTCAACGTATTGCCCGCTGATCGCACCGGTGATGTGAACAAGGTGGTGGTGACCGGCGCCAACAGTTTTGTCGGCGTGCATCTGGTCGAAGCGCTGCTGGCCGGCGGGGCCGTCGAGGTCGCCTGCCTGGTCCGCGACAGCGCCGCGGAACCGGCGGCCGAGCGCTTTGCCCGGGCCCTGCGGGAAAACCGCCTGGAGCACCTGGATCTGAGCCGGGTGCGGGTCCATGCCGCCGACCTGACCCGTCCTCTGTTGGGACTCGCCCCGGCGGTCTATGAACGGATCGATCGCGAGTTCGGCGCCCTGGTGCACAACGCGGCCAACGTCAACCACGTACTCGACTACGAGTCGCTGGCACCCGATAACGTCGATCCGCTGTTCGAATGCCTGCGCCTGTGCGAGGGGCGCAGCAAGAAGATCTTCAACTTCATCTCGACGCTGTCGGCCTCCAGCAGTACCGATGCCGAGGGTCGGGTGCTCGAGCAACCGGCGGCCCAGACACCGCCGATCTATATCCGCAACGGCTACAACCTGAGCAAGTGGGTCGGCGAGCGGATCCTGCAACGGGCCCGCGAGCAAGGCGCCTGGGTCAACCTCTACCGGCCCGGCAATATCAGCTTCAACAGCCGCACCGGGGTCAGCCAACCCCACAAGAACCGATTGATGCTGATGCTCAAGGGCTCGCTGCAGTTGGGCCAGGTGCCCGCCCTGGAGCTCAATTTCGACCTGATGCCGGTGGACTTCCTCGCCCGCTTCATCGCCGTGCACGGCCGACGTACCAGCGCCCACGGGGTGTTCAACCTGCATAACCCGCAACCCCTGAGCTGGGCCGACTACATGGCCTCGTTCCGTGAAGCCGGCCATGACTTCCAGCTGGTCAGTGTCGCCGACTGGCAGCGCCAGTTACACCGGGTCGACAGCAACAATGCGCTGTTCGAAGTCCTCGGTTTCTACCTCAACGGTTTCGAAGAGGACATCGGCGACATCTCGGCCATCGGCCATGCCCATGCCGCCGCAGCCGTGCGCGAGATGGGCGAGCAATACCCGGCCAAGACCCCGGCGCTGCTGCGCAAGGGCTGCGACTACCTCAAACAGATTCAATTCATCTGATTCACCCCCACCCACAAGGAGTTACATCATGAATAACCTGCAACCCGATAGCCTGATCCGCAATCCACAAGGCAGCCCGGTGATTTCATCGGTGGAAGTGGCCCGCGACGCCGCTACGGTCTGGGCCGTGGTCGGCGATTTCGGTGGCTTTGCGGCGTTTATCACGGCGCTGGAGCGCATCGAGATCACCGGCGAAGGCGTCGGCTCGCTGCGCAAGAAGTTCTTCAAGGACGGTAACCTGGTGGTCGAGCAGCTCAACTCGCGGGACGAGCAGGCACGGCGGATGACCTGGACGACGATCTACAACACCCTGGGGGTTGGTCAGCTGTGGGCGTCGATGACGGTCGAGGCGCTGGATGCGGACCGCAGCCGCGCAACCTGGACCATCATTGCCGAACCGGCCAGTGGTGGTGAGGAGGCGCTGCCGGGGTTCCGCAGTTTTGTTCAGGGGTTTGCCGATGATGCGATGAACAATGTGCGGACGTTGTTGGCCTGATAGGTTCTGATAGCGCGTAGTAGGTGTCCTTGAGGGACTCTTCGCGGGCAAGCCCTGCTCCTACAGTACAGCGTCAATCACAGATTTCGTGTACGACATAAACCTGTAGGAGCAGGGCTTGCCCGCGAAGGCGGCCTCAAGACCGCCAAAAGCCTCGTAGACAAGCCCGGCTATCAGATCCTGAAACTGTCCACCAACTGCTTCAACCGTCCGGCCTGCTGCGCCAAGGCATCGCAATCCTTCAAGGTTTCATTCAGGTTGGCCACACCTTGCTGGTTCAGCAGGTTGATCTGGTTGATATCGACGTTGAGGGTTTCCACCACCGCGGTCTGCTCCTCGGTCGCGGCCGCCACCGACTGGTTCATCCCGTCGATCTCGGTAATCCGCTGGGTCACGCTGACCAGACGGGCACCGGCCTGGTTGGCGACTTCAACGCTCTCTTCGCTGGACACCTGGCTGGCGTTCATGGTCGTCACCGCTTCCCGCGAACCGACCTGCAGCGAGGTGATCATCTTGTGGATTTCCTCCGCCGATTCCTGGGTCCGGTGGGCCAGGTTACGCACCTCATCGGCCACCACGGCAAACCCGCGTCCCGCTTCGCCCGCCCGCGCCGCTTCAATCGCCGCGTTGAGGGCCAGCAGGTTGGTCTGCTGGGAGATGCCCTTGATCACATCAAGAATGTGCCCGATGTTATCGGTGCTGGCGTTCAGCGTTTCGATCTGGGTGCAGGACAGGCTGATCTTCTGCGACAGCTCGGTCATCGCCAGGATGGTTTTTTCCACCACCTGACGCCCGTCGTCCGCCTGCTCGCTGGCGCCACTGGCGTGTTGCGAAGCATCGGCGGCGTTGCGGGCGATCTCCTGGGTGGCCGCCCCCAGCTCGTTGATGGCCGCCGCCACGCTGTTGGTCCGTGCGCTCTGCTCATCGGAACCGATGATCGAGGCATTCGAGGAGTTCATCACCCGCTGGGACAGGTCGTGCACCTGGCGCGTGGCCGAGGACACTTCACTGATGGAGGCGTGGATGCGCTCGACGAACTGGTTGAAGGAACCGGCGAGTTCGCCGAACTCGTCCCGGTTCTCGATGCTCAGGCGGCGGGTCAGGTCGCCCTCGCCCTGGGCGATGTCCTGCATCGCACGACCCATGGTGGTCAACGGACGCATCAGGAACTGGATCAACAGGGTCAGCAGCACCGCGATCGCCACCACGGCAATCAACATCGCGATCAACGCCGAAGTCCGGAACTTGCTCAGTGGCGCGTAGGCCTTGTCCCGGTCGATGGACAGACCGATATACCAGTCCGCCGAAGGCAGGCCCACCACCGGTGTGAACGAGATAATCCGTTCCTGGTTGTTCAGGGTGACTTCCTGGATGCCCTTGGTAATCCGCAGCCCGGAGTTCGGGTAGAGGTCCTTGAGGTTCTTCATCACCTGGTCTTTGTCCGGGCTGACGATTACCTGCCCGTCGCCGCTGACCAGGAAGGCCTGGCCAATCCCGCCGAAGTCCACCGAGTTGATGATCTTCACCAGGGTCTCCAGGCTCAGGTCACCCCCCACCACACCGAGCAATTGCCCGTTGCTCTTCACCGGCAGGGCGATGGTCACCACCAACCCGCCGACCGAGGCCATATAGGGCGGAGTGAGCATGGTCTTGTCCGCCACGACAGCGGATTTGTACCAGGGGCGCTGACGTGGATCGTAGCCGTCGGGCATCTTCGCGTCAGGACGCTGGGTGAAGGTGCCATCGGTCTGACCGACATAGGTGAACTGGAAGTTGGAGGTCAATGCCGGTTGATCGACCAGGCCCGGGTAATCGGCCTTGCTGCCCTGATGGGCCAGGTTCTGCGCCAGGTTCTCCAGTACCAGGATCCGCCCGCCCAACCAGTTCTGCACGCTGCTGGCGGTCAGGTCACCGGCTTGCTGGACGGAGGACTCGAGATTCTGCCGGATGGTACTGCGCTGTAGATAGTCGTTGTAGAACGTGAACAGCGCAAAGGCGAGAACCACGACACCAGAGGCGGCCAAAAGGATTTTATGGCTGAATTTCAGATTCATTTCATGGACTTCTTATTATGCCGAAAATGGGGATGCGTGCGGGTGCAACACTCGTTGGGGGGCGCAGGCAGCGTTCTATGACTGCTCCACTTTGGTGCACGCATCATTCACCATACTGTCGGCACCATGGGATGAAAACTTAGCTCATTTCAGGAAATGTCTGGAGGATTTTTTGCACGCCCAAAACAAAACCCCCGTCTGCGTGAGCAGACGGGGGTTTCGGAATTCAATCTTGACGATGACCTACTCTCACATGGGGAAACCCCACACTACCATCGGCGATGCATCGTTTCACTGCTGAGTTCGGGATGGGATCAGGTGGTTCCAATGCTCTATGGTCGTCAAGAAATTCTGTGGCCAGACCCGCCACCGGAGGGCGTGTCAGCAAAATCGGGAACTTCTACT
>NZ_JALMEZ010000014.1:0-239560 GCF_023242495.1 Pseudomonas sp. MWU13-2862 | reverse complement strand
GATAAACCGAGGTTTATTTTTCGACGAACGCGCGCTCGATCAGGTAATCGCCCGGCTCACGCATGCGCGGCGAGACTTTCAGGCCGAAGCTGTTGAGCACTTCGCTGGTTTCGTCGAGCATGCTCGGGCTACCGCACAGCATGGCGCGGTCGTCCTGCGGGTTGATCGGTGGCAGACCGATGTCACGGAACAGCTTGCCGCTGCGCATCAGGTCGGTCAGGCGGCCTTCGTTCTCGAACGGCTCGCGGGTCACGGTAGGGTAGTAGATCAGCTTCTCACGCAGGGCTTCGCCGAAGAACTCGTTCTGCGGCAGGTGCTCGGTGATGAACTCGCGGTAGGCCACTTCGTTGACGTAGCGCACACCATGGCACAGGATGACCTTCTCGAAACGCTCGTAGGTTTCCGGGTCCTGGATCACGCTCATAAAGGGCGCGAGGCCAGTACCGGTGCTGAGCAGGTACAGGTGCTTGCCCGGCTTGAGGTCGTCAAGCACCAGCGTACCCGTAGGTTTCTTGCTGATGATGATCTCGTCGCCTTCCTTCAGGTGCTGCAACTGGGAGGTCAACGGACCGTCCGGCACCTTGATGCTGAAGAATTCGAGATGCTCTTCCCAGTTCGGGCTGGCAATGGAATAAGCACGCATCAGTGGTCGGCCGTTTGGCTGCTGCAGGCCGATCATCACGAACTGACCGTTTTCAAAGCGCAGGCCCGGATCGCGGGTGCACTTGAAGCTGAACAGGGTGTCGTTCCAGTGGTGAACACTGAGGACACGCTCGTGATTCATGTTGCTCATTTGGATGGGGCTCCTGGAAATGTGGCCTGCGCCGTCAATTAGCGCGATTGCATAGCATTCTAATGGCGGCGACAATATCTGTTAACTGAATTATCAAGATAAGGGTTATCGGTTATATAGATATGCGATTTACTCTCCGTCAACTTCAGGTCTTCGTCGCCGTCGCCCAGCAGGAAAGCGTGTCCCGGGCAGCCGGGCTGCTGGCCTTGTCGCAATCCGCCGCGAGCACCTCGATCACCGAGCTGGAACGCCAGTCGAGCTGTCAATTGTTCGACCGTGCCGGCAAGCGCCTGAGCCTCAACGCCCTGGGCAAACAGCTGCTGCCCCAGGCCGTGGCGCTGCTGGACCAGGCCAAGGAAATCGAGGACCTGCTCAACGGCAAGTCCGGTTTCGGCTCGCTGGCGGTGGGCGCCACCCTGACCATCGGCAACTACCTGGCAACCCTGCTGATCGGCCGCTTCATGCAGATCCACCCGGAAAGCCAGGTCAAGCTGCATGTGCAGAACACTGCCAATATTGTGCAACAGGTCGCGCACTACGAAATTGACCTGGGTCTGATCGAAGGCGATTGCAGCCACCCGGACATCGAGGTGCAAACCTGGGTCGAGGACGAACTGGTGGTGTTTTGCGCCCCCCAGCATCCGCTGGCCCAGCGCGGCCAGGCCAGCCTGGAAGAACTGACCCGTGAGGCCTGGATCCTGCGTGAACAGGGCTCAGGCACGCGCCTGACCTTCGACCAGGCCATGCGTCATCATCGCAGCGCGTTGAATATCCGCCTGGAGCTGGAGCATACCGAAGCGATCAAGCGTGCGGTGGAGTCGGGGCTGGGGATTGGCTGCATTTCGCGTCTGACCCTGCGCGATGCGTTCCGCCGTGGCAGCCTGGTGCCGGTGGAAACCCCGGACCTGGACCTGGCGCGCCAGTTCTATTTCATCTGGCACAAGCAGAAGTACCAGACCTCGGCCATGCGCGAATTCCTCGAACTGTGTCGTTCCTTCACCGCCGGGGTTCAACGCAGCGATGAGATCGTCCTGCCGACCATTGCCTGACGCCACCGGCGCTTAAAGCAGAATCACCGCCCAGACCAGGGCGATCATGCTCAAGGCCACGAATTGCGCGGCACTGCCCATGTCCTTGGCATTCTTGGACAAGGGGTGACGATCGAGGGAAATGCGGTCAATGGCCGCTTCGACCGCCGAATTGAGTAATTCGACGATCAGCGCCAGCAGGCATACGGCAATCAACACCGCGCGCTCGACCCGACTGACGTGGAACAGGAACGTCAGCGGGATCAACACCACGTTAAGCCAGACTAACTGACGAAAAGCCGCTTCGCCGGTAAAGGCCGCACGTAAGCCATCGAAAGAGTAGCCCACCGCGTTGAGCATGCGTTTAAAACCGGTTTGACCTTTGAAGGGCGACGGCATAGGTAAGCAACTACGTGAAGTGGAGTAGGAAAACTAACTCAACCGACGTCAAACAAAGATGAAAGAACCCACGCTACTGGCTCGAAATTGACTCAAGTTGTTGCAGCAGCAGTGCGGCCTGGGTCCGGGTGCGCACCCCCAGCTTGCGGAAGATCGCCGTGACGTGGGCCTTGATGGTCGCCTCTGAAACACTCAACTCGTAGGCAATCTGTTTATTCAACAAACCTTCGCAGACCATGGTCAACACCCGGAACTGCTGGGGCGTCAGACTGGCCAGGCCGGCACTGGCGGCCTTGGCCTCGGCGGACACGCTGACCGCTTCGAATGCCTGGGGCGGCCACCAGACATCGCCATCGAGGACACTGCGCACCGCTTGCTGGATCACTTCCAGGGAACTGGACTTGGGGATAAAGCCGCTGGCGCCGAACTCACGGGAGCGCACCACCACCGAGGCTTCTTCCTGGGCCGAAACCATCACCACCGGAATCTGCGGGTATTGCCCGCGCAGCAGCACCAGGCCGGAGAAGCCGTAGGCGCCCGGCATGTTCAGGTCGAGCAGGACCAGGTCCCAGTCGGCTTTCTCGGTGAGGCGGGTTTCCAGCTCGGCAATGCTGGCCACTTCCACCAGGCGTACATCGGGCCCCAGGCCCAGGGTCAGCGCCTGATGCAAGGCGCTGCGAAAAAGAGGATGGTCGTCGGCAATCAAGATGTCGTACGTGGTCATTTTTCCAATGATCCTGTTTTTATGCGTCAGGCTCGACGCTGTGCGCCCATTAGATTACAGGAAAGTCTTCAAATGCTCGTGGGCTTCGTCTTCAGTGTTGATCGGCAGCTGAAACTTGGCGCCCAGGTAGTGCGCGGTAAACACGTCCAGTAACGCGTCCAGCCCCTGGGCCGCACGGGTGTCCCCGGCCAGTTCCAGGCACAGGGCCGCCACTTCCGCGGTACAGAAATGATCATCGCGTTTGGAACGACGCAATTTGTAGCGGGACAACTGTTCGGATTCCAGGCTCAGCACCGGAAAACGCTCCAGATAAGGGCTCTTGCGAAACATCTTGCGCGCCTCGGTCCAGGTCGCATCCAGCAGGATGAACAGCGGGCGCTTGCCGGGTGCCGGCTGTACCTGCGTCACCACCCGTTCCGGCGCCACGAACTCCCCCGGGAATACGATAAACGGCTGCCACTGCGGATCGTCCAACAGGGCCAGCAGTTGCGGATCGACTTCGGTCCGCGACCAACTGAAGGCGCTGGTGTCGGCGATCACATCGGCGATCAGCCAGCCGGTATTGCTCGGTTTCATCGGTTCGACGTCGTGCATCAGCAGGCACATGGCGGAATTCGACGCCACCCTGGGGCGCCAGGCGCACAGGCAATACTGAGGAATCACACGGCAGCCCGGGCAACGCTCGGCGCGTGAGCCGCGCGCGAGGAAGGGTGTTTTGGCACGGGCCAGGCGCGCGGCACGTAAACGGGATACGGCGTGGCTCATCGTGAAGAAAGTCGGCGGGAGGAAGGGCTGAACACGAACAATACGACTCGCAAGGGCAAAAGTGCGCGGAGTTTAGCAGAGAGCCCGGCGAGGTTTGAGCGCTCATCCGTCGACATTTCCGTCAGTAGCGCCCTAGTAGGGCCTACAACCGCCCTCTATACTTCGCGACCACTGAACGCACGCCCCGGTAACGGGTCGAAGCACCAGTTACCGAATCAGGAGAGTTGCATGCTGCGCCTTATCGTACCGTCCCTGGCCCTTTTGCTGGCCCTGCCCTTCAGTGCCCAGGCGGCGTCGCTGAAGGATTTCGAACTGAACAAGATGCTCAAGGACGTGGCCGAGCAGAGCAACGAAGGCCTGCCCCGTGAGATCGACGAGAACATCCTTGACGTCGGCTACACCGTTGAAGGCGCCGAACTGATCGACCACCTGAGCGTCCAGGCCGATTACGCGCAAAATATGCGCGATAACGCCAAGGCGGTTTACCTGCAACTGGGGGCCAGCGTCTGCCGTAACGCCAACTACCGCAAATTGATGGCCAAGGGTGCGGTCATGCGTTACGAGTTCACCGAGAACAAGACCAACCGTCCTGTGGCCTCCGCCCGTTTCGTGGAAAGCGACTGCCCGACGGAAACCCCGGTGAAGAAGAAAAAGTAACCCCTGCCATATCGCGCGCCGCCGTTCATCTTCGGCGCGCCGTTTCACCCCCGCGCCTGCGCGCAACGCCACTGACAAGCTGCTAAAGTCCTTTGCAAAGAGGCAATAAGCGGTTGCCAGACATGACTTTACAGGCTCATCATCAAATCGACATGGCACACATGCGACACATGCAGTGACGCGGCCTTGGCGAACTTTTCTTTCGGCCAAGCCAAGGGTTCCGTGCAGAAGGAGACGTTGAATGCCTTACCAACCGAATGACTTGCTGTCCCGTCATTTCCAGAACAATGGGATCGACCTCAGCCGGATCGAAGAGCAACTCGACCAGGTTGCTCCCAACAGTCCGAACCTTGAGCTTTACCGCGACATGATGCTGACCGTCCTGCGCATGGCCCAGGATGACCGCAACCGCTGGAATGCCAAGATAGTCCTGCAGACCCTGCGTGAACTGGAGAACGCCTTTCGCGTACTCGACCAGTTCAAGGGCCGGCGCAAGGTCACCGTGTTCGGCTCGGCGCGAACGCCCACCGAACACCCGCTCTATGCCCAGGCCCGCGCCCTGGGGACCGCGCTGGCCCAGTCCAACCTGATGGTCATCACGGGCGGCGGCGGTGGCATCATGGCCGCGGCCCACGAAGGTGCCGGCCTGGAACACAGCCTCGGGTTCAATATCACCCTGCCCTTCGAACAGCATGCCAATGCAACCGTGAACGGCACGCACAACCTGCTGTCCTTCCACTTCTTCTTCACCCGCAAGCTGTTCTTCGTCAAGGAAGCCGATGCACTGGTGCTCTGCCCCGGCGGCTTTGGCACCCTTGATGAAGCCCTGGAAGTACTGACACTGATCCAGACCGGAAAAAGCCCGCTGGTCCCGGTAATTCTGCTGGATGCCCCTGGGGGCGGCTTCTGGCAAGGCGCGCTGGACTTTATCCGCAATCAGTTGGAGGCCAATCACTACATCCTGCCTGCCGACCTCAAGCTGATGCGCCTGGTCTACAGTGCCGACGAGGCCGTGGAAGAGATCAAGCAGTTCTACAGCAACTTCCACTCCAGCCGCTGGTTGAAGAAACAGTTCGTGATCCGCATGAATCATCCGCTCAACGACCGCGCGATGGCGCAGATGCAAAAGGACTTTGCCGACCTGTGCCTCAGCGGGTACTTCTATCAGGGCCCCTGTAGCGAACCGGAACACGATGAACCCCAGTTCAGTCACCTGACGCGCTTGTCGTTCGCCTTCACGGCTCGGGACCAGGGGCGCTTGCGGGAGCTGGTGGACTTTATCAACCGGACGGAAAACTGGAGCAAGGCCAAGGCGCCGGCACAGGAGCACGCGCGCGAGCCGATCAAGGCGACGTGATTACCACCCAGCCTCAGTCATCCAGCCCTCGGCCGCTGAACAGGCGGCCGATCATCTCCATGGAATAACCCCGATAACTCAGGAAGCGTCCCTGTTGGGCACGCTCACGGGCGTCGGTGGGCAAATGCCCGGCGAACTTTCGACGCCAGGTGTCTTCCAGCTGGGCTTGCCAGTCGAAACCGCTTTCACGCAGGGCCAACTCGATATCGGCACGTTGCAGGCCGCGTTGGCCCAGCTCTTCGCGAATACGCAAAGGGCCGTAGCCGGAACGGGCACGGTAGGACACGAAGCTTTCGAGGTAACGGGATTCGGACAGCAGCCCCTCTTCCGTCAAGCGGTCGAGTTCGGTGTCGATCATTTCAGGGGAGGCGCCGCGCTGACGCAGTTTACGCGTCAGCTCGACTCGACCGTGCTCGCGTCGCGCGAGCAGGTCCATGGCAGTGCGCCGTACGGCGACCGGGGTATCCAGTACGGCGGTCATCGTCTTACTCAGAGATCAGCGTCAGCCAGGTCGTCTTCGGTTGCGACGACAGCGGCCGCACCGGAGTTGGCCTTGGTGTCTACGCCTGGAGTCAGCAGCTTGTCACGCAGTTGCTTCTCGAGGGTCGCGGCGATTTCCGGGTTATCCGCCAGGAACTTGGCCGAGTTGGCCTTGCCCTGACCGATCTTGCTGCCGTTATAGCTGTACCAGGCACCGGACTTCTCGACGAAACCGTGCAGCACGCCCAGGTCGATCATCTCGCCATTGAGGTAGATGCCCTTGCCGTAAAGAATCTGGAACTCGGCCTGACGGAACGGCGAAGCCACCTTGTTCTTCACGACCTTGACGCGGGTTTCGCTGCCGACCACTTCGTCGCCTTCCTTCACCGCGCCGGTACGGCGGATGTCCAGGCGCACCGAGGCGTAGAACTTCAGCGCGTTACCACCGGTGGTGGTTTCCGGGCTGCCGAACATCACGCCGATCTTCATGCGGATCTGGTTGATGAAGATCACCAGGCAGTTGGCGTTCTTGATGTTGCCGGTGATCTTGCGCAGAGCCTGGGACATCAGGCGGGCTTGCAGGCCGACGTGCATGTCGCCCATTTCGCCTTCGATTTCCGCTTTTGGCACCAGGGCGGCCACGGAGTCGACGATGATCACGTCAACGGCGTTGGAGCGCACCAGCATGTCGGTGATTTCCAGGGCCTGCTCGCCAGTGTCCGGCTGGGACACCAGCAGGTCGTCGACATTGACGCCCAGCTTGCCGGCGTACTCAGGGTCCAGGGCGTGTTCGGCGTCGACGAAGGCACACGTTGCACCGGCTTTTTGCGCCTGGGCGATGACGGAAAGCGTCAGGGTGGTCTTACCCGAGGATTCCGGGCCGTAGATCTCTACGATACGGCCTTTCGGCAGACCGCCGATGCCCAGCGCGATGTCCAGGCCCAGGGAACCGGTGGAGATCGAAGGAATCGCCTGACGGTCATGATCGCCCATCCGCATGACGGCACCCTTGCCGAATTGACGTTCGATCTGACCCAAGGCCGCAGCCAAGGCTTTCTTCTTGTTGTCGTCCATTAAAGTCCTCACGTAATCAATAAGGCCTGACGGCCAACACCTGTATAAGTAGCCAGTATTATTCCACAGCGTTGGCGGATCGCCTACCCCTGATTTGCGATTTCTGCTTCCGCCCGTCGTAACAGGCCTTCCAGGGCGGCCTGCACCGTCTGTCGACGGACGGCGTCGCGGTCGCCGGGAAAGTGCCGGAGTTCGGCGCTGACGTCGTCGCCGCAGCCCCAGGCCAGCCAGACGGTACCCACGGGTTTCTCGGCGGAGCCGCCATCCGGCCCGGCCACGCCGCTGACCGCCACGGCGTAGCGCGCGTTGCTGTGGGCCTGGGCCCCCCGGACCATGGCTTCGACCACTTCCCGGCTGACGGCACCGACCTGATCGAACAAGGCCTCCGGCACCTTCAGTTGAAGGCTCTTCTGCCGGTTGGAGTAGGTGACATAGCCGGCTTCGAACCAGGCCGAGCTGCCGGAAATCCGGGTGATCGCCTCGGCGATGCCGCCGCCGGTACAGGACTCGGCGGTGGTGGCATCGGTCTTGAGCGTCTGCAAGCACTTGCCGAGTTCAGCGGCAAGCCGGGTGATTTCGTCCATGTTCCTCTCCAGGTGAGGCGGCCCTCCCCCCTGTAGGAGCGAGCTTGCTCGCGATGGTAGCCCAGGCACAGCGGGGTATCAGGTCCCCCGCGTTATCGTTGACGACCATCGCGAGCAAGCTCGCTCCTACAGGGGAGCGAAGCTGGCCAATCAGTATTGGGTCAAAATGAACACCCTACACGAGCGGATCGCGCTTTCAAGACACAACATCGCATCCGGATGTCAGCGGGAGACCGCCCCGGCATACGCCTGACAGGCCTTCAAGGCAATCAGGGCACGGTCGCCGTCGTCGGTGATGGCGATAATTCGTTGAGCATGCGCCGGGTCAAGTCGGGCTCTTGTGGCTGCATGAACCACGCCGCCGGCGGCGGTGGCGGCTGGCACGTCGCAGCCACTGGCAGGATCGTTGGCGTCGAGGAGGACTGACAGCCGCAGATCAGCAGTGGCAATACGATCACGCAGGCGAGCTTGATCCTGTTGCACATCGTTCAGCTCCTTGGAATGGGTTTGGTCGCTGACCTGGAGCCGTTGCTCCAGGGCCAGGCGTTTGTCCTGCTCGGCCCGCTGTTGCGCGGCCGCGGCGAGGGAAATCTGGTTAAGCGTGTCGGCCTGCAACCGGGCTTGATGCTCCAGTTGCTGGCCGTAGCGCCAGTCTTGAATATGCCAGGCGCTGGCCGCCGCAGCGCCGGCCAACAAGGCCAGCAATGCGACGACAACGCCCAGGCGCCAGGGCGCCGGGATCAGGTCGAGGAGGCGCATAGCACCGCCCTCGCCCGGGCCCAGATTTGTAGTCGATCTTCGAGGCCGTTCAGGCCGCCGTTGATCTTGCGGGTGATGCTGTTGAACTGATCGGCGTCGGCCAGTGCGTTCAACCCTTGTTGCTCCCAGAACCAGGCCGCCGACTCGGCGGCCCATTGCGGTTGCTCCAGCAGTTCCGGTTGCTGCAACAGGCGTTCATCGCCAAACAGCCCGAGGCTGCATTGGCGATAGTTGCTGCGACCGGTGATCTGGATCAGCCCGCGACCGCGATAGTTCCAGCCGTCGCCGGACGATGCATCGCCGTTATCCATACGCGATGCATAGACGATGTTCGCAATCTGCTCCGGCTGCCGGGCGACCTGCGCGGCCAGGGCCGGAGTAAACCGGCTTGGCCAGGTGGCGACCAAGGCCTGCGCGTCATAGTTCAGGTTCTCGACCACATGCTGCAACTGGCCGGATTCGTGGCCGACCTGCGCCAGGAAGGCTGCAACTCGCTGCGTACCAACGATCTGGTAGGCGTTCATGGCTGTGTTGAGCACAGGAACAAAAACGCCGGCTTGGGCGCCGGCGTTCGGGAGGATCTGCAGCAATTGCTGCTGGGTAATCGGCATGGTTTTCTCCGGGCAAAAATAAACCCGCTCATAGCGGGTGTGTTTTCTTGCAGCAAGATCTAGGTCGGAACAACAGGCCAGGCCGGCGCAGCGACAGTTACATCAACTGTCTGAAGCGCTCTGCAATATGCCTGCCACGCCTTTGCCTTAGTCGTTTCATCGGCGGTAGCATTACCAAGTTGCAGCGAAACCAAGAGCGGCGTCATCGCTTGAGATGCCTGGATCTCCAGTGAGGATTTTTGCGCCTGGTTAGCGGCGGCGATATCGGCGGGCGACGGTTGATACGGAACAGGTGCAGCGAAGACAGTCCCGCTATACGTCCAGCCCTCCTGCGGGGCTGGGTCGATGTCTGTGATGTCCACCATCTCGGCGACCATCTCGGGAGTGAACCGCTCGGTAATGGGTATTTCCATACCGATGCGGCTGGGCTCGCTGTCCGGCTTGTTTGGTAGGTCCGTATCGTAGGTTCTAGGCGGAATCACTTCAAAAACAATCCCGTTGGAAATGAGGGCGTAAATTTTCATCATGCATACTCCCAGATAATGATGATGCCGGCCTTTCCTGCTCCGCCGGTCTGTGCGGCACCTGTCGGGATGCTGGCCGAACCACCGCCGCCACCGCCGTAACCGGCAGCAGGATATCCATTTTGCCCACTGCTCGACGCAAGACCACCGAAACCCATCAAAGATGGCGCACCGCTACCGCTGAGCGCCGATGTGCCACCCAAGGCTAAAGCCAGGGAGCCACCACTTGAACCAGGGCACCCAAAGATGTTTGCGCCAGAAGGTGCAGTTCCTGGCGTGCCATTGCCGCTGAAAGATGGTGGGGTTACGTTGTTGGTTGCAGGACCGCCTACGCCGCCAGGTGCAGAGATCAGCGCGCCTACCGATGAAGTCCCACCATTGCCACCGGAGGCTCCAGATGCGCCGCTGCCGCCAGCACCAATGGTTATCGCTTGCGATGCGCCGATAGAAGCCGCAGTGAACCGACCTTCACCATATGCGCCCGAGTTTCCTCCGGCGCCGATACTGATATTGCCAGCGCTCGGGGCAGTAGATCCCGCGCCTGCGCCGCCACCGCCCTGAACCTGAACAACTACTGAAGACATGCCAGCAGTGGGCGTATATGTTCCCGACGAAGTGAAGGTTTGGACGCCGATCAGGCGACCAGTCGTAAATAATGACTGGGCTTGAGCGAGAGGGAGCGCATGCAGTCCAGCCGAAGCGTACGAAACTTGCAGGGGAGCGCCAGAACAACTCAGCAACACCCACTTGCCAAGCGCCACCGAATAGACAACGGTGCATGTCCCTGTTCCGACAATCTCGCCGCCCTGAAGCGCGGTCGCGCCCAGCCCAACAATGCCTTGGGGAGTCAATCCGTTCGGTGAAAAAGTACTGGCCCCCGTATTCGACGAAGCGGCCTTGAATCTCAAGGTAATGCCGTCCGTAACTGCCGTTATTGCTGGTGAATAGTTGGCGGTATAGGTGTTGGCAGTACCGGTGTCAGTTGCGAATGTCAGGGCGCCAACTTGGAACTGTCCGGCGTTGATTGCGTGCAGGCTCTTCGTAGCGCTGGCAACCTGCAATGCGCCGCCAGTACTGTCGATAAGAACCCAAGAGCCGGTACCAATTGAGCTATTCCATTGGACCCATACATCGCCGTTCGGGATGATCTCGCCGCCCTGGAGCGCGGAGTGCGCAGCACCGACAATAGGTGCTGCGGTCAGTCCGTTCGGACTAAAGGTGCTTGCCCCTGTGTTGCCATTCTGGGCTTTGAAACATAGCACCACACCGTCTACGAGTGCCTTAAGGGCTGGAGCATAACTCGCAACATAAGTGCCGCTCGCACCTGTATCCAAAGCATATTTAGCCGAGTCTGATTGACTTATTTTTTGAATAGAAAGTAACAGTTGTCCAAGATCAGCTTCATCAGGAACCAGACCAGCAGCTTTTACTACATTCACAACTTCATCAGTGATCGAATTCCCCCATGCCGCTGGAATCAACGACCCCGGCGTTCCATTCACCGGGTTCTCATCAACAAACTTGCCATTCACCAACCCAACGCTGGGCACACTTTTTGGATAATCCACGTTTCTATCCTCTAGTCATAATTGATATGCACCAGCGTATGCGCCGGTGCACTGCGATGTATCAGGCATTCCAGGGCACTTCCGGGGTTGGCGCCAAAACGCTCACCCCAATAGCTCGCACCAAAACGCCGGCCCATAAGCAGTCGACCGCCGGTGTTGAGCGTCCACATGAACTGCGCCTGCCAGGTGCCGAAGTGCGCCTTGCCAAAGCGTGCCCGGCCCATGCGCGGAGTTTGCAGTTCGGTCACGCTGGCGTTCGGATACCCCTGACTGCGGGCGATATCGATGAAATAGCCGACACTCTGGTCACCCACTGCCAGTAACCGCCGACGCACCGCCACACGGCGATCATCGAACAAGGGATTGGGCCCCAGGCACGGGTCGGGCAGGTTCATCACCCGCTCCCAATCCGGCACCAGTTCACTGACCGTCACCGGGTCCACTTCGTTGAGCAAGTCCACAGCCCGAGCATCGACACGGGCCAGTTCCTGGGCAATGCCCGACAGCACCTGCTGGATCTCAGGCACCCGCTCCGGGTCCCAGGCGGGGCCCGCCGGTAGCAGGCTGCGCAACTGCTCCTGGTATTGCTCGACCATTCTTACTCCAGCCATACGCAACCTCCGAAGGCCAGCAACTGATTGGCGGCGGCTGGCACATCGGCGGACGGCGAGACCAGCAGGTGATCCTGCTCACCGCTGGCACTGCTGATGGACTCGGCGATATGGGTCAGCAACAGCGTCTCACCCAAGCCTCCCTCACGATCGTGCAGGTCCTCCAACTCAGCTTCGACCGCAGCGCGGGTGGCGGTGGTATCGGGGATCAGGCGCAAGGTGTAGGTCACCGGGACCAGCACCGGCGCCAGTACATGCAACTCGGCGGTCACCGGGCGCAACGGGTCGATATAGGCCTGGACCAACGCCAGTTGCCCATCGTCCGGCAGCGGCACCGGATCATCATCGCGCATCACGAACAAGCCAACGGTGCCCGGCCCCAGGTAGCTGCCGCGACACCAGGCCCGGGTAATCCCCGGACACTCCAGTGCCCAGGTTTCATAGTCGGCCGCCGAACCACCGTTGGGAATAATGCGATAGGAACTGATCACCCTAGCCCGCAACGATTCGATACTTTCCGCCGCGACACCACCGCTCAAGCCCGGATCCAGCACCGTGAAGGTGTTGCCGATTCCTTGCACCGGCTGCACCGGAAACAGGGTCAGGCCGGCATCGCCATTCCCCAGGCTGCCGGCATCCAGCGCCTGGATCTGCGCGGTATTGGTCCCGCCACTGGTGGTGCCACCCACCGTCACGGTGTAGCTGCGCCCATCACTGGTCTGCAGCAAGGTCCCGGCATCGAGCACTGCCCCCGCCGCCGCGGTATAGCTGACGCTGCCGCTGGCCGATTGCGCCGCCTTGCGGGGTTGATGCAAACGCAGCTCGGCAATGCGTTCCAGGGTGGTGTCATCGGCGGTGTCAGGCAGGATCTGATCGGCGATCCAGTCGAGGTAGCCATAGAGGCCGAAGGCCGCGCCACCCAGGGTGCGGGCCAGGACCTGTGCATCGGACTGGCGCAGCGAATCGCCGGCCAGGTCGCCTTGGGTGCGGTTGATCAACACCGGTAGCGAAGGGGTTTCAAACGGCATAAGTCACCTGCCAACTATGGTTCGGGTTGATATCCAGGCGCTCGCCGCTGGCCAGGGTCAGAACCGTACGCAGGTTCAGTCGCTGGGCGTCGAGCCGTTCGGTTTGAATGTCGATGGCGCTGCAATGGCCGTCGTCGAGCAGCCATTGCAAGGCTTCGCGGGCATAGAACTCGGCGTCGAGCTGGGTCTGCGCGGTGAGCCTGACCCGCCGCAACAGCCACAGCCGCGAGCCGATACGGTCGTCGGTCACCGAGGGAAAACTGTCGCCCCACCAACCGAAACGCTCGTCGTCATCGATCGGGTCATCGGTATTGGCGCGACGCCAGGTAAACAGGCTGATCAGCACCGAACGGGTCAGCGCCGTCTTCAGGTCGTTGGACACGAACATCAGGCACCTCCCGTCGGCGCGCCGGTCTGGCCGTTACCCGGCTGGATGCCGCCGTGCACATGTTTCATCTGGCTGATGCCGCCGGCGACCTGATCGCCCTGGGAGACGATCTTGCCGGTCTGGGTCAGGCTCGGGGTGTCGATGTTCACCGCGGTACCGGCGCGGATGTTCAGGGTGCCGGTTTCGATATCGATGATCCGGCCACGCTTGAAGTGGATCTTGTCGCCCTCATCGGTGTAGAGGGCGATTTCGCCGGGGGCGAGGTTCTGCAGGCGGTAGCGACGGTCGGCGACCACCAGGACAATAGCGTGGGAACGGTCGCCGCCGAGAAAGGTGGCAATGCCTTCGGCGCCGGCCAGCGGATTGCTGGTGAAGCCGTAGGGTTCGAAGTGCTCCATGTCGTCGTTCACTTCACCGGCGGTCAGGCGCATTTGCAGCGATTGCAGTTTGTTGGCCGAGTTGGCGAGCACGACAGTGCCGCGCGCCAGCAGGCGTGTCAGTAGGCTCATAGGGGGTCCTTGGGCAAGCGGAGTGTCAGGAAGGCCGCCTTCGCGGGCAAGCCCGGCTCCTACAGTGTCCGAGTTGAAGCTGAGTTTTGTGCGCAACCGAAACCCTGCAGGAGCAGGGCTTGCCCGCGAAGGCGTCGCAACTGCCGCAGTCGTATCAGGAACTTCGGCACTGCCTTCAGGAAGGCCGATTACCTGGCTTTGGGCGGAGCCGGGGTAGCATCGAAGACCTGCGGCGGCGCCACCACCAGGGTGGTGATCGAGCCCTGTGCGGACAACGACCAGGTCACCTTGGAGATAAGCATGTCCTGGTCCACGTCCAGCACCGGATCCTTGACCCGCACGGTCAGGTTGTGTCGCCACAGATCACCGTTGGACTGTCGCCAGCCTTGCACGGTGTAGGTGGTCGTCAGGGCCTTGGCGCGGCGTGTCGCCCGTTCCCAGTCAGCCCGTTGCTGGGCCAGCACTGGATTGATCTGCGCGCTTTCGCTGATCACCGTGACGCGCTGGCGATCCGGACTGGTCTCGCTGGACACCCCGGAAACTTCGCTCACTGCACTGCCGCTGTTCTGATCGCTGCCCTTGTGCTGGCCGATCACCCGGTACTCGGAAAACACCGCGCTGTAGTCTCTCGCCGTATTGGCCGAAAGAATGTTCTTGCCCAACTCCAGTACATCAGTCGCCCGCCCTGCACTGCCGGGCTTGGCGAGTACCAGGTTGCCGGCCGCATCATCGGTGGAGAACACCCGATACAAAGTCAGCAAGCGGTCGATGGACTTGAACACCGTCTCCCCCGGCACGATGCTGTGGGTTTGCAGTTTGGTGGTTTCCGGGATCTCGCTGCGCACAGTGACCTTGTAGGGCTTGGCCAACGCCTCGACGATCTTCAGCACGCTCTGTTCACGCCATTGGCTCGGCTGGTTGATGGCCGCGCAATCCACCAGGTCCTGGGTCAGCGAACTGCCCTCGACGGTCAGGCTGATCTGATTGCCGTTATAGCTGATGGGCGCCTTGAACACGTAACCGGTCAGGACCTGGTCGCAGCCGATCATGACCGAACAACGGGCACCGGCCTTGATCGGCAGGGCCTGGGTCTGTCCCGGCCATTTCCAGGTGATACCGAGCTTGAAGGTGCGGAACTGACGCTCGAGATCGGCCGTGATCTCGATGGTCTTCCAGCCCTCATAACTCAGGCCGTCGACCAACAGGACGACAGCATTGTCGATGTCGTTCATGGCTTACTCCTTGGAGACCTGCAACGGCACCGGCGGTATGAAACCGGGGTGCGAAATCCGGTTGCGCTGCACCACCTCCCCCACCCGCGTGGCATCACCGAGCTTCTGGTAAGACACGACCAGGGCCGGCTTGGTGCTCTTGGGCGTCAGGTCAACCAGCCGCACCCCGTTGGATGCCACTGCGTTGAGATGCTGCGTCAGGGCCTGGCGGACGGTACTGAGTGCCTGGTACTGCACCGCGTCGGCCTTGAGCGCCGCCTGCCAGATCACGTCGTTGAGGCTGTCACGCAGCGCCAGCACATCGTCGACCACCGGCACATCGGCCCGTTGCACCGGCTGCTGGGCTTGCTGGGCCAGCGACGGTGTGCTCGTCAGTTTCACCGCCGGCGTCGCCACCGGGATCATTGAGACAAACTGGGAGATCTGGACCAGCAAGGCATCCTGGATCAGGTTTACCGTGGCCTGTGAGGCCGCGGCGGAGTCCTTGCCAATGGTCAGTTTTGAGGCGTCGAGGGACTTGGCGTCCTCGACCTGTTTCGACAGGTCGGCCAGCATTCCGTGATAGCCCTGGACGGCAAAGTCTTTCAAGCCCCGAACTTCGCCCACAACGCTTTTGACTTCGCCCACCAATCCGTTGAATTCCCCCAGCACGCTTTTAACCGCGGCACTCACTTGTTGGGGGAACTCCTTGACCGTGCGAACCAGGGCATAGATGTTCGCGTACGTCTCGATCAGCGGTTGCAACTCCTGCTCGATCACGTGATACGCCAGAGTAATCCCCTTGCGCAGGTTTTCCAGGCCGATCCGCGCCTGGTTGATCTGCGACATCGCCCCATCGAAACGCGCCACCGAAGCGTCGAGCAATTTGTCCGACGCCACCTGCAATTGCTTCTGGGTGTTGACGACGGCCTTGGGGAACTGCAGCGGTTCATCCGGATAGAACTTCAGGTTGAAGGTCACCAACCCGCCATCCTTGCGGGTCTGGGTCATGTCACATTCGCCGACCTTGACCTGCATCCGTCCCTGCCACGGGTGAACCAGTTCGCCGCTGCCCTCCTCCAGTGCCTTGAGCAGCGCGTCACGCTTCTCAAGGCAATCGGCGCCAACGATAAAGGCGGTCAGTTCATAGATCTTCGACTGCTGGCCGAGACCTTCAAAAAACGACCGGTCGCGCTGCGGGTATTCATGCAACTGGCCTTTCTGGCCGACCGGGTTTTTCGCCTGATCGACCCAGAAGGGTACGCCGCGAAACGACGCCGGCAACAAACGATCACGCCAGCTAGTCGCCATAGGAACCTCCGTAGGAAAGCGAGCGATAGCCGACGCGAGGCGTCAGGTCCAGGCCCGGTTGATTGGTTTGCGCTTGGTCGACGCGCAAGCCCGCTGGCGCGTCTTTGAAGTTCACGGTCAAGCCGCCTTCGAGTTGCGTGCGGTTGTTGGCGGCGGTTTGCTGGACAAGGCCGCTGCCGTTGCCCGTCAGACCGGAGTCAGTACTGCTCGACGAATCGCCCCAGTTCCAGAAGGAAGAACCGCTGTCATTGGCCGCCTTGGCATTGCCGGCCTCTTGTTGCTGCGCCAGACCATCGACCTGGCCGGTGACCTTGGCGACAAAGTCACCGAAACCACCACTGAACAACGCCTTGATCGGCGTGATGAAGGTTTGCAACTTGCTCCACCAGCCAGCGAACCAGGCGACAATCGGATCCCAGTTCTTGATGATCATCCCCAACGGAGACCAGTCAAACATCGTCTGGAAAAAGTCCATGACGGGTGTCGCCAGGCTTTGCAGTACATCCCACAAGTCAGAAAAGACCTTGCTGATGGGCTCCCAGTTGGCGACGATCAGTCCGACAGGGGACCAGTCGAACAAGGTCTGGAAGAAGTCCTTGAGCGACTGCGCCGTGTCTTGCAGCGCCGCCCAGACCGTGTCGAAGTAAGCGCTGATAGCGCCCCAGTTATTGATGACCAGCACCAGCGGCGACCAATCGAACAGCATCTTGAGGAAGTCCACCGCCGGTGCGCTTGCCACTTTGATCGTGTCCCAGAGCTCACCGAAAAAGGCGCTGATCGCCCCCCAGTTATTAATGATCATCCCCAGCGGCGACCAGTCGAACACGCCCTTGAGAAAGTCAATCACCGGCACGGCCAAGGCCTTGAGCAATCGCCAGATCGAATCGAAGAGCCCCGTTACAGGTCCCCAGTTGTCGATGACCAGGCCCAGCGGCGTCCAGGAAAACAGCGCCTTGAAAAAGTCGAACACCGAAGCGGCTGCCGTCGTGATCGACTGCCAAAGGCCGGCGAAAAATACGCTGATCGTCTCCCAGCCCGCGCTGATCATCGGCATCGGCGACCAATCGAGCACCGCCTGCAGCTCCGACATGAAGCTGGCCGCCATGCCTTTGATATCGCCCCAAAGCTCGCTGAAAAAGCCTGAAATCGGTTTCCAGTAAGCAACGATCAGCGCCGCGGCAAGGGCAAAGCCCACCACGACCAAACCGATCGGTGAAGCGAGCACACCCACCACCGCAGCCACCCCGGCCACCGCACCTTGCAGGACGGTGAACGCCACTGCCCCCGCCGCCAGGCCCTGGACCAGATTCGGATTGGCCGCCACGAACTCGGCGACGCGGCTCACCAGCGGCACCAACGCCGTCACTACGGAGTTCACCACAGGCAACAAGCCCTGGCCAAACTTCAGGGAAACCTTGTCGACCGCCTCACTCAAGCTCGCCAGATTTTTTGCCGTGGGCCCTGAATCAGATCCCTCGGCACCCTTGCGGGCCTCGGCCAGCTTGTTTTCCGCCTCGATCGCTGACTTGACGCCCTCGACAAAAGGCGCCGCCAAGCCTTCGCCCTTGAACAGCTCCGAGAGATCCAGCTCGCCCAGGCCGCTGTCCTCCAGGCTCTTTTTGAAACTTTCGACTTTCTTGCTGACCCCTGACAGGTCGTCGTCCATTTTCTGGACGCCATTCACGACAAGGGCCATGTTCACAACCGTCTGGGTATTCGCCGTGAGCGTGTTATTGGTCGTAGCCATCACTGCACCTGCTGCATCGCATTGATCCGTTGCGCGTGCTCCAGGGATTCCCGGAGCACATCCAGTGGCCTGGCCATCATCTGTTCGGGGTCAACCTTCCAGAACCAGGCCAGGTCATAGGCGACCGCAATCAGCTCGCCGATGGCTGCGATGCCGCACTCATGAAAAAACCCGCCACCGCCCAGCTCAAGGTGTTGAGGTCGGACAGGTCCAGCTGGTTGACCGACGACGGCGGGATACCGGTGCAGACCGCGATGTACTTGGCCGCGACATCCATGTCGAGGCTGACATTTTCGCCCTTGTCGATCTTGTACGGCAGCGCCTTGATCGCCCGCACTTCCTGCACCGTCGGACGGCGCAGGGTGAGTTCACTCAGGGGTTCGCCGTGGGCCTCGATGGGCACCTGCAACTTCACCGGATCAGTCATTGCCAGGTCCCCTTGATGCCTTCGAATTTCAGCGCGATGGTTGCGTCGTCACCCTTGGCGGACGGGGTGTCGCTCAGATAGGCACCGGCCAGGACGTAGACCTTGCCATTGCTGAATTCGCAGGTGACGGTCATGTCGGTGCCGGCGACCAGTTGCTTGAGCGGGAAGTCCGGCGTGTACAGCGCGGTTACCGCGAAAGTTGGAGCGACGTCGGTTTCCTTGTAGAAACCCGGCACGACCGTTTCCCGTTTGACGAACATCAGCGGGGCTTCGCAGCCGCCATTGATAGTCAGTTGAGCGCCGTCCACTTTGACGTAGCAGGTGCCCGCAATCAGTTGACCCATGGTGTATCTCCTTGCAATAAAAAGCCCGCATCGAGCGGGCTGGGGTTACGCAGTGTGGGCAGGCGATCAGGCCGCCGCGTCGTACTGCAGGCGGAACTGGTTGAGCAGCGCGAACACACGCAAGCCGTTGATGTAGTCCGGCGGGAACAGCACGTTGACCCGGCTCGGGTCCTGGCTGTCGCGCTCGACGATCAGGTGATCGGCAAACATCTCGGCGTTCTCCACGTGACCTTCCAGTTCGAGCTTGGCGTACTGGGCAATCAGTTCACCGCGGATAGTGCTCGGGGTGAGGATCGGCTGGCCGGCGCCGAAACGGGTGCCATCGTCTGCCAGCTTGTGGCGACCGTACTTGCTGGTGATCACGCTTTGCAGGCGGCGCACGATAAAGGCCGACTGGTGCATGGTCTCGCTGTCCAGGTAGGAGTTATCCGCCTGGCCGTAAGCATTTTTCTGGTAGGTGGTGATCGCCCGCTGGACGCGCACGTAACCGCCTTCGTAGTACGCGGTGGCCAGACCGTAGCTGAGCAGCGACTGACGTTCGGTCAGGGTGAAACGCTCACTGGCCGCGGCCGGGTCGATACCCGCCAGGCTGCCGCTCTGGGTCGGACGGCTGGCATCGGCGGAGATGAACACCGAAGTCCGCGCGGCCAAGGCCGCGGCCTGGCCCCAGAACGGTTGTGGCACACCCGGCTCCATGGCCAGGATGGTCATGTGCTGGTCGTTACGGGTCTGACCGGCAGCCACCAGGGTGCCGACAGTACCGCGCTTGGCGGTGTAGACATGACCGAACAGTTGCTTGGACCAGGACCAGCGACCGACGCTGTCGTTCATCGCGGCTTGCCAGGCATTCAGGGTCGCCACATCGGACCACGGCTGGCAGATGAATTCGAACGGTTCGTCACCGAGAGCCGCGAGTGCCGCAACCTGGTCCGGCACACCGGTGCCACCGGCCATTGGCGCGGAGACGATGGTCAAGCCGGCTGGGGTCTGCTCGCCATTGCTCTTGCCCAGGCGATTGAACTGCAGGCTGATGTCGTTGCCGCTGTCACCGGTCCATTTGCAGGTCAGGGTCACGGTGCCGTCGACGGCCACGGCGCTGACCGGCAGATCGGTCGCGGCGTTGACTTGCAGCGCCAGGGTGGTGGCCGCCTGGGCGGCGGTCGCCCCGTTGACCACGGCGGCCTGGACCCGCACACCACCGACATACAGGTTGAGCACGCCGCTTTCGGTGGCGGCGCCGGTCAGTTTCAGATCAGCCTTGGCGATGCTGCCCACCGTGTTTTGCAGCGGCAGGCACCAGATCTCGCCGATCGGATCGGTCTTGCGCCAGGTGTCGTACATCGAGGCGAGCATCGAGCCCTGGCCACCAATGCTTTTCGCCAGGGCGACGCTGGAAACCAGCACCAGGCTGCCGATTTCGGTGCTGGTGGCGTTGTCGTTGACCTGGGCGACGATCAGGCCGCGCAGGGTCGACGACGCGCTATTGGCCGCCGAGTTGTCCATTTCGGCGTAGAACAGCGGAACACGCAGGTCCGCGGGGATGTTGCTGAATCCGATAGCCATTATTGGGCATCCTGTGGTTGTGCCGCTTGCACGGCGTTGAGGGTGATATCGCCATCAGCCAGACGACGGCGCCACCAGGCGCTGTCGGCCACTTCACGGCCTTCGAGCGGTAGCAGGTCGCCGGCTTCCAGATCCGGTACGGCGCGGCCCGGGGCCGGCACTACGGTGATGCGTTGGGTCATTGCGTTACGTCTCCAGAGAAAGTCAGCTCCAGGCGCCCGTCGGGGCCTGGGCGGTGCAGATTGGGGTCGGCGGGATCGATGGCATCGACCTTCACCGCGACCCCGGTAAAAGACGGCAAGCCGTCCAGTTCACGCTCGTGCCAGGTTTCGGCCGGGTCCGTGGAGCGATTGCGCCCCAGTTGGAACTCGGCGAAGAAATGCAGGCTGTAGAGCAGGCGGGTGGCGTTGATCGAGATCAGCCCGCCGCCGTCGTACTCGATGGGGTTGTAATAGGTGTCGGGTTTGAAGCCGACCAGGGC
Source organism: Pseudomonas sp. MWU13-2862 (assembly GCF_023242495.1). Taxonomy (NCBI): domain Bacteria; kingdom Pseudomonadati; phylum Pseudomonadota; class Gammaproteobacteria; order Pseudomonadales; family Pseudomonadaceae; genus Pseudomonas; species Pseudomonas sp. MWU13-2862. The sequence goes on along the minus strand of NZ_JALMEZ010000014.1, from coordinate 218,617 downwards.
CCGCCAAAGTTCGGCGCGCAGGCTGTGGAGTTGGTCGAAGGCTTGGGCGCCGTTGCTGGCGTCGAGCACCAGGGTCAGTTCCAGGCGATCGGTCAGGGTTTGGCGGGCGACGTTTTGTGAGGCGTCCTTGTTCGCCAGGTCGGTCATCAGCGTGACAAAGGCCGCCGGGGTTTGCAGCGTGGTGTTGCTTTGCAACAGGTCGAGATCAAGGCCGGTGGAAATGTGATTGGCAAGACTGGGGCATTGAGCACGCAGTTGCGTGAGAATCGGGGTGATGTTCATGGGGGTTCACCGGGTAATAAAAAACCCGTCGATTGACGGGTTCGACAAGCAATCGCTCGCCTCCAGAAAGCCCGCATCCTTGCGGGCTGGGCCCTGCTCTCGGGCCCGATGGTTCCAGTCCGTTGGTGATTCAGAGGGAGTCATGAGCGCTTTATTCAGATAGCTATCCGGCTATTGTTCCGGCTTGGTCTCCGGCGGAGGTGCTTCGTCAATCCCCAAGCGCCTGGCCGCCCAGCGTTCATAAATGCCGATGGCGGCGTCCGCACCGGCCATGGCGGTCAGGCAGCCAAAGGCACCGGCGGTCCAGATCGACACGCCGGCTGCATACAGCAGCATGATGGTCGACACGCCACAGATCATGCAGGCCCCGGAGCGCAATACCAGGCGCCGCAGCAGCACCCAGCCGCGGGCACCGTCCTTGTCGGCGCGCCACATTTCGCCGGAAACCCCGCCGACCACGGCCAGCAGGATGACCAGCCAGATAGGCATGTCCACCAACGCTTGTTGCTCGCTCGTCATGTCACGCCTCCTGCAATAAAAAGGGCCATTCATTGGCCGGTGATGGTTTGGGCTTGTCGTTCAAGGTGAAGGGTTCTCTTCAGAGCCCGCGTTCGGTGGGCATTCCAAAAAGCCCGGTCGTCCAGGCTTTTCAGTAATGCGGTCCTGATACCCGGTCCTGGAGCCGCTCGCGTTTTCGGCGATGGAGGCTCCTGGCCGAACACCTGATCTTTCGGCGCTACTGGCGCGGTACGGATCGATTCAAATTGTTTCTCCGACCGCGACCCTGTCCGCCGGATAACTGCTTACGGTGCTTTACGCTGCACACCCGGGTCAGTTGCCAACCCTCTGAACCGTTGAGGCCGGTTCATCGCTGCCTGTTCTTTGAAGCGGTGTCACTAAAGAGCGGTGGGTTGCCCCTGGCATCTCTGCCTGTCACCGACCTTTCTGGCCGGCTTGAGACAAAGAATATGCATGTATGCATATACAGTCAATGCACAAATGCATTTATTTATGCATGCCATTTGCGTAAACGCATGGAAGCCATGCAGATCAAGGGCTGGGGCTTTTTGGCGGGCGAAAAAAAACCCACATGGCTGTGGGTTTTTTCTCAATCAGAAGTGCTTAGCGGGCGTACATGCCCCACCAGAAGACGTGACCAAGGATGGTGATCTGCTCTTCCTGGATCTCCTGGAAGCTGTAGTCCTCATCCGGATGCTCGTCGCGGTTGAAGCTACGCAGGCGGATCCCGGTCGGCAGGCGATAAAGCTGCTTCACCCGCAGCTGTCCGTTGTGGTTGATGGCGTAAAGGTCACCGTCGACGATATCGCCTATGGCGCTCTTGCCGGCGTTGACCCCGACCGTGGCGCCGTCGCGCAGCACCGGCAACATGCTGTTGCCGCGCACGGTCACGCATTTGGCCTGGTCGAACTGCACGCCATTGTGGCGCAGGCTGCGCTTACCGAAACGCAGGCTGGCCTTCTCGCTTTCCTCTATGACGAATCTTCCTGATCCAGCAGCCAATTCAACCTCGCGAAGAAAGGGGACGGACACTTCGTCTTCATCGACGGGCGTGTCGTCGTCCCACAGGCTTATATCCTTGAGTTCGGAGTGCGGCGTGCCCTGCTCCTGATCCCGGGCAACGGCAACCGGTGCGCGTCCGCGCAGTTGGTCGGTGCTGATGCCGAAGTACTCGGCGACCTTCGAGATGTGCTTGTCCGAAGGATCGACGATCTTCCCGCTGAGGATGCGCGACAGTGTGGATTGGGGCACGCCGGTACGACGGTGAAGCTCCGTGGGGGAGATCCCGTGTCGGTCGAGCAGTGCTCGTAGGACGGTAGAAACGTTGCGTATTTGCATAATGCGCATATTGCTTGCGCTTTTCGGGAATGGCAAATGCTGATTTGCATATTTTATGCATAGACAGTCGCACAGGCACGGCCAAGGGCGATGGGAGCCTTATTTCCGCCCAATAGCGATCAGCTCTATCGCAAATCCGTATTAAAAACTGTCATTTCTGACAGTAGTTACTTACTTTTCCGAATCTTAAGCTCGGGTCTCGACATTGCTCGAGACCCATCATCATGAACACCTCCAAAGTGGCCGTATCCGTGATACTTGCCATCCTGTCGTTGAACAGCCACGCCGCCTCCTGGGGTTACGAGGGGAATGTCGGCCCCACCCACTGGGGTCAGGTGGATCCGGACTACATCAGTTGCAGCACCAGCAAGGAGCAGTCACCGGTCAACATTGAAACCCACCATGCGAAAAGTTCGAAACTCCCCGGCCTGTCGTTTCAGTACATCCCTCAAGCCGCTGAAATCACCAACAACGGGCATACGATTCAAATCAATGTCGCCCCCGGCAGCCTGCTGCGCTTTGACAATGAAGACTTCGAACTCAGGCAGTTTCACTTCCATACCCCGAGTGAAGAGGAAATAGACGGCAAGTCCTTTCCGATGGACGCCCATTTTGTCCACAACTCCGACGACGGCCAGATTGTTGTCGTGGCGGTCCTGTTCAAGGAGGGAAGAAAAAACCAGAACCTGGAAGCTGTTTTCAACACGCTGCCGGATGTGGGCAAAATCACGGAAGTTGTGGCCTTCAATCCCGCCAGCGTCCTCCCCTCTCAAGGCAGCTATTACAAATACCAAGGCTCGTTGACCACACCGCCTTGCAGCACAGGTGTTACCTGGCTGGTCCTGAAGACACCGGTCGAGCTGTCTCATGAACAGATCGCCGCCTTTCAGAAGCTGTACCGGATGAATGCACGGCCTGTCCAACCGTTGAACTCGAGGGTTATCGAGTCCAGCGATTGAATGTCGACGACACCTGAACAAGCCCGCGGGCCGCGCGGATAACAGCGACGTAGCCGGTCCGCCATCGAAACAGGAAAAAAGTCTGACTCCTCCCTGTCCGGATAGGCTGCAAAAGGCCATACCAGCGGACATCCAACCTGCCGTGTTAACCTTGCCCCCATCGAAAAAGTCCCGCGCCAGGCGCTCGACTTCGCACTCCACTCAAAACGAATCCGCCTAAGTATCCGATGAGTAAAAATAGCCCCGATCTTTCCTCCCACACCCCGATGATGCAGCAATACTGGCGCCTGAAGAACCAGCATCCCGACCAGCTGATGTTCTACCGCATGGGCGACTTCTACGAGATCTTCTATGAAGACGCGAAGAAGGCCGCCAAGCTGCTCGATATCACCCTCACCGCCCGTGGGCAATCAGCCGGGCAGGCGATTCCGATGTGTGGGATTCCTTACCATTCCCTCGAAGGTTATCTCGTCAAGCTGGTGAAGCTCGGCGAATCAGTGGTGATCTGCGAACAGATCGGCGATCCGGCCACCAGCAAGGGGCCGGTCGAACGGCAGGTGGTGCGGATCATCACCCCTGGCACCGTCAGTGACGAAGCCCTGCTCGATGAGCGCCGCGACAACCTGATTGCCGCGGTACTGGGTGATGAACGTCTGTTCGGCCTGGCCGTGCTGGATATCACCAGCGGCAACTTCACCGTCCTCGAAATCAAGGGTTGGGAAAACCTGCTGTCGGAGCTGGAGCGGATCAACCCGGTCGAGCTGATGATCCCGGATGACTGGCCACAGGGCCTGCCTGCGGAAAAGCGTCGTGGGACACGTCGTCGTGCGCCGTGGGACTTCGAACGGGACTCCGCGCTCAAAAGTCTCTGCCAACAATTTTCCGTACAGGATCTGAAAGGCTTCGGCTGCGAAACCCTGACCCTGGCCATCGGCGCCGCCGGCTGCCTGCTCAGTTACGCCAAGGAAACCCAGCGCACCGCCCTGCCGCACTTGCGCAGCCTGCGCCATGAACGCCTGGACGACACCGTGGTGCTCGACGGCGCCAGCCGCCGTAACCTGGAACTGGACACCAACCTTGCCGGTGGCCGCGAAAACACCCTGCAATCGGTGGTCGACCGTTGCCAGACCGCCATGGGCAGCCGCCTGCTGACCCGTTGGTTGAACCGCCCGCTGCGCGACCTGCGTGTCTTGCAGGCACGCCAGAGCTCCATCACCTGCCTGCTGGAAAGCTACCGCTTCGAAAAGCTGCAACCGCAGCTCAAGGAGATCGGTGACATCGAACGGATCCTTGCGCGGATCGGCCTGCGCAACGCCCGGCCTCGCGACCTGGCGCGCCTGCGCGATGCCCTCGGCGCCCTGCCGCAGTTGCAGGATGCGATGCTCGAACTGGACGCCCCGCACCTCAAGCAACTGGCCGTCACCACCAAGACCTACCCGGAGCTGGCGATCCTGCTGGAACGCGCCATCATCGATAATCCGCCGGCGATCATCCGCGACGGCGGCGTCCTGAAAACCGGCTACGACACCGAACTGGACGAACTGTTGTCGCTGAGCGAAAACGCCGGGCAGTTCCTGATCGACCTGGAAGCCCGGGAAAAAGCCCGCACGGGCCTGGCCAACCTCAAGGTCGGCTATAACCGGGTCCACGGCTATTTCATCGAGTTGCCGAGCAAGCAGGCCGAGTCGGCACCGGCAGACTACATCCGGCGCCAGACCCTCAAGGGCGCCGAGCGCTTTATCACCCCGGAACTCAAGGAATTCGAGGACAAGGCCTTGTCGGCCAAGAGCCGCGCCCTGGCCCGGGAGAAGATGCTCTACGAAGCCTTGCTCGAAACCTTGATCGGCGAACTGCCGCCGCTGCAGGACACCGCCGCGGCCCTGGCCGAGCTGGATGTGCTGAGCAACCTCGCCGAACGCGCACTGAACCTGGACCTGAATTGCCCGCGCTTTGTCGACGAACCGTGCATGCGCATCAGCCAGGGACGCCACCCGGTGGTCGAGCAGGTGCTGACCACACCGTTCGTAGCCAATGACCTGGCGCTCGATGACAATACCCGCATGCTGGTGATCACCGGTCCTAACATGGGCGGTAAATCCACCTACATGCGCCAGACCGCGCTGATCGTGCTGCTGGCCCATATCGGCAGCTTCGTGCCGGCAGCCAGCTGCGAGTTGTCCCTGGTGGATCGGATCTTCACCCGGATCGGTTCCAGTGACGACCTGGCCGGAGGACGCTCGACCTTCATGGTGGAAATGAGCGAAACCGCCAACATCCTGCACAACGCCACCGAGCGCAGCCTGGTGCTGATGGACGAAGTCGGGCGCGGTACCAGCACCTTCGACGGCCTGTCCCTGGCCTGGGCAGCGGCGGAACGCCTCGCGCAACTGCGGGCCTACACCCTGTTCGCCACCCACTACTTCGAACTGACCGTGCTGCCGGAAAACGAGCCATTGGTGACCAACGTGCATCTCAATGCCACCGAGCACAATGAACGCATCGTCTTCCTCCACCACGTACTGCCCGGCCCGGCCAGCCAGAGCTACGGCCTGGCGGTGGCACAGCTGGCCGGTGTGCCGAGCGATGTGATCACCCGTGCCCGCGAGCACCTGAGTCGCCTGGAGACCACCAGCCTGCCCCACGAGCAGCCGGTCGCCAAACCAGGAAAACCAGCCGCTCCGATGCAAAGCGATATGTTCGCCAGCCTGCCCCATCCGGTGCTGGATGAACTGGCCAAGCTCAACCTCGACGACCTGACGCCACGGCGTGCATTGGAAATGCTCTATACAATGAAGACACGGATCTAACGCAGCGGACTACAAGCTGCTAGAATCTCGCGCGGTTTGGGATGCTGCGAACTATTAGCCTGGTTCGCAGACTATCGCTCCCAGACCTGGCGAGCCCATTCTGATAGGGTTTCGCTGCCGCCGCCTGAGGAGAGAACTAGAAATGACCTTCGTCGTCACCGACAACTGCATCAAGTGCAAGTACACCGACTGCGTAGAAGTCTGTCCGGTGGACTGCTTTTACGAAGGCCCGAACTTCCTGGTCATTCACCCGGATGAGTGCATCGACTGCGCGCTTTGCGAGCCGGAATGCCCTGCTGTGGCTATTTTCTCCGAGGATGAAGTCCCGGAGGACATGAAAGAGTTCATTCAGTTGAACCTCGATCTGGCCGATATCTGGCCCAACATCACTGAGAAGAAAGAATCACTGCCGGACGCTGAAGAGTGGGATGGCAAAAAAGGCAAGATCAAGCACCTCGAACGCTGATTGCACCGCGCTCGACAAAAAGGCCCCTTGCGGGCCTTTTTTTGTGCCTTCACTTTTCTACAGGCAAAAAAAAGGGGCGGTGTGACCCGCCCACATTTTTTCCCTAGTCCCTTTTTTCCCTTTCATCGTCCTGATGAATCGCATCCCGCGATGTTCCTTCCAGCAATCTGTCCTTGATCGCCGTGTCTATCCGTCGACACAGGGGCGATATTAAAGACTTTCTGAGTCGCTGCAACAGGATCCAAAGTGCCATCTCTTCAGGATTGGATCCATTAAAAACACTTAAAACCATATATTTCAATTAGTTAAGATAAACACTCAGCAATCGAGACGGTAAATTATCCTCGATCGCTTACGCAAGATGTAAGCAATGGCTTACACGCTCAGGCAGGTAAAAAAGAACTTCTGGATCCAATCCTGGCCCGCAGCGTCCAAAAGCGGGTGCTGAATGAAGCAAACGGCGCACATAAAAAAGGCCTCGATCAATGCGAGGCCTGGGAGACAGACAGGACGACTTCAACTCTGCGGCTTGAGCCCTTGGGAAAGGCCGAACATGAACAACAGAAGATCGTGGTCGGGTTTGGCATCGGCCGCCTTGGCAACACGGGGCATAGGACAATGTCCGGCACCGGCCGCGGTAGTCAGGACCTCAGGACCGGGCTGCTCCCAGACCACCAGGGCCAAGGAGGCCACGGCCAGCGCACTGACCAGAAACAAACCTCGAGCGACTTCTAACTTCATTACCATAAGCCTTTGATGGTATTGCTGAACATCTATCCTCAAAATAGCTCAGTTTTCCCTGTGCCGTGGCACTCAACGACGAGTGGTGTCGTAGCTTTTTGAGATCATCCGCCGCGTCTTGGCGTATTTCCGGGCGCCAAAGACGGGCCTTTCCCAGGTGAACATTTCGTTTCCGGTCATGTATCAGGCCCGCCCAGGTCAACATGAAAGCGGCAGCCATTGGGTGTCATGGTGGTCAGGCTGACATGCCAACCCTGGTTTTCGCAGATCCGCTGGACCAGAGACAAGCCCAGCCCAAGGCCTTCACCGCGTTTTTCGTTACCCCGTACGAAGGGCTGGAACATGGCTTCGCGCTTCTCTTCCGGAATCCCCACGCCGCTGTCTTCCACCACGAACCCGGCCGGCTCCAGGCTCAGGCGGATAAAGCCCTGGTCGGTGTAGTGCAAGGCATTGCGCAGCAGGTTACCCATTACGGCGTGGAGGAAGGTGGCGTTATAGCGGGTATCCGGAGGATTGCCGGGATCGACGATCAGACTCAGGCCCTTCTCTTCAATCGGTGCACGCCACAATCCGATCAAGTCATCCGCCACCCGACTCAGGGAGACCTGCGGCGACATGCTGGCGTCCTCACGCTGGGCCCGGGCGAGCATCAGGAAGGTCTGCACCAGCTCGCGCATTTCCTCGCAGGCCCGGGCAATGCGCTCGACCTGATTGCGTCCGCGCTGGTCAATGGCCGGGTTTTCCAGCAACAGCTCACAGGAGGTCGCCAATACCATCAGCGGCGTACGCAGCTCATGACTGACATCGCTGGTGAACAGGCGCTCGCGAGTCAGGGCGTCACGCAGCCGTCCGAGGGTGGCGTCGAACGCCACCGCCAGTTCACCCACTTCGTCAGCGGCGTAATCCGGCGCCAGGGACGGCGCCAGCCCGAGCAACTGATCACGATGACGCACCTGGCGGGCCAGGCGTACCACTGGCGCCATCACCCGCCGGGCGAGAATCCAGCCGAGAAACACAGCCAGGGCCAGGGCCAGGACAAATCCCACCAGCACCACGGCAAACAACACCCGCTCACGCTCTTCGAAGTCACTCTGGTCCTGCAACAGCACGTAACGCCGACCATCGACCACCTCGACCATGGCGTGGTAGGACAATGGGTCGCGAAACACCTCGTGGAACCCGGCGTCCAGATGACGCAGATCCCTGGGCAAGGCGAAATCCCCCGGACCGCCGCTGAAATAAAACAGTTGATCGGGCTCGGGTCGATGGCTCCAGTCATTGACACTGTCCATCAGCAACAGACGCTGGAGATCGCCTCCCAGGCTCGCGGAAATCAGCCTTTCCTCAACCAGGTGAACCGTCGCCACGATGCCTATGGCAAAGGTCCCCGCCACCAGGGCGCTCATCAGCGCAAAGGCGATGATGATGCGTTGGGCAAGGCTCTGTTTAAACTCCATCGCGGCCTTCGGCCAGGCGATAGCCGACGCCATGTACGGTATGCAGCAAAGGCTTTTCGAAAGGCTTGTCGATCACCTGGCGCAATTGGTGGACGTGACTGCGCAAGCTGTCGCTGTCCGGGCAATCGTCGCCCCACAGGGCTTCCTCGAGGACTTCGCGACGCAGTACATGGGGGCTTTTCTGCATCAGCACCGCCAGCAGCTTCAAGCCCACCGGGTTGAGCTTGAGCAGACGCCCTTCGCGGGTCACTTCCAGGGTATCGAGGTCGTAGCTCAGCTCACCGACCTGCAAGGCCCGGCGTCCGCCGCCCTGGGCCCGGCGCAGGACTGCTTCGATCCGCGCCGCCAGTTCCGACAGGGCGAACGGCTTGAGCAGGTAGTCGTCGGCACCGGACTTGAAACCTTGCAGACGATCATCCAGTTGATCGCGGGCGGTGAGCATGATCACCGGGGTATCGCGCCGGGCATCTTCACGCAGGCGCTTGCACAGGGTGAAACCATCGATACCCGGCAACATGATATCCAGCACGATCAGGTCGTAATGTTCGGTGGCAGCCAGGTGCAGGCCCGACAAGCCGTCCTGCGCACAGTCCACGGTATAGCCTTTAAGCCCCAGGTAATCAGCCAGGTTGGCGAGGATATCGCGGTTGTCTTCAACCAGTAGAATTCGCATGGGTACTCTCTCCGTACGCGGTAACGGCCATGTCTTGGCCCGCGCAGCTTAAGGGCAAGCCTGTGGCAGCGACAAGCCGCGCGATAAAAGCAGTCGCTGCGCCCATGACTCGCCGAAAAAAAGAAACCCCGCACAAGGCGGGGTTTCTTTGTAGCAGGTGGGGCCGACTTACATCATGCCGCCCATACCGCCCATGCCGCCCATGTCTGGCATACCGCCGCCAGCACCGCCGTCTTTCTTCGGTGCTTCAGCCACTGCCGCTTCGGTGGTCAGGATCAGACCGCCGATCGAGGAAGCTGCCTGCAGCGCCGAACGAGTCACCTTGGTTGGATCCAGGATGCCCATTTCGATCATGTCGCCGTATTCGCCAGTCGCGGCGTTGTAACCGAAGTTACCTTGGCCGTTCTTGACTTCGTTGACCACGACGCTTGGCTCGTCACCGCTGTTGGCGGCGATCTGACGCAGCGGCGCTTCAACAGCGCGACGCAGAACAGCGATACCGACGTCCTGATCGGCGTTGTCGCCTTTCAGTTCGCTGATGGCTTGCAGGGCACGGATCAGGGCCACGCCACCGCCAGGGACCACGCCTTCTTCAACGGCTGCACGGGTAGCGTGCAGGGCGTCTTCAACGCGGGCTTTCTTCTCTTTCATTTCAACTTCGGAACCAGCACCGACCTTGATCACTGCAACGCCGCCGGACAGCTTGGCCAGACGCTCTTGCAGTTTTTCACGGTCGTAGTCGGAGGAAGTATCGGCAACCTGGGCACGGATCTGAGCGATACGGGCTTCGATGTCGCCTTGAACGCCAGCACCGTCGACGATGATGGTGTTTTCCTTGGACAGGGTCACGCGCTTGGCGCTGCCCAGGTGGTCCAGGGTGGTGCTTTCCAGGCTCAGGCCGATCTCTTCGGAGATCACGGTACCGCCAGTCAGGACAGCGATATCCTGCAGCATCGCCTTGCGACGATCACCGAAGCCCGGTGCCTTGACGGCAGCGACCTTGACGATACCGCGCATGTTGTTCACAACCAGGGTCGCCAGGGCTTCGCCTTCAACGTCTTCGGCCACGATCAGCAGTGGACGGCCGGCTTTGGCAACGGCTTCCAGTACTGGCAGCATTTCGCGGATGTTGGAGATTTTTTTGTCGACCAGCAGGATCAGCGGGCCGTCCAGCTCGGCGACCATGGTTTCCGGCTTGTTGACGAAGTACGGGGACAGGTAGCCACGGTCGAACTGCATGCCTTCTACAACCGACAGTTCGTTTTCCAGGCCCGAGCCTTCTTCAACGGTGATCACGCCTTCTTTACCGACTTTTTCCATGGCTTCGGCAATGATGTCGCCGATGGAGCTGTCGGAGTTGGCGGAGATGGTGCCGACCTGAGCGATGGCCTTGGTGTCAGCGCAAGGCTTGGACAGGGCTTTGAGCTCTTTGACGATGGCGATGGTCGCCTTGTCGATACCGCGCTTGAGGTCCATCGGGTTCATGCCGGCAGCGACAGCCTTCAGGCCTTCGTTGACGATCGACTGAGCCAGTACGGTGGCGGTGGTGGTGCCGTCGCCAGCGTCATCGTTGGCACGGGAGGCAACGTCCTTGACCAGTTGCGCGCCCATGTTTTCGAAACGGTCTTCCAGCTCGATTTCCTTGGCAACGGAAACGCCGTCCTTGGTGATGGTCGGAGCGCCGAAGCTCTTCTCGATGATCACGTTACGGCCTTTCGGGCCCAGGGTCGCTTTTACCGCGTCAGCCAGGACGTTGACGCCTTTGAGCATTTTTTTGCGGGCGGAGTCGCCAAACAGAACTTCTTTAGCAGCCATGATCGTAATTCCTTGAATACTTTGTCGTAACGGGAAAAATGAGCGGGAATCAGTCTTCGAGAACAGCGAGAATCTCGTTCTCGGCCATTACCAGCAGATCTTCGCCGTCTACTTTCACAGTGTTGCTGCCGGAGTAAGGGCCGAACACCACCTTGTCACCCACTTTCACGGCCAGCGCACGGACTTCACCGTTGTCCAGCACGCGGCCGGTACCTACAGCGAGAATGATACCGTGGTTGGCTTTCTCGGCAGCCGAACCTGGCAGCACGATACCGCCGGCGGTTTTTTTCTCTTCTTCGCTGCGACGGATGACGACGCGGTCATGCAGAGGACGAAGCTTCATTGTCGATCTCTCCTAATTATGGTTTTCAAGGGTCGATGTCGATACCGACCGGTTTAGCAAATCCGGCGTTGCCGGTTGCGGCTCGCCAAGCGAACCGCGAAAGACTGTCTGGCGATTTTCGCCAAAACCTTGCGGTGACCGTTACATAAGGTCACCAAAGGTAATTTCAAGGGCGAGGTGACGTTTTTTTTACCTTGTGGTGCCGAAAACCGACACGGCACCCGAAGGTGCCGTGTCGTTGTGCTGACGATCAGGAATCGCGGTGTTCGAACTCGCCTTCGATGACCTGGGGCTGCCGACTGGCGGCCGGCGCCGATCCCGACGGACCACGGGGCTGCAGATCGTCGGCAAAGGCCCGCTGACGCAATGCCTGCTCTTCGACGCGCCGACGCATGCGGTCGGCCAACAGGCGGCGGGTCATGGGCAACAACAGGACCAGGCCGATAATATCGCTGATAAACCCCGGCAGCAGCAGCAGGCCACCGCCCAGGGCCAGCATCAGGCCCTCGAGCATGGTCTGCGCCGGCAACTCGCCGCGGTTGAGACTTTCCCGCGCCCGCAACGCCGTGGCGATCCCTGCAACCCGCAGGACCAGCACACCCAGCATCGAGCCGAGAATGATCAGCGCCAGGGCCGGGAAAAACCCGATCGCGGTACTGACCTGGAAAAACACATACAGCTCTAGCACCGGAAACAGCAGAAAGAGCAATAAAAAAGCGCGCATCAAATGGTTCCTCTACGGAAGAATGCCTTCCACTCAACCTGAGATGACGTCGACAGGTTGTGAATTCAAGCTGAAGCGGCTTCCTTTTTTGGCCAATGCTCGGCGTGAGCCAGGGAAACCAAGGCTTCGCGAACTTGTGTCGGCGTGTTGCAAGGTGTTTCGAAGGGCAGCCAGTACAGCGCCTGGCCAATGCGCAGGTGCATGCCTTCGGTGTCGATACCCGCCAGTTGCGCAGGCACTGTATCCGGCAGGCCGGCCAGGGCGACGTAGTGGGCGATGGCCTTGGCGTGGTCGCTGTTCATGTGTTCGACCATGCTGATCTCGGTCTTGCCGGCGAAGGGGTTCGCCAAGGTGACCTGATCCAGCCAGTGAATCGCGCCGAAACCACCGATATAGCGGTGCCGCACCGGGTTGAGGACCCAGAAGTCGAAATCGTGGGCCTGATGGTAGTTCCGCGAATCCGGGAAGTAGCGATAGTAACGCTCGGCCGCTGCCTCGATCGCCTCGGGATCGCTGAGCTTTTCGGCCTCGGCCAGGTAGGTCAGGCGACCGACCGCCTGCACGTCTTCGGCATCGCGCTCGCCCACCAGCAGGGAACACTTGGGGTCCTTCTGCAGGTTATGGGTATGCTGGGCGATCCGGCTGATCAGGATCAGCGCCCGACCCTGGTCGTCAAGGCAGTAAGGCACCACGGAGCCAAACGGGAAACCGGGCATGGCCTTGGAGTGCGTGGACAACACCCCCCGGTACTCCTTGAGCAGCAGCTCACGGGCGTTCTTGGCAACTTCAGTACTCACCTTTATGACTCCTCGTCAGAAACCGTCGGCAAGCCCTTGGACTTGCGAATGAAAATCAGTGACAAAATAAACGTTATCTGTGACGGAGGCCAGGGTCGGGGAAGCGGTGCGATTACCAGACGACGCCGAAGCCGGCCGTGTAGCGGGTCTTGTTCAGGCTGCTCTCCGCATCGCCCTGGACCACGTTGCGCTCGGCCTTGAGGTTCAATGAGGCCCACTCGGTGACCTTGTAGCGCAAGCCCATCTGGGCGTCGAGGGAATACTCCGAAGGCCCGCTCAACGGCTTGCCCACTTCGCCGTTGGTGAAGAACTGCACCGTCTTGCCCACCAGGTTACGGCTGTAGTCCCATTTCATCCCCAGCGAATAGAAGTTCTTCTTGTCGCCGTTGCTGTACTCGTAGTCGGTATTGTTGAGCAGCGAACCGAGGGAAAACGCCCCCAGCTCATTGTCCCAGAACTGGTAGCCAGGACCGGTACCGACGATGCGTTGGCGCGACAGTTCTTCCACGAAGTCACGCTTGTAGGTCAGGCGCCCCTGCCAGAACCACTTTTCGGTGATAAAGCGGTCCAGGGCATACTCGACGTTCCAGTTGTTGGCGGTCACGATATTGCTCTGGAACTCGCGGTTGTACTCACCCTGGGCATTATGCCGCCAGGCGCCATGGCGGGCAGTGGTCTTGAAGCCGATGTCGTAGTCGTCGGTGTCCTGATCCGCCCGTTTGTAGTCCAGGGCCAGGTCGACATTGCCCTTCCACACCAGGTCCTCGATCACCGGCTTGGGTTTGACGATCTGCTTGATACTCGCGAGGTCGACGGTTTTCGGCGCCTCGCCGTTGACCAGCGTCACCTTGCCGTCCGCCGCCGCTTTCAGGGACTTGGCCTTCTCCCCCGTGTAGGCATCCTGCTTGACCAGCAGCTCTTGGTCGCTTTCCAGGGTCTTGACCTGCTTCCAGTCCACCGGGATCGCTCCGGCGTAATCGGTCTGGATCAACAGCTTGCCGCCGTCGAACAGGCTGATCTTGCCCGTCAGGCGATCGCCGTTCTTCAACCAGACGGTATCGGCCAGCAACGGCGTCGAGGCACTGAGAACAGCAAGGCACAGCAGGGTTCTGGATAACATAAGCAGAGAGAGGACTCGGGTTTGCGGAAAAAAACCGGCATTATCCCGCAGGGCAATACCTTGACCAAAGAGTGACCGACTGAACGACACCCTAGTTCAATAATCACCCATGACTCACAGAAATAACCTACACAAGCAGCCAGATCCCCGAACAGGACTGCCTCAATGACCGACGACAGTAGCGGCGGCGAAAGCCCTGCACAGATGCGCCGCACCGCCCTCTACCTGACCCTGGCGCAAGTGCCCGAAGGCCGGGTCGTGACCTATGGCCAACTGGCCGAGCTGGCGGGTCTGGGGCGTGCCGCCCGTTTTGTCGGACGGACCTTGAGCCAGTTGCCCGCCGACACGAGCCTGCCCTGGCACCGGGTGCTGGGTGCCGGCGGTCGGATCAGCCTGCCCGCCGGCAGCCCCTCCGGCGACGAACAACGCGCCCGGCTGCGGACTGAAGGCCTGACGGTCCTGAACAATCGTGTCGATATCAAGCGCCATGGCTGGCGCCCGATAGAGCACAGCGGTTAGAGTGCGCGCTTTGTTTCCGTTAACCTGAGGCAGATTCCAGCCCATGCCCCGTAAAACCTGGCGCGCCGCGCTCGCCGCTTATGCCAGCCCCTCGACACTCGTGCTCCTGCTGCTCGGTTTCGCCGCCGGTCTGCCTTATATGTTGGTGTTTTCCACGCTTTCCGTCTGGCTGCGTGAAGCCGGCGTGGCCCGTGAAACCATCGGTTATGCCAGCCTGATCGGCCTCGCCTACGCCTTCAAATGGGTGTGGTCGCCGCTGCTCGACCAATGGCGCCTGCCGTTGCTCGGAAAACTCGGGCGCCGCCGTTCCTGGTTGGTGCTGGCGCAGATCCTGATCGTCCTCGGGTTGATCGGCATGGGTTTCTGCGATCCGCAGAAACACCTGTCCTGGCTGATCGCCATTGCTGTTGTCGTGGCCTTCGCCTCCGCGACCCAGGACATCGCGGTGGACGCCTATCGCCTGGAAATCGCCAACGACAGCCAGCAGGCCGCCCTGGCTGCCAGCTATATGTCGGGGTATCGGGTTGCCGCCCTGCTGGCCACCGCCGGCGCGCTGTTTATCGCCGAAGGTTTCGGTTCCACCGGCTTCAGCTACAAGCATTCGGCCTGGACCGGCACCTACGTGCTGTTCGGCCTGCTGATGATTCCGGCGCTGCTCACCACCTTCTTCATGCGCGAACCGCCAGTGCCGCTAAGGACCCAGCTCTCCGCCGGGCGCTACAGCTTCGTGCACCAGCTGTCCTCGGTCTTCGTGCTGATCGTCCTGCTGGTCTCGGTACCGGCGATGTTCACCCAGCTCTACAACACCGATTTCGCCAGCGTGCTGTTCCAGGGCCGGAGCATGCTTGACCTGCTGCTGGAAGACCGTGCCTTCCTGCGCGCCATTCTCTACACCATCCTCACCACCCTCTGCCTGTCGAGCATGGGCCGTCGCGGCCTGGCGCCGGTGCTGACGCCGGTCAACGACTTTATCGTCCGTTATCGCTGGCAGGCCCTGCTATTGCTGGGGCTGATCGCCACCTATCGGATGTCGGACACGGTGATGGGCGTGATGGCCAACGTGTTCTATATCGACCAGGGCTTTACCAAGGACCAGATCGCCGGGGTCAGCAAGATCTTCGGCCTGATCATGACCCTGGTCGGGGCCGGCATGGGCGGCCTGCTGATCGTGCGCTTCGGCATCCTGCCGATCCTGTTCATCGGCGGCGCGGCCTCGGCGGCGACCAACCTGCTGTTCATGCTGCTGGCCGATATGGGCCCGAACCTGAAGATGCTGATCGTCACCATCTCCCTGGACAACTTCAGTTCGGGCCTGGCGACCTCGGCCTTCGTCGCCTATCTGTCGAGCCTGACCAACCTGAAGTTCTCCGCCACCCAGTACGCCCTGCTCAGTTCGATCATGCTCCTGCTGCCGCGCCTGATCGGCGGTTATTCCGGGGTGATGGTGGAAAAGTTCGGCTACCACAAGTTCTTCATCATTACCGCCGTGATGGGTATTCCGACCCTGATCCTGATCGCCCTGCACTGGTATCAGTCCAGCCGTGGCGAAGGCGCGATACCCACCGCCGTCGGCGAAGAAACCCCGTAAATACAGGCCCGCACCGCTCTCCCCCGGAGCGGTGCGGCGACACGCCTGTACGTCGCCGGATCACACCCGTACAATGCTCAGTCATTTTCAGTCATCAGCAAGCGACAACGGCCAACCATGCGCACCAGTCAATATTTGCTCGCCACACAGAAAGAAACACCTTCCGACGCGGTCGTGATCAGCCATCAGCTGATGCTGCGCGCAGGGATGATCCGCAAACTCGCTTCCGGCCTGTACACCTGGCTGCCCATGGGCCTGCGTGTCATGCGCAAGGTCGAAGCCATCGTGCGCGAGGAAATGAACGCGGCCGGCGCCCTGGAAGTGCTGATGCCCGGCATCCAGCCGGCTGAACTGTGGCAGGAATCCGGTCGTTGGGAACAATATGGCCCTGAGCTGCTGCGCCTGAAAGATCGCCACGACCGCGACTTCTGTGCCGGCCCTACCCACGAAGAAGTGATCACCGATCTGTGCCGCAACGAGCTGAGCAGCTACAAGCAACTGCCGATCAACCTGTACCAGATCCAGACCAAATTCCGTGACGAAATCCGCCCACGCTTCGGCCTGATGCGCGGTCGCGAATTCATCATGAAGGACGCCTACTCCTTCCACGTCGACCAGGCCTCGCTGCAGATCACCTACGACCGCATGCACCAGGCGTACTGCAATGTCTTTACCCGCCTGGGCCTGAAGTTCCGCCCGGTAGAAGCGGACAACGGCTCCATCGGCGGCGCCGGCTCCCATGAGTTCCACGTACTGGCCGAGTCCGGCGAAGACGATATCGTCTTCAGCAACGGCTCCGAGTACGCGGCGAATATCGAGAAGGCCGAAGCCGTGCCTCGCGAAACCTCGCGCGCGGCGCCGACCGAAGCCCTGCGCCTGGTCGACACCCCTGATGCAAAAACCATTGCGCAGTTGGTCGAAGGCTACAACCTGGCGATCGAAAAGACCGTCAAGACCCTGATCGTCCACGCCGAAGAAGAAGGCAAGCTGATTGCCCTGATCATCCGCGGCGATCACGAGTTGAACGAAATCAAGGCCGCCAACCAGCCAGGCGTTGCCAGCCCGCTGGTCATGGCTTCCGATGCCGAACTGCGTGACGCCATCGGTGCCGGTGCCGGCTCCCTCGGCCCGTTGAACCTGCCGCTGCCGATCATCATCGACCGTTCGGTCGAGCTGATGAGCGACTTCGGTATCGGCGCCAACATCGACGACAAGCACTACTTCGGCGTCAACTGGGAACGCGACCTGCCCGTACCGACCGTGGCCGACCTGCGCAACGTCGTGGCCGGCGATCCGAGCCCGGACGGCAAGGGCACCCTGGAGATCAAGCGCGGCATCGAAGTCGGCCACATCTTCCAGCTGGGCACCAAGTACAGCGAAGCGATGAAGTGCCAGGTCCTGGGCGAAAACGGTAAGCCGGTGACCCTGACCATGGGTTGCTACGGTATTGGCGTGTCCCGCGTGGTCGCTGCCGCCATCGAGCAGAACAACGACGCCAACGGCATCATCTGGAGCGACTCCCTGGCGCCGTTCCAGATCGCCCTGGTACCGCTGCGCTATGAAACCGAACAGGTTCGCGAAGCCACCGACAAGCTCTACGCCGAATTGACGGCCGCCGGCTTCGAAGTGCTGCTGGACGACCGCGACAAGAAAACCAGCCCGGGCATCAAGTTCGCCGACATGGAACTGATCGGCATTCCCCATCGGATCGTGGTCAGCGACCGCGGCCTGGCCGAAGGCAACCTGGAATACAAGAGCCGCACCGAGGCCGAGGCGCACGCGCTGCCGGTCGCCGACGTGCTGTCCTTCCTTCAGGCCCGTATCCGTCGCTGAGTCCAGATAGAGCGCCCATGTTCAATCGAAGTACCTTAGCCCTCGGGGGCGCCGCCTTGTGCGGCGCCCTGCTGGTCAGCGGCTGCGCCAACCAGATGTCACAACGCAGCGAGCATGAAGAGCGTGTCGAGCGCAAACTGCTCGCTCACAGCCTGCAGATCGATGTCGGTGACCCCAAGGTTCTCGAGCTGCCGCAACGTCGCGTGCGGATTCACGAGCAGAAGACCTTCGAAGTCACCGAGTTCGATGTTACCCGTCGTTATGATCGCTACACGCCTTATCAAGGCTGGCGCAAGGTCTATGAAATGCCGCTCGGGGTCCTGGCCCTGATCGGTGGCGCCGGCGCCAATGTGGCCAATATCTTTGCCCTCGGCCATATACCGGACAGCATGACCCATGGCTGGCTCAAGGACGGCATCGACGGCCTCAATCCGTTCATGAACGTCGAGTCTGGCGGCCGTGCCCAGCAGAACCTGGCCGGGGTCGAGGA
Organism: Pseudomonas sp. MWU13-2862; assembly: GCF_023242495.1. Classification (NCBI taxonomy): domain Bacteria; kingdom Pseudomonadati; phylum Pseudomonadota; class Gammaproteobacteria; order Pseudomonadales; family Pseudomonadaceae; genus Pseudomonas; species Pseudomonas sp. MWU13-2862. The sequence goes on along the minus strand of NZ_JALMEZ010000014.1, from coordinate 200,146 downwards.
AATCCAGCGCGACAAGCGTACGGAATACTCGAGCCTGCCGTGGTCCGAACGCCCGGTGGAAGTAGTCGCCGGCAAACAGACCGCCGAGCTGACCACCGACCGTAATGGCGTGCTGCGCCTCAACCTGCTGGACAGCCCGTTTGCCGAGCAGGACCTGTATCGCATCGGCAACCTGCAGATCCGCGTGGAAGATGCCCAGGGTGAAATTCACTCGGACTCCAGCCTGTCCATCAGCAGCAAGCTGCGCGGCAAGCTGCTGGAGGCCCACGACCTGATCTACAACGACCTGGAGGGTGACGACGTCAACCAATGGGTGCATCGGGTCAAGCGCCTGTCGGAGTTGGGGCTGGAGGACGAAGCCAGCGAACTGGAGCAGAGCCTGATCGAACTGACCCGCAACGATCCCGAGTTGCAGCGTGAGTTTCTCAAGACCCTGACCAAAAAAGCCGGGCGGCTGGTGGCGGATCCCGCGGCCAACTGAAGCGTTCGAGCGGGCTGAAGACTAATCGCTTCAGCCGCTGAACAACTCCAGCTGTTCATGCCCACCGCGCAAATCCTGCAAACGCACACCAATCCCCAACAACCGCACCGGCCGGTCGCCTCGGGCAAAAGCCTGGCTCAGCAACTGCCGATAACCCTCCAGATCCCGCCCTGCCCCGGCCTGCTCCAGGGTCGTCTGGGTAAAGTCGTGGAACTTCACTTTGACGAAGGGCTTGCCCGGCCGATAGCTGCTGTCGAGTCGGGCAATGCGCCCGGCGAGGGTTTCCATCAGTTCGGGGAGTTTTTCCAGGCAACTGGCGAGGTCCGGCAAGTCGGCATCGTAGGTGTTTTCGACACTCACCGACTGCCGCCGGCTATCGTTGTGCACCAGCCGCTCATCGATGCCCCGGGCCAATCCCCACAGGCGCTCGCCAAAACTGCCGAACTCGCGGACCAGGGCCAACTTGCCCCATTCGCGCAATTGCAGGCAATCGGTAATTCCCAACCGCCCGAGCTTGTCCGCCGTGACCTTGCCAACCCCGTGCAGCTTGTTGACCGGCAAGCCGGCAACGAAGTCCTCCACCTGATCCGGTGTGATCACAAACAATCCGTTGGGCTTTTTCCAGTCGCTGGCGATCTTGGCCAGAAACTTGTTCGGCGCCACTCCGGCGGAGACGGTGATATGCAATTGCTTGGAGACCCGGCGCCGGATGTCCTGGGCAATGCGTGTCGCGCTGCCGGCAAAGTGCGGGCTGTCGGACACGTCGAGGTAGGCTTCATCCAGGGACAAGGGCTCGATCAGATCGGTGTAGTCGCGAAAGATCGCCTGGATATCCTTCGACGCTTCCTTATAGGCATCCATGCGCGGCTTGACGATGACCAGGTCCGGACACAGGCTCAAGGCATGCCGCGACGACATCGCCGAACGCACGCCAAAGGCTCGCGCCTCGTAATTGCAGGTGGCAATCACCCCCCGCCGATCCGCTGAACCGCCCACCGCCATGGGCTTGCCGGCCAGGCTCGGGTTATCACGCATCTCGATGGCGGCGTAGAAGCAATCACAGTCGACGTGGATGATTTTGCGTTGCGTCATGAAAACACAGGTTCATTCAGGGAGCGGAAACACTACAGGCCAGCAGTATCTCACCGACACCTGTATATAGCACCAGTAGTTTGATTCTTCCTCTTTACTCGTAGGAAACACCCCCTATTAATTTATTTTTTCAATCGAAAAGCACTCGTCGATAGAGCTGGAAGCCTTGCCCAGCATGGCCCCGAGCCCCGATGAAGAGCCCACCTCAAGCGCTAAGCGGTTGAACAATAAAGGGGTTTTCCTCAATTAGGGTTTGACAGCCCAGCGTTTCTCTGTAGAATGCCGACACACAGACGCGGGATGGAGCAGTCTGGTAGCTCGTCGGGCTCATAACCCGAAGGTCGTCGGTTCAAATCCGGCTCCCGCAACCAAACATCAAAAAAGGCTACTCGAAAGAGTGGCCTTTTTTGTGCGTGTGTGTTTTCACGTGGCAGCCTGAAAAAACCTTGATTGTCTGACACTTAGCGAAAGCAGCCGGTCAAATCGAGGTTTTGCACATTATTTTGACCAAACGGACCATTAACGGTTGACACCCCGCCGTTCGGCTGTAGAATGCCGCCACACAGACGCGGGATGGAGCAGTCTGGTAGCTCGTCGGGCTCATAACCCGAAGGTCGTCGGTTCAAATCCGGCTCCCGCAACCAAATATCAGAAAAGGCTGCTCGAAAGAGTGGCCTTTTTTGTATCCGCCGAAAAAACTTTCATCCAATCAAGGCAGGACGGATCGAACCCTCGGCGGATAACGCAGTCAATGGGTGCACAGGCTAAGCTGAATCCGCAACAAACTTCCTCTACAACAGCCCGGGGCGTGGGTCGCCGTACAACGGCCAGACACGTTAATATTTGCAATTATTTTGTCCATAGGGATTGGTAACTTGGCTGGATACCCCCATCCTGTCGCGCACAATCCTAGAGGTGATTGATGCGCGCCAACTCGTCCGAACCACACGATACTGTTACAGCAACACACCCGATCTCCGCCAACCGTCTCCGTTGGCTGGATCTGTTGAGCAAGTACCGGCAGTCCGTCGGCCTGGCCATCACTCTGTTCCTGTTCGCTATCGCCCTGATCGCCTGTCGCCACCTGTTGATCGAACTCGACCTGGACGCCCTGCACGATTCGATTCTCAGCGTGCCCAAGCCAGCATTGGCCGGCGCCCTGGCGGCGACCGCCATCGGCTTCATTATCCTGCTGGGCTATGAGTGGTCCGCCAGCCGTTATGCCGATGTACAGCTGCCGAAACGTACCCTGGCACTCGGCGGCTTCACCGCCTTCGCCATCGGCAACGCCATTGGTTTGTCGCTGCTGTCCGGCGGTTCGGTGCGCTATCGACTCTATGCCCGTTTCGGCCTGGGGGCCGCCGAAGTCGCGCGGATGACCCTGTTCGCCAGTCTCTCGCTGGGTTGCGCGCTGCCACCCCTGGCCGCCCTGGCAACCCTGAGCAACCTGCCCGCGGCGTCCGAAGCCCTGCACTTGCCGATCTATCTCCTCGGCGGCATCGCCGTGGTCGTGCTGGCCTTGACCGCCCTGCTGGCGGTCGGCATCTATCGCCGGCGCCTGCCGGAACAACCGATCAAGGACAACCTGCTGGTCAAGGTCGGACGTCGCACCCTGCGCCTGCCGAGTGCCCGCCTGACCCTGCTGCAACTGGTGATTACCGCCCTGGACGTGGCCGCCGCCGCGACCGTACTCTATCTGCTGTTGCCCGTAGCACCACCGTTCGGCGCCTTCCTGCTGGTGTACCTGCTGGCCCTGGCCGCCGGTGTGCTCAGCCATGTGCCCGGCGGCGTGGGCGTGTTCGAAGCCATCCTGCTGGCCGCCTTTGCCAATGAGCTGGGCGCCGCACCGCTGGCCGCCGCGCTGCTGCTCTATCGCCTGATCTATGTGCTGTTGCCCTTGTTGCTGGCCTGCCTGGCCCTGCTGAGTACCGAAGCCCAGCGGCTGATGAGTACCCGCCAGAGCATGCGGGTGGCATCGGGTTTCGCGGCACCGATCCTCGCCGTACTGGTGTTCCTGTCCGGTGTGGTCCTGCTGTTCTCCGGCGCGACCCCGGAAATCGACACACGCCTGGAAGGCATCGACTTCCTGGTACCGGACCGCCTGATCGACGCCTCGCACTTCGGCGCCAGCCTGGTGGGCGTGTTGTGCCTGCTGCTGGCCCAGGGCCTGCGTCGACGCCTGTCCGCCGCCTGGATGCTGACCATGACCTTGCTGCTGGTGGGCGCCCTGCTCTCGCTGCTCAAGGGTTTCGACTGGGAAGAAGCCAGCATGCTGACGGCCACCGCCTGCCTGCTGGGGATTTTCCGCCGCTCCTTCTATCGACCCAGCCGCCTCACCGAACTGCCGTTCTCGCCACTCTATTTAGTGGCCAGTCTCTGCGTACTCGGTGCCTCGGTCTGGCTGCTGCTGTTCGCCTACCAGGACGTGCCCTACAGCCACGAGCTGTGGTGGCAGTTCGCGCTGGATGGTGATGCCCCCCGTGGCCTGCGTTCACTGCTGGGGGCCGCCGTGGTCCTGGTCGCCGTTTCGCTGACCTGGTTGCTGCGTACCGCGCGCCCGGTGATCCACCAGCCCACGCCCGATGAAATGGAGCGGGCGGTCAAGGTGCTGATGGCCTCGGACCAGCCTGATGGCGGCCTGGCCCTGACCGGCGACAAGGCGTTCCTGTTCCACCCCACCGACACCGCTTTCCTGATGTACGCCCGTCGTGGCCGCAGCCTGGTGGCGCTGTATGACCCGATCGGCCCGGCGCGCCAGCGTGCCGAACTGATCTGGCAATTCCGCGACCTGTGCGACACCCATCATGCCCGTCCGGTGTTCTATCAGGTGCGTGCGGAAAACCTGCCGTACTACATGGACATCGGCCTGACCGCCATCAAGCTCGGCGAAGAAGCCCGGGTCGACCTGCATCGCTTTGACCTCGAGTCCAAGGGCAAGGAGATGAAGGACCTGCGCTACACCTGGAACCGTGGTAGCCGCGACGGCCTGTCGCTGGAGATCTACGAACCGGGGCAGGCGCCGCTGGATGAGCTCAAGGTCATCTCCGACGCCTGGCTCACCGGCAAGAACGTGCGCGAGAAAGGTTTCTCCCTGGGCCGTTTCAGCCCCGAGTACATCAACCACTTCCGCGTCGCGATCATTCATTTCGAGGGGCGCCCGGTGGCGTTCGCCAATCTGCTCGAGACCCACAGCCATGAACTGGCCAGTCTCGACCTGATGCGTTCGCACCCCGACGCCCCCAAGCTGACCATGGAGTTCTTGATGGTTGGCCTGATTCAGCATTATAAGGCTCACGGATACGCGCGTTTCAGCCTGGGGATGGTCCCGCTGTCAGGCCTGCAACCAAGGCGTGGCGCACCACTGACCCAGCGCCTGGGCTCGATGGTGTTCCAACGCGGCGAGCAGCTCTACAACTTCCAGGGCCTGCGTCGTTTCAAGGACAAGTTCCAGCCTGATTGGGAACCCCGTTACATGGCCGTGCCGGCAGGACTTGATCCGCTGGTCGCATTGGCCGATACCGCTGCCCTGATTGCAGGCGGCTTGACTGGATTGGTGAAACGCTGATGATTCAACGCTCCTGGCGGTTGTTACTGGTAATCGTGCTGCTCCTGGCCGCGCTTGCGGGAGGCGGCTACTGGTTCTGGAACCGCCCTCCACCGGAACCTACTCTCGAACACTTGAGCCAGGCCGACGGTTCGACCCTGACCCGCCTGACCCCTGGCACCACGCCCAAGGCCCAGGTAGTCGTGGCGACCCTCGCCGAAGACGCCCTGAGCGACACACAGTTGTCCGCACTGAGTCGCAGTGGCGCGGCGCTGATCGTCCAGGTGATCCTGCCCAAGGACAACTGCACACTGCAGCAGAAGGTCCTGGACAGTGCCTTGCAGCAACTGAAAGGCCCGGCGACCCTGGTCAGCGGTATCGGGCCGGGCGCGTCCCTGGCCTGGAACTGGCTGGCGTCCCAGACCAGCGACAAGGCCCAGGCGATCTCGGTGGGCTTCGTCCTCGATCAACCGGATTGCACGACCCCGGTACCGAAGACCGCGGCCCACGGCCACTGGCTGGTGGCCTGGAACGACGGCCCGGATGATCCGAGCGCGGCGTTCGTGCGCGACCAGGCGAATGCCGAAACCAGCATCAGCGACTACGACATCAAGCTGCCCCAGGTGTTGAACAACGAACTGCGCAAGATGCTGGTGGGCACGGACAACGGCGGCCTGGCCATTCCGGTGGTGGAAGTCCCGGCGGACAAGACCAGCGACACCGTGACCCTGTTCCTCTCCGGCGACGGCGGCTGGCGTGACCTGGACCGCGACGCGGCGGGTTATATGTCGAAGATGGGCTACCCGGTGGTGGGCATCGATACCCTGCGCTACTACTGGCAGCACAAGAGCCCGGAACAGACGGCCGCCGACCTGACCGAACTGATGCAGCACTACCGGCAGAAATGGGGTGCCAAGCGCTTCGTCCTGGCCGGCTACTCCTTTGGTGCCGACGTACTGCCGGCGATCTATAACCGCCTGCCGGAAAACGAGCAGCAACGGGTCGACGCGATCATCCTGCTGGCGTTCGCCCGCAGCGGCAGTTTCGAGATCCACGTTGACGGCTGGTTGGGCAAGGCCGGCATGGAACTCGATACCGGCCCGGACATGGCCAAGCTGCCGGCAGCCAAGGTGCTGTGTATCTATGGCCAGGACGAAGTGAAGGAAAGTGGCTGCACCACCACCACCGCGGTGGGAGAGGCCGTCAAGCTGCCAGGGGGGCATCACTTCGACGAGAACTACCCGGCGCTGGCCAAGCGGTTGGTGGATGCTATCCAGAAGCGTCAGGTCAAAAGCGAATGATGCGAGCCCTGTAGGCGACCAAAGAAAAAGCCCCCGCTGCCACTAGGCAACGGGGGCTTTTTCATACCCGTGGAATCAGATCTCGACCTGGGTCCCCAGTTCGATCACCCGGTTCACCGGCAACTTGAAGAAACGCAGGTTACCGTTGGCATTCTTCAGCATGAAGGCAAACAGACTCTCCCTCCAGCGCGCCATCCCGACGATCTTCGAAGCGATCACCGTCTCACGGCTGAGGAAGTAGGTGGTGCGCATCGGACTGAAATCCAGCTCGTCCAGATGACACAGCTTCAGCGCCTCAGGCACATCCGGCTCATCGATAAAACCGAAGTGCAGGATGACCCGGAAGAACCCCTCGCCATAGGCATCGACCTCGAACCGTCGCTGCGTCGGCACCCGCGGAATGTCCTCGTACACCACCGTCAGCAACACCACCTGCTCATGCAGCACCTGGTTATGCAGCAAGTTGTGCAACAACGCATGGGGCACCGCATCCGGCCGTGCGGTCAGGAACACCGCCGTACCCTGCACCCGATGAGGCGGCTGCACGCGAATACTGCCAATAAAGATCGGCAACGGCAGGCCCCCTTCGTCGAGGCGGTCCATCAGCAACTCCTTGCCGCGTTTCCAGGTGGTCATGAGGATAAACAGCACGATCCCCGCCAATACCGGGAAGGCACCGCCCTGGACGATCTTGGGCACGTTGGCGGCGAAGAACAGCCCGTCCACCAGCAGGAAGCCCACCAGGATCGGCACGGTCAGGATCGGCGACCATTTCCACAGCAGCAGCATCACCGCCGCCACCAGGATACTGGTGATCAGCATGGTCCCGGTCACCGCCACGCCATAAGCCGAGGCCAGGGCGTTGGAGGAGCCAAACCCGATCACCAGCAGGATCACGCCGATCATCAGGGTCCAGTTCACCGCACCGATGTAGATCTGCCCCTGCTCGGCACTCGAAGTGTGCTGGATATGCATGCGCGGGATGTAGCCCAACTGGATCGCCTGGCGGGTCAGGGAGAACGCCCCGGAGATCACCGCCTGGGAAGCGATCACCGTCGCCAGGGTCGACAGCACCACCAGCGGCACCAAGGCCCAGGCCGGCGCCAGCAGATAGAAGGGGTTGCGCGCCGCGTCCGGGCTTCCCAGCAGCAAGGCGCCCTGGCCGAAGTAGTTCAGGACCAGCGCCGGCAGCACCAGGGCGAACCAGGCGCGAGCGATTGGCTTGCGACCGAAGTGGCCCATATCGGCATACAAGGCTTCGGCACCGGTCAACGCCAGCACCACCGCCCCCAGAATCGTCACACCCATGCCCGGGTGAATGACAAAGAAGTGCACGCCCCACATCGGGTTCAACGCGCTCAGTACTTCAGGGTGCAGGGAAATACCATAGGCGCCCATGACCCCCAGTACCACGAACCACGCCACCATCACCGGCCCGAACAGCTTGCCGATACTCGCGGTGCCATGCCTCTGGATCAGGAACAACGCCACCAGCACCACCAGCGACAGCGGTACCACCCAATGCTCCAACCCGTCGAAGGCAATTTCCAGACCCTCGACCGCCGAGAGCACCGAGATCGCCGGCGTGATCATGCTGTCGCCATAGAACAGTGCCGCGCCGATCAACCCGAGAACCACCAGCGTCGACTGCAATTTCGGGTATGACGCCGATGCTCGCCGCGCCAACGCGGTCAGGGCCATGATCCCGCCCTCGCCCTGGTTGTCGGCCCGCAGGATAAACAGCACATACTTGATCGAGACCACCCAGATCAGCGACCAGAAGATCAGTGCCAGAATCCCGAAGACACCGTCATGGTCGACCGGCACCCCGTAACCACCAGTGAACACCTCCTTGAGGGTATATAACGGGCTGGTGCCGATGTCGCCGTACACCACCCCTACCGCCGCTACCAGCATACCCAACGGCTTTGCCGTCGAGTGCCCGACCTGCCCCTCACTCACTGCCTGACCACCCATCAACTACTCCTACACCCCGGAATAAGGCTTCTTTCAAGAAGCACTATTTGCTTTTTCACGCAGCATGCGCTGTTTTTCTTACAGTTGCCGACGATTTATAAGTCATCGGATATTTGAAACAAAAAATGACAGCAACTCGCATCGGGCGAAGCATAGCGCAGCACTCGTCGCATTTCCCTGCATAAAGCTGGTCAAGTGCCTCGGCCATCGCTAGAATTGCGCACTTTTTGATCAGAGGCGCATCAGCGCCCACGCGACGCCCTTGTCCCAAGTGGCTCGACACCCTAATACCGAGGTTAGACATGTCCACCCCTACCGCGCCAGCCAACCCCAAGGTCGGCTTCGTATCCCTGGGTTGCCCGAAAGCACTGGTCGACTCCGAGCGCATCCTTACGCAACTGCGCATGGAAGGCTATGACGTGGTGTCCACCTACCAGGACGCCGACGTCGTGGTGGTCAACACCTGCGGCTTTATCGACAGTGCCAAGGCCGAGTCCCTGGAAGTGATCGGCGAAGCCATCAAGGAAAACGGCAAGGTGATCGTCACCGGCTGCATGGGTGTCGAAGAAGGCAATATCCGCAAGGTGCACCCCAGCGTGCTGGCCGTCACCGGCCCGCAGCAGTACGAGCAGGTAGTCAATGCCGTGCACGAAGTCGTGCCGCCGCGCCAGGACCACAACCCGCTGATCGACCTGGTGCCGCCGCAAGGCATCAAGCTGACCCCGCGCCACTACGCCTACCTGAAGATTTCCGAAGGCTGCAACCATAGCTGCAGCTTCTGCATCATCCCGTCGATGCGCGGCAAGCTGGTCAGCCGTCCGGTGGGTGACGTACTCGACGAGGCCCAGCGCCTGGTCAAGTCCGGGGTCAAGGAACTGCTGGTGATCTCCCAGGACACCAGCGCCTACGGCGTCGACGTGAAGTACCGTACCGGTTTCTGGAACGGCGCCCCGGTGAAAACCCGCATGACCGAGTTGTGCGAAGCCCTCGGCAGCCTGGGCGTGTGGGTACGCCTGCACTACGTCTACCCGTACCCCCATGTCGACGAACTGATCCCGTTGATGGCCGCTGGCAAGATCCTGCCGTACCTGGACATCCCGTTCCAGCATGCCAGCCCGAAAGTGCTCAAGTCGATGAAACGCCCGGCGTTCGAAGACAAGACCCTGGCGCGGATCAAGAACTGGCGGGAAATCTGCCCGGACCTGATCATCCGCTCGACCTTTATCGTCGGTTTCCCCGGCGAGACCGAGGAAGACTTCCAGTACCTGCTCGACTGGCTGACCGAAGCCCAGCTCGACCGCGTCGGCTGCTTCCAGTACTCGCCGGTAGAAGGCGCACCAGCCAACGACCTCGGCCTGGACGTGGTTCCGGATGACGTCAAGCAGGAGCGCTGGGATCGCTTCATGGCCCATCAACAGGCCATCAGCACCGCCCGCCTGCAACTGCGCATCGGCCGCGATATCGAAGTGCTGATCGACGAAGTCGACGAACAGGGTGCGGTCGGTCGTTGCTTCTTCGATGCCCCGGAAATCGACGGCAACGTGTTTATCGAAGGCGCCGGCGATCTCAAGCCCGGCGACAAGGTCTGGTGCCGTGTCACCGACGCCGACGAATACGACCTCTGGGCGGAAACGATCTAAGCTGTAAATAATCTGAAAAGCCCCGCTCTTTCAACGAGATGCGGGGCTTTTTTACGGCTATAGTCTGGCTCATGCACAACCGCGACGTAAGGAATCTGCTGCATGCCCCAGCTCCCGGTCATCCATACCCCCAAGCCCGGCGACTACCCCGAACTGGCCCAGCTCTGGGAAGACTCGGTGCGCGCCACCCATGACTTCCTGCCGGACAGCTACATCGAACTGCTGAAGAACATGCTGCTGACCCACTACCTGGATGCGGTCATGCTGGTCTGTACCCGCGATTCGCGCCAGCGCATCACCGGTTTTGCCGGGGTCGCGGCGGGCAAGGTCGAAATGCTGTTCATCGCCCCGCAGGCACGCGGCACGGGCCTGGGCAAGCAGTTGCTGCGCTACGCCATCGAACACCTGAATGCCGATGAACTGGACGTCAACGAACAGAACGCCCAGGCCGTCGGTTTCTACTTCAAGCAGGGCTTCGAGGTGATCGGTCGCTCGGAGAAGGATGGCATGGGCCAGCCCTATCCTTTGCTGCATCTGCGCCTCAAGCGCTGAGTGCGACAAATGTTGCCGGGCTTAACCGGCGCCAGGCAGGTACAATAGCCGCCCCCCTTTTTTACGGCCGCCGTCATGTCTGAACCCACTCGCCTTTCCAAACGCCTGATCGAGCTGGTCGGCTGCTCCCGTCGGGAGGCCGAACTGTTCATCGAAGGCGGCTGGGTCACGGTCGATGGCGAAGTCATCGACGAGCCGCAGTTCAAGGTCCAAGCCCAGAAAGTCGAACTGGACCCCGAAGCCAAGGCCACCGCCCCGGAGCCGGTGACCCTGCTGCTGCACCAACCGGTCGGCCTGGACCCCGAGGCGGCCATGCAACTGCTGCACGCCGAGACGCTCTCCGAGGAACACCGTTATGGCAAGCGTCCGCTCAAGGGGCACTTCCTGCGCCTGACCGCGGGTGCCGACCTGCAAGCCGGCGCCAGCGGCCTGGTGGTGTTCACCCAGGACTGGAAAATCCTCCGCAAGCTCACCGCCGACACAGCCAAGATCGAGCAGGAATATGTGGTGGAAGTCAGCGGCGATATCGTCGAGCACGGCCTCAACCGCCTGAGCCATGGCCTGACCTACAAGGGCCGCGAGTTGCCCGCGGTGAAAGCCAGCTGGCAGAACGAGAACCGCCTGCGTTTCGCGATGAAAAACCCGCAACCCGGGGTGATCGCGCTGTTTTGCCAGGCGGTCGGGCTCAAGGTCGTGTCCATCCGTCGGATCCGTATCGGCGGCGTCTCCATCGGCAAGGTGCCCGTGGGCCAATGGCGCTACCTGTCGACCAAGGAAAAATTCTAATCCCCGCTTCAACGTCGCGCAGATGCGCGGCGTCTACCTCTCAGGATGGTTCACATGATTCACAACGACGTACTGCGTAGCGTGCGCTACATGCTCGACATCAGCGACAACAAGGTCGTCGAGCTCATCAAGCTGACCGGCTTCGAAGTGGCCAAGGCCGATGTCATCACCTACCTGAAAAAGGATGAGGAAGAAGGCTTCGTGCATTGCCCGGACGAGGTCATGGCGCACTTTCTCGATGGCCTCGTGATCTTCAAGCGCGGCAAGGACGAAAGCCGTCCGGCGCTGCCGGTCGAGCTGCCGGTGACCAACAACATCATCCTGAAAAAACTGCGGGTCGCCTTCGAACTGAAGGAAGACGACATGCACGCCATTCTCAAGGCCGCCGAGTTCCCGGTGTCCAAGCCCGAGCTGAGCGCGCTGTTCCGCAAGTTCGGCCACACCAACTACCGTCCCTGCGGCGACCAGTTGCTGCGCAACTTCCTCAAGGGGCTGACGCTGCGCGTTCGCGGCTGATCCGCTTCGACGTGCATGGCGCATCATTGCGCCGCCCAATAGTGGCTCCGCTTTTGACTCCTGACGGCTAGGGTATCGATACCTTTTCGCACTCAGGATTCGCCATGCACCCTTACTTCTCCCTGCAAGGCCGCACCGCCCTGGTCACCGGCGGTACCCGTGGCATCGGCAAGATGATCGCCAAGGCCTTTGTCGAGGCCGGTGCCCACGTCTACGTCTGTGCCCGGGATGCCGAAGCCTGCCAGCAGACCGCCGATGAACTCGGCGCCCTCGGGCACTGTGAGGCCCTGGCCGCCAACCTGGCGACCGAAGAGGGTGTGCTGGCGCTGGCAACGCGCCTGGGTGAGCGGATCGATCGACTGGATATCCTCGTCAACAACGCCGGCACCACCTGGGGTGCGCCGCTGGAAAGCTATCCGGTGAAGGGCTGGGAAAAGGTCATGCAACTGAACGTGACCTCGGTCTTCAACTGTATCCAGCAATTCCTGCCGTTATTGCGCAAGGCCGGTTCGGCGGCGAACCCGGCGCGAATCATCAATATCGGTTCGGTGGCGGGGATTTCTTCCTTCGGCGAGCAGGCCTATGCCTATGGCCCGAGCAAGGCAGCACTGCATCAACTGTCACGGATTCTGGCGCGGGAGCTGGTCAGCCAGCACATCAACGTCAATGTGATCGCGCCGGGACGCTTTCCGAGCAAGATGACCCAGCATATCGGCGCCGACGAGCAGGCGCTGGCCGAGGACACGGCGTTGATTCCCATGAAGCGCTGGGGGCGCGAGGAAGAGATGGCGGCGCTGGCGATCAGTTTGGCGAGCACGGCCGGGGCTTATATGACCGGGAATATCATTCCTCTGGATGGCGGCTTCAGCCTGTAATCACAGGAAATACCGAAGACTAACTTGTGGAACCCCATACCTGTGGGAGCAGAGCTTGCTCGCGAAGGGGCCCTTGTGGCCGCTAAAAACTTCGCGGCGGTGCGGCGATCCGGCAAGCTCCGCTCCCACAAGTTCAGATCCCGGCCCGCAACACGCTTTCGGGCAGCGCCTCGCCGCGCTCGACACTGGCTGCCACGGCCGCGATCAGCCCATCCAGCTCATACCCCTGGGTCTTCAGCCACTGCGGATCGTAATAGGTGGTGGCATAACGCTCGCCGCCGTCACAGAGGATCGCCACGATCGACCCGCTCTCTCCCGCCTGGACCATCTGCCGTGCCGCCATCAGCGCACCGACCAGGTTGGTGCCGCTGGAACCGCCGACCCGCCGCCCCAAACGCTGCGCCAGGTAATGCATGGCCGCCAGGGACAAGGCATCCGGCACCTTGACCATGGCATCGATCACCTTGGGCAGGAACGACGCCTCGACCCGTGGACGCCCGATCCCCTCGATCCGCGAACCGCAGTCCAGGCGCAGGCCGGCGTCACCCGTCAGGTAAAAGTCAAAGAACACCGAACGCTCGGCATCGGCGCACAACACCCGGGTGCCATGCTGGCGATAACGCACATAACGACCGAGGGTCGCCGTGGTGCCGCCGGTACCTGGGCTGGAAATCAGCCAGCTCGGCTCCGGATGCCGCTCGAAACGCAGCTGCTGGAAAATCGACTCGGCGATGTTGTTGTTCGCCCGCCAGTCAGTGGCCCGTTCGGCGTAAGTGAACTGATCCATGAAATGACCGCCGCTCTCCCGGGCCAGGCGCTCGGACTCGGCATAGATCTGCGTCGGGTCCTGCACCAGGTGGCTCTTGCCACCGTAGAAGGCGATCTGCGCGATTTTTTCCTGGGACGTGGTGGCCGGCATTACCGCGATAAACGGCAAGCCCAGCAGGCGCGCGAAATAGGCTTCGGAGATTGCCGTCGAACCGCTGGACGCCTCGATCACCGGCGCGCCCGGACGCAGCCAGCCATTACACAGCGCATAGAGGAACAGCGAACGCGCCAGGCGATGCTTCAGGCTGCCGGTCGGATGGCTGGACTCGTCCTTGAAGTACAGCTCGATGCCCGGCAGGCCCGGCAGCGGCAAAGGGATCAGGTGGGTGTCGGCACTGCGCTGGAAGTCGGCTTCAATGATCCGGATCGCTTCCCGGGCCCACTGTCGGTTGTCGCTCATGATGGGTACTCGTCTTGGAACGGAGGTGCTCGAAAGCACTGACGGCTGGCTGCGCCACTGGCCCAGGGCCAAACCGCTGAAGGATAAACAGAGATCGGAGCCCTGACAGGCTCCACGGCAATATTCCGTTAACTATAGGAAGTTTCCTACCGACCGCACAGATACAGTGAAGACGCAATTAGACACACAACTGCTAGGCTTTTGCGGTCAGCCCCTCAATCACCCGCTTATAACAAAAAAGAATATAAATTTTGTTTTAACAACTAACAGTACGGGTTAGGGTGTCCTACCTTTTTGAATTCATCGATGGAGAGCGACCTTGCCTCTGCGTAGCACTTTCACCCGTTTCTTTCAGCTGGAAGCTGCCAGCGGCCTGCTATTGATTGCCGCCGCAGCCCTGGCCCTGATCATCAACAACTCGCCGTTGTCGCACCTCTACGCCGGTCTGCTGGACGTGCCGGTGGTGGCCCAGGTCGGCGCCCTGCAAATCGCCAAACCCCTGCTGCTGTGGATCAACGACGGCCTGATGGCATTGTTCTTCCTGCTGATCGGCCTGGAGGTCAAGCGCGAACTCCTCGAGGGCCATCTGTCCAAGCCGTCGCAGGTGGTGCTGCCCGGTGCGGCGGCGATCGGCGGCATGGTGGTGCCGGCGCTGATCTACTGGTTCCTCAACCGTGACAATCCGGCGGCGCTCGACGGCTGGGCGATCCCCATGGCCACCGACATCGCCTTCGCCCTCGGGGTGCTGGCCTTGCTCGGCAAGCGGGTACCGGTGTCGCTGAAACTGTTCCTGATGACCCTGGCGATCATCGACGACCTGGGCGCGATCATCGTCATTGCAATCTTCTATTCCCATGAACTGTCGACATTGTCGCTGGCGCTGGCCGGGGCCTGCCTGGTGGCGCTGATCGCGATGAATCGCCTGGGAGTGGTCAAGCTCGGGCCCTATATGGTGATCGGCCTGATCCTCTGGGTCTGCGTGCTCAAGAGCGGTGTGCATGCGACGCTGGCCGGCGTGACCCTGGCGTTCTGCATTCCGCTGCGCACCCACAACGCCGAAGCCTCGCCATTGCTGAGCCTGGAGCATGCGCTGCATCCCTGGGTGGCGTTCGGCATCCTGCCGCTGTTCGCCTTTGCCAACGCCGGCGTGTCCCTGGCAGGCGTGAACCTGGAAAGCTTCACCCACCCTGTGCCGATGGGCATCGCCGCCGGCCTGCTGATCGGCAAGACGGTGGGCGTCTTCGGCCTGACCTGGCTGGCGGTCCGCGCCGGCCTCGCGGCACTGCCCCACGGCGCCAACTGGGGGCAGGTGTTCGGCGTGGCGATCCTCTGCGGCATCGGTTTCACCATGAGCCTGTTCGTCGGCTCCCTGGCCTTTATACCGGGCAGCAGCGACTACGCCGGCATGGACCGCATGGGGATTCTCACCGGTTCGATCCTGGCGGCGGTGATCGGCTATGCCGTGATGGCGGGGGCCAGTCGCAAGCCCAAGGCGTCCGTGTAGCGTTCCGACAAAAGTTTTGGCGGTCTCACGGGCCTCTTCGCGAGCAAGCTCTGCTCCTACAGGTTCGTGGTGATCGCCTAATCAGCGAACACCAGAAAAAGAAAACCCCGACCAGTTACCTGGCCGGGGTTTCTTTTTAAGGCTGATTGCGAAATCAGTGGGAAACGCGGCTGGTGCCACCCACGGTGGAAATACGCACGCGCTCGCCGACACGGAAGATTTCGTTCGGCTGAACTTCCTGCACATAGGCACGCATGCTGCCGTCGTCTTCACGTACGGTGATTTCAACACCCTGGGCGCTGGTCAGGCCTTTTTCAGCCATGTTGCCCAGCACGCCACCAGCGACCGCACCAATCACCGCCGTCACGATACTGCCACGGCCACCGCCGATGGCACTGCCGCCGACGCCACCTACAATTGCACCGGCACCGGCACCGATAGGCGAGTTGCTGCCTTCGATTTTCACTGGACGCAGCGACTCGATGGTGCCCATGCGAATGGTCTGCACGCGACGCGCTTCGTCACGGGAATAGGAATCGCCGGTCAGGCTGTTGGTGCAACCACCCAGCAACATCGCCATCGTGGAGAAGGAAGCAATCAACAAAACAGACTTACGCATAGGATCAACTCCAAAAGATATGACTTTAATTAAACTCCGCAGCTTGATCCCTGTCACGGCACCGCACGGATAAAATGATTTTCATTCAGCGCCAGTACAGCCTCGGCGCCCGGGAATTCGGAGCACATCAGACACTCGATGGAACGTGATCTGGCGCTACGGCTACCGGGAGACAGTGCAATACACAAGAAGTTCATATCTGAACTTCTGCGCAAACTCTGGGGGAAGCTTATCAAGCATCTGGCTTGGCGGCAGTGGTTTGAAACCACTGCCCCGGGAAATACAGGTCAGATCAAGGTGCCAGGCGTCGACGTGTCCAGTCCGCGCCGAGCAGGCGGTAGTCGAGCCGGTCATGCAGGCGACTGGCGCGACCTTGCCAGAATTCGATGCGCTCCGGTAGCAAACGATAACCGCCCCAATGCTCAGGGCAGTCGGGCTGGGTATCGCTGAAACGCGCTTCGGTGTTCTGGAGCAAGCCCTCGAGTTCCCCGCGATCGGCAATCACTCGGCTTTGCGGTGAAGCCCAGGCCCCCAACCGACTGCCCAGCGGGCGCACCTGGAAGTAGGCATCCGACTCCTGCGCCGAGACCTTGACCACCCGCCCCTCGATCCGCACCTGGCGTTCCAGGGTCGGCCAGAAGAAGGTCATCGCGGCAAAGGGACGGGCCGCCAGTTGCCGGCCCTTGTCGCTCTCATAGTTGGTGAAGAAGGTAAAACCCGCCTCGTCCAGGCCCTTGAGCAACAGGATGCGGCAATGCGGGCGCCCTTCCTCGTCCACCGTTGCCAGGGTCATGGCATTGGCCTCGACAGGCGCCTGCTCGGTCTTTACCGCCTCGGCAAACCACTGGTGGAACAGCGCAAACGGCTCGGCCGGGGCCAGGGCCTCGGTGAGACCGTCACGGGTGTAGTCGCGGCGCATATCCGCCAGGGCTTGAGTCATGGCGCGTTCCCTCTCGATCGTCAGGTCAGTTCTTGGTCGAGCTGTCGGTGCTGGCGTCTTTCTTCGCCGGCGCTGCAGCCTTGTCCGCCGCGGGCTTGGCCGCCGCTTTCTTGACCGGGGCCTTCTTGTGCACCGGGGCTTTCTTGGCCACGGCCTTGCCCTTGGCAGCCGCTTTCTTCGCCACAGGCGCAGCCACTGCCGGCTTGACGTCAGCAGCCGCCACCTGGGTGACCGGAAGCGGAGCCGGCATCGGAATGCTGTATTTGCTCAACAGCGCAACCATGGTGTTCTGCGGCGTCAGGATGATTTCCACACGACGGTTCAGGGCACGGCCTTCGCTGCTGTCGTTGGCGGCACGCGGCATGTCCGCGCCCATGCCACGCAGCATCAGGCGATCACGATGCAGGCCGCTGAGGCCGAAGATCGCGGCAACGGACTGAGCCCGTTGCTGGCTCAAGGCCTGGGTCGACTCGGCGCTGGTGCTGTTGTCACCATGGCCGAGGATCAGCACGGCGGTCTTGGGATCGCCCTCGACGGTCTTGGCGATTCGGCTGAAAGGACCGAGGGTGACCGGCAGCAACATTTCCGGGCGTTTGGGGTTGTAGAAACCGTCCACGGGGGCAATGACCACCAGCACGTTTTCACGCCGCTCCAGCTTCAGGGAGCTGTCCTGGATGGCGACACGCAGGCGCGGCTCATAGTCGTCGAGCCAGGCCTGGGTGATTTTCGGATCGGGCATCGGCACGGCCTTGACCGGCGGCGGGGCGGTTTCCTTGGCCTTGTCCGAGCTGCCGAACGGCCACCACCAGTGGGTAGCAGGATCGGTCTGCGGTGCTGGCGTCGTTGCGGCGGCAACCGCCGTGGCCAGTGGCACGGGCTTGTCCTGTGGCTTGGCGGCCGGCGCAGCAGCCTGGGCCGGGTCTTTCACGGCAGCCTTGTCGGACGAACCGAACGGCCACCACCAGCTGCTGCCGGTATCCGCGCTGGCTGTCGGCGCGACTGCAACGCTTGGAGCTGCGGGTGCCACGACAGGCGCTACCGGAGCACCGGCCTTGGCGGCGGGCGCGGGTGCGGCAGGTTTGGCCGGGAACTTGGCAGCATCCTTGGACGTGGCTACGGCTGCCGCAGGAGCGGCGGGTGTACCCGCGTTAGCTGTCGCCGGGGCTTGAGCAATGTCCTTGTCCGCACTTTGTGGAAGTTGCGCACAACCGGTCACGGTCAGGCAGAGGGCCAGGGCGAGAGACTTGTTCGATGACATTGGATATCCACAAAATGAGATAGAGAAACGAGGGCCTTCAGGCCCCATGAAACAGTGTATTAGAAAGCAAAAAAGCCACAGGGTTCCGGCCTACGACTTTATCCGCGCATTCTACAGACAGCCGGCAAGAATCCGTACTAGCTTCTGTGCCCGCGGGTCCATCAATACATAAGGGCCGAGGGTATTGGTAACGAAGCCGAAGGCGACATCGTATTCGGGATCGGCAAAACCGACGGAGCCGCCGGCACCCGGGTGGCCGAAAGCCTTGGCCCCGAGGCCGAACGTGGCGTTGGGCACCTCCGGCTGATCGAGCATGCAGCCCAGGCCGAAACGGGTCTGGGTCAGCAGGGTCTTGTCCATGCCCAGGCTGTGCTGGCGGGTCAGTTCCTCGAGCATGTCGGCTTCCAGCAGGCGCCCGTCGAGCAGGCCGCTATAGAAGCCCGCCAGGCTCCGTGCATTGCCATGCCCGTTGGCGGCCGGTTGCTGCATGCGCCGCCACTCCGGCTTGTTGGTGCTGGTCATGATCGACGGTGGGTTGGTGAACGCCCGGGTGCTCATCGCCTCGGGTTCGCGCATCGTCACTTGCAGCAGGCGCTGGGCCGCCGCATCGCCGACATGGCCCTTGCCCCGGGCGATATGGGCGACGCGATGGAATTCTTCGTCCGCCAGGCCAACATGGAAGTCCAGGCCCAACGGCCGGGCAATCCGCGCCACGATCGACTCACCCGGCCCACGGCCATCGGCGCGTCGCAACAACTCGCCGACCAGCCAGCCATAGGTGATCGCGGCGTAGCCATGGCCCTCGCCGGGCGTCCACCAGGGGGTTTCGGCCGCCAGGGCGTCGACCATGGTCTGCCAGTTGTAGAGCGCCTCGGGAGGCAGCAACTGGCGCAAGGCCGGCAAGCCGGCCTGATGGCAGAGCAGCTGGCGCAGGGTGATACCGGACTTGCCGGCGGCGGCGAACTCGGGCCAATACTGGGCAACCGGAACATCCAGTTGCAGCCTACCCTCGGCCACCAGTTGCAGCGCGGTGACAGCGGTAAAGGTCTTGGTGCAGGAAAACAGGTTGGCGATGGTGTCGCTGTGCCAGGCCTCGGCGCCATCCTTGTCGGAGGAGCCGGCCCAGAGATCGACCACGGTTTCACCGCCGATCTGGATACAGAGCGCGGCACCGCGCTCCTGGGGATCGTCGAAAAGGGCCGCGAAGGCTTCGCGCACCGCCTCGAATTGAAGTTCGAAATGACCCTGAATCTGCACCCGTGACTCTCCCGCCGCAACACCTTCCAAAGTGGCCTGCATTGTTCCAGCGATTGGCAGGTTTGGGAACAGACCTGAATCAGACAATTCGTAACACCTTGCAAGAATTGTCAGACGTTGCGCGAAACACTGTAGGAATCAGTGGCCATTGCCGGAGTGACCGCCGGAATGTCCGGCACCCTCCCCGCCAGCGCTACCCGAACGACCGTTGCCACCATTGTCATCCTGGCCGATGCCCTTGGCGGCCTTCTGCTGCGCCTCCACCTTGGCTTTCTCGGCTTCCTTGTTGAGCAAAGCCAGGGCCTGCAGGTTGCTCTTGCGCACGCTCTCGACAAAGCCCTGGAATGGCACATCGGTAATGCCCACCAGGCCGAAATGGCCGTTTTCACCGTCCAGCAGACGACCGCTGACCGGCTGGTCGAGGTACTGGAACCAGTGCACGCCGACGATCGACGGCTGGGCCACCGCCTGCTTGAGGAACGCGGCATAGGCCGGGCCCCGATCTTCTTCCCGGGCCAGTTCCGTCACGCCGCCCCAGAATGGGCCACGGTCCTTCGAGCCGAAGTTGAACTCGGTGATCAGCACCGGTTTGTTCAATGCCTCCAGTTGATCGAAGTCGTATCCGTCCTGGGGCTTGAGGGTGTAGAAGTTGAAGCTCAACACATCGCAGTACTGGGCACAGGACGCCACGGCCTCGGGCGTGCTGACGGCAAAACGACCGCCCAGCAGCAGGTGATTCGGCGCATGCCATTTCAGCGAGTCGGAAATGGTCTTGAAGTAGGTATCGGCAAACACCTTCTGGAAATACTTCAGGTCCGCTTCGATCTGCGGGTGGGCGGGATTGGGCAGCGGCGCCTCGAAACCCGGGTCTTCCATCTGCTCCCAGGTCGGAATCTCCACGCCCCAGGCCTTGGACAGGCCCTGCTGGTTGCGGTACTTGTCGCGCAACTGCTTGAGGAAGGCGCGCTTGGCCGGTACGTCGGTGGTCATGCGCAACGTGCCGTAGGCCAGGGCGTAACGGGATTTCGGATCGTCGCCGGGACCGGCCCAGGCCAGCTCGTTGTCGGCGAAGTAACCCACCAGCCAAGGATCGTCGCGATGATCACGTGTGGCAATCGCCACCGCGCGCTCGGTGGCCATGGCAAAACGCGGGTCGAACGGATCGGGCATGCCGCCCCACCAGTCGCTGCCAGTGCTGATGCTCGCATAATCGCCGACGATGGACAGTGGCAAGGTGTAAGGCACACGGTCGTTCAGGCCCAGGGCCGGATCGCTCCAGTTACCGATGGTGTTGAAGCCCCAGGCCTGCAAGCGGTCCAGGGTGTGCTTCTGCCAGCGTTGCTCGTCCAGACCCGGGGCGCAGGGCACCTTGGGTTCAGCCGGCGCGGTGGTCGCGCACGGCGAACCGTAGGTGCGTTCCAGGTTGGCGCCATAGAAATCGAACCAGCGCCCGGACTTGAAGGCCCGGCCCTGGGAAGCCCCGGTGGTGATGCTGTTGTCGGCCTTGCCATAGTAGGCAGCCAGGGGCTCACCATCCTTGGGCAGG
Organism: Pseudomonas sp. MWU13-2862; assembly: GCF_023242495.1. Classification (NCBI taxonomy): domain Bacteria; kingdom Pseudomonadati; phylum Pseudomonadota; class Gammaproteobacteria; order Pseudomonadales; family Pseudomonadaceae; genus Pseudomonas; species Pseudomonas sp. MWU13-2862. The sequence continues at coordinate 179,030 of NZ_JALMEZ010000014.1, read as the reverse complement.
TCGCTGAACATGCCTTCACGACCTTCGACATAGGTCTGCTGGTCGTGAGCGCTGACGGTATTCACACCCAGGGAGTAGAACGGATGCCCCTCCGGCGTCACCAGGTACCAGCGGCCGTCGTGCTTTTCGGTACGGAAGAAACCCGTGGCGTCGAAGAGCGGGCCCTTGAGCGAACCGCCGAACTTGTCCCGGGCACTGCGCTCGCGCTCGGTCAGCCAGGTCTTCAGTTGCTGGTTTTCCTTGCTCGCGGCGGCCTTGAGCTGATCGTCGCTGCTGATTTTTTCCGGCCACTTGGCACGGGTCGACTGGCCGTAGCCATCCACCAGCGAGCTATAGACGGCCTTGACCACATCGTCACCGGCCTGCACGCCGAAACGTTCCAGAAGGATGTTCTGAGGCACTTTGGGTGCGTCCATCGACAGGGTCACCGACACCACCTGCTGGCGATTCAATTCACCCTGGCTGCTGGCCAGCAACACACGCTGGCCATCCACCGTGGTCGGCATCGGCGGACCGGCACGCATGCCCTGGCTCAACGGCGAACTGGCCTGCAGTGGCACCAGCAAGGTCTGTGCGGGACCGGCAGGCAGGTCGACGCGACTGGTGAGGGTCTTGCCGTCGCTGCTCTGGATCGTCACGTTGAGGGTCAGCGCCCAATCCATCGCACTCTGGATCCGCAGGCTCATGGCCCCCGCCTGCGACCAGTCCCAGGCACCGGTCTGCGGCGTGAGACGCAGGCTCGGCTGCGCTGCCGGGTTGAAGGTGACCCGCCGCAGCACTTCGCCTTCGGCCGTCTGCTCCGCGTTGTATTGCGGCAGGCTCGCATCCACGGTGACCACCTGCACCACATCGGCGGGACGAACGAAGTTGAACAGCGTCTGTTGCCCGGCAGGCGCGGCCCAGAGCGGCGCGGCGAACAACAAGGCGAAAACGGCGGGCAGCGTACGGCCAATCATATGAATCAAACTCTCCCTTACGGCCAATCAAAGGCCAGCGTGACGCCAAGCGGCGCCATCCGTAGACAACGAAGTTAGTTATTTAACCTGCATCACATCAAGAAATTTCCCGCCGGAACGGCGGCAAGGCATTGAGGATAGCTTTTCCGTAGCGCTGGGTGACCAGGCGCCGGTCGAGCAAGGTGATGATGCCGCGGTCTTCCTCGGTGCGCAGCAGCCGCCCGCAGGCCTGGACCAGCTTGAGGGAAGCGTCCGGCACGGAGATCTCCATGAACGGGTTGCCGCCACGGGCTTCGATCCATTCGGCCAGTGCCGCCTCGACCGGATCATCCGGGACCGAGAAGGGAATCTTGGCGATCACCACGTGTTCGCAGTAGGCGCCGGGCAAGTCCACTCCTTCGGCAAAGCTCGCCAGGCCGAACAACACGCTGGAGTCACCGCCGTCGACCCGGGCCTTGTGCTTGTTGAGGGTCTCCTGCTTCGACAGGTTGCCCTGGATGAATACCTGCTTGCGCCAGTCGCGGTCCAGGCCGTCGAACACGTCCTGCATCTGCTTGCGCGAGGAGAACAGCACCAGGGTGCCCTTTGAGCCTTCCACCAGTTCCGGCAGGTCGCGAATGATCGCGGCGGTATGCGCCACTGCATCGCGAGGGTCGGCGTTGAGATTCGGCACCCGCAACACGCCGGCATCGGCGTGATGGAAGGGGCTCGGCACCACCGCCGTCACGGCCTTCTTCGGCAGGCCGGCGCGCATGCGGAAACGGTCGAAGGTGCCCAGGGCGGTCAGGGTCGCCGAGGTCACCAGGGCGCCGTAGGCCACGTTCCACAGATTGCGCCGGAGCATTTCAGCGGCGAGGATCGGACTGGCGTTGACCTCGATGTCAAACAACACACCGCTCTCGGCCAGGCTCAACCAGCGGGCCATGGGCGGATTGTCTTCCGGGTCTTCGGCGGTAAAGGCGGTCCACAGCTCCCAGTTGCCCTGGGCGCGGGACAGCAAACTGCCGAACAGCGGGTACCATTCCTCGGCCTGGTGGCTGGCGATGCCGATATTGACCTCGCCATCCATGCCTTCCTTGAGCAACTCGGTCAGGCGGGTGAAGAGGTCGTTGAGGCGGGCGAAGCCTTTCTTCAGCTCGATGCCCATCTCGCGGATATGCTCCGGGATCACCCCGCCGACAAAACGATGGCGCGGCCGCTCGCGGCCCTCGGTGTCTTCACCGGTCTTGAAGTCGGCCAGTTGCTCGCAGGCGCTGAACATGAACTGCTGGTGGGTCTTGATCTCCCGCGCCAGCTCCGGCACCTGCTCGATCAGCTTGCCCAGGTCACCGGGCAGCGGATGCTGGGCCAGCAGCTTGGTCAGGTTCTTGGCGGTCTGCTCCAGCCAGTCGGCGGTGGAGCGCAGCCGGGTGTAGTGGGCGAAGTGGCCGATGGCCTTGTCCGGCAGGTGGTGGCCTTCGTCGAACACATAGAGGGTGTCACGTGGGTCGGGGAGCACCGCGCCACCACCCAGGGCCAGGTCGGCGAGCACCATGTCATGGTTGGTGACGATCACGTCGACCTTGCCCATGCCCTCGCGAGCCTTGTAGAAGGCGCACTGGCCGAAGTTCGGGCAATGGCGGTTGGTGCACTGGCTGTGATCGGTGGTCAGGCGCGCCCAATCGGCGTCTTCCAGGGCGTTGGGCCAGCTGTCGCGGTCGCCGTCCCATTTGTTCCCGGCGAGCTTCTCGATCATGCTGGTGAACAGCTTCTGGCTGGCCTCGTCGACCTCGATGCGGAAACCTTCCTCTTCGAACAACTGCGCGGTGGCGGTCTGCGCATGACCCTCCTGCAACAGCATGTCGAGCTTGGACAGGCACATATAGCGCCCGCGGCCCTTGGCCAGGGCGAAGCTGAAGTTCAAACCGCTGTTGCGCATCAGGTCGGGCAGGTCCTTGTAGACGATCTGCTCCTGCAGCGCGACGGTGGCGGTGGCGATCACCAGACGCTTGCCGGCGGCCTTGGCGGTGGGAATCGCCGCCAGGCTGTAGGCCACGGTCTTGCCGGTACCGGTACCCGCCTCCACGGCGACCACGGCCGGATCGCCACTGCGCCGGCCTTCGTCATCGGTGTCGATATCGCCGAGGACCTTGGCCACTTCGGCGATCATCAGGCGCTGGCCGTAACGCGGCTTGAGGCTCTTGGCTTCGAGAAAACGCGAGTAGGCGCCCTGGATCGTGGTTTTGAGTTCGGTGCTGATCATGAGTCTTCAGGCGCAAGAAACGCTGGATAAATTTTCAGTGGTTCGAATGGACGGCTATCATACCCCGCTAAACCCTCGCGCGCCGCACGGAGTACCCGAATGACCGTTTTTGCCCTTGTCTACACCCTCCACGTCCTGGCCGCGCTGGTCTGGGTCGGCGGTATGTTCTTCGCCTGGATGATCCTCCGTCCGGCGGCCATGGCCGCGTTGGAAGGCCCGGCCCGGCTGAAGCTGTGGCTTCAGGTGTTCCAGCGCTTCTTCGTCTGGGTCTGGGTCGCGGTGGTGCTCCTGCCGATCAGCGGCGTGGGGCTGATCCAGTTGCGCTTCAGCGGATTCGAGACCGCACCGCGTTATGTGCAGGTCATGATGGGCCTGTACATCGTCATGGTTGCAGTCTTTATTCGTATCCAGTCGTTGCAATTGCCGGATCTGCGCCAGGCGGTAGAGGCCCAGGACTGGCCTGCGGGTGCGGCGACGCTGGGACGGATTCGGCGGCTGGTGGGGATCAATCTGCTGATCGGACTGGTGCTGGTGGCCGTTGCGGCGGCACGTCCGATGTTTTGAATGCGGAGGCTGGCTGGATGCAGGAGGCCGGCCTGCCACGGACTGTGTAGGAGCCGGCTTGCCGGCGATGAAGTCAGCAAGCCTGGCATGATCGGTCGCTATCGCCGGCAAGCCAGCTCCTACAGGGTTTGTAGCGTTTTCACGATCTTGTTACAGCCGCTGAACCGTCACGCTGCCCGCAGGACCAACCGGCCCCGGCTTGCCCGCCAGACCCGGACGACCGGACTTGCCACCGTCTGTGTCGTAGACAAAACAACCCTTGGACTTGCCGCCCGCGCCCGGACGCCCCGCCGCGCCGGCAATACCGCCGTTACCGCCATCGACCAGCACCTGGATCTGCGCCGCCGGATAATCCCGTGGCAACTGCAACCGGACCTGTGCCCCCGGCGCGCCCGGATGACCGTCGCCGCCATTGTCACCGTCCGAACCTTGCCCAGCCGCGCCCCAGGTACAACCCGGCTCATCACCATTGGCCCCATCGAGCCCGACAAACCCCGGCACACCCGCGCCACCCCGGGCATCGATCGACAGCAATGGACCGCTGAGCGCGTCGATGCGCAGATCCAGGTTCCGTCCCGGCGAAGGGGCTCGCTGATAGGTGCCCGGTGCCCCAACCGCGCTGATCTGGCTACCGCTACCCAGCTCGGCACGCGTGGCCTTGAGTGCGAACCCCTGCTCGCTCGGTACAATGGCGATACGCGCCGACTTGCCCAGGTGCAGTTCACCGATATTCAGTTGCGTGACGCTGGCGGGCACCAGCAAGGTACCAAAGTCGGCCACATCCAGACGTTCCAGTTGCAGCACCGAGGTGCTGGCGGGCAGGCGCAGCATGGAATTGGTTTCGACGGTCACGACCTGGGCAAACGCCAGGGGGCTGCACAGGGCAGCCAACAGACACAGGCTACGCATGCTGGTGTTCCTCACGGGTGGGCAAAGGCAGGATTTGCAGATGAAACATGCCGAACAGCAGGATCTGCGCCCGGTCGCGCCAGGGATGGGCGCGGCCCTGCAGGCTGCCATTGAACAGCATGATCTCCAACAAATGTGTCAACAGCAGCATGCTCCCGGCCAGATCCACCAGGACCCGGAACGGACTGATCAGCGGATGCGCCAGATTGACCAGCACCACCAGCCAGAACATCAGCGTCAACACCTTCCCCAGCCCCCAAAGCACCTTCATACGCCCCCCTGATGAGTTATTCTTTGGCGCACAGTAAGGCGAGTCAGGGCAGTTTGCCAGAGGCCGTTGAAAATTCGCCCGTGTTTGCCGCTCCGACCGAGGAATCCCGATGCCTGAAAGCCTTTCCGCCCGCACGCCCCAGCAAGCGCTGGCGGCCCTGCTGGACCGTTACGCCCCGCAAAACCTGCTGCTCGTCGGGGCCGGCAGCTTTCCGGCACTGGAGGCGTTCCAGGCCGCCCATCCCGAAACCCAGGTGGCCTTCGCCGAACCTGGCCCGCTGTCGGCCGCACTGGCCGCCCGGCGTTTCGACCTGGCGCTGGTGGTCGACTGTCTGGAGCACCTGCCCAAGCGTGACGGCCGGCAGCTGCTCGGTGGCATTCGCAACCTCAACGCCAGCCGCATCGCGGTGCTGGTGGACATGGCCGCCAGCGGCTGGCAGGACAGCGACTTCTTCGCCCTGGCCCTGCAAAACAGCGAACGCTTTGCCCGCGACGAGCAGGTACTGACGTTGTTCACCTATGATCTGAAGGAATACAAACAGGTGCCGGACTGGCTGAACGCCAAGTTCTGGGCCAATCCGGAAAATTTCGGCAAGTACTGGTGGTGATTCCCGTGAGCACATCCATCTGTCCCTGTGGTAGCGGCAACCTGCTGGAGGCCTGCTGCGGCCATTATCATGCGGGCCATCCGGCCCCCTGCGCCGAAGCCCTGATGCGCTCGCGCTACTGCGCCTATGTATTGGGGCTGGTCGACTACCTGGTGAACACCACGCTGCCCATTCAACAACCGGGGCTGGACCGCCAGGCCATCGGCGAATGGAGCGCGCAAAGCACCTGGCTGGGCTTGGAGGTGGAAAGCTCGGAAGTCTTTGGCGGCCAGCCCGAGCATGCCTTCGTGACCTTTACCGCGCGTTGGCACGACAGCAACGGCGAACACAGCCACCGGGAAAAGTCGTCCTTCGTACAAACCGATGGGCGCTGGTATTTCATCGACCCCACCGTGCCCCTCAAGGCCGGGCGCAATGACGCCTGCCCCTGCGGCAGCGGGCAGAAATACAAGAAGTGCTGTTCCGGCTACCTGCTCAGCTGAGGCGCAGGTGTGAGATATCCGGCACCGTGACGACGGTTGCCACCGACAGTTGGCCCATGTCGGCACCGACCGGCGCCACGCTGAAGGCCGACAGATCCAGGGCCAACGCGACGGGCTCGGGCTTGGCATCCTGCATATCGCTGCCGACCTCGGCGATGCCGAAGTCCGGCGCATCGACCTCGCTGAACGCGGCCATATAGGCATCCCGCGGCGCCACCTGGGCACGGCCCGGCGCTGGGACCGGGGCCGTCATCTCGATCTCTTCGACGGCCATCTCGACCACCGCGACCAGCGCCCCGGCACGCTCGAGGGTGACCCTGTACTTTTCCGCCGCCGCGGCATCGAGATTGCTCTTGAGCACCAGGCGCCGTCCGGAGAACAGCAGTTCGATGCGCTGGGCATCGGCCTGGAACAGCCGGGCCAGGTTGCTTTTGACCTGATCGGGCGCAGCACCGGGTAGCGATTCGCCACTAAAGACAATCTCGTAAAGCGTCATGATCACACTCCTGTGCGCCGACCTGATCCGTTGCGCGAATGCTCGGCAGTATCACCCAGTGGATTTACCGCCACAACCATGAGCTTTTTCTGTCACAGGCTTGCTATGCTGGGGCCTCGGCGGGAGGAACCCCATGCACTCACGGACACTTGGCACGCTCGGCCTGCTTATGCTGTTGACGCTTTCCGGCTGTGCGTCCTGGTTCGATGGCGGTACCCGCGAGCCCGAGGTTCGCCTGGTGCGGGTCGAACTGATCAAGGCGCGCCTGGTTCAACAGAAATTTCGCCTGCACTTTCGTGTCGACAACCCCAACGACGACAGCCTGACCGTGCGCAGCCTGCATTATCGTCTCTACCTCGACGGCTGGCTGCTGAGCGAAGGCGAGTCCGACAGCGGCTGGTTCACCGTGGAAGCCAACAGCCACGCGTCCCTGGTCATTCCAGTCAGGACCAACCTCTGGGAACACCTGCGCGACCTGACCAAGCGCCTGAAACACCCCCATGATCCGATCCCCTACCGACTGGAGGGCGAACTGGAAACCGGACTATTCCTCAGCCATGACGTGCACCTGGAGCGTAAAGGCGAGATAATTCCCGCCGAAATTATTCCGGAGTGACACCAGCATGACCCAGCAACCCCATGTCCACGGCCCTGATTGCAACCACGATCACGAGCATGAGCAGCACGATCACGACCATGGCCATGTCCACGGCCCGAACTGCGGTCACGCTCACCAGGAGCCGGTACGCAACGCGCTGAAGGACGTGGGTCGCAACGATCCGTGCCCGTGCGGCAGCAGCAAGAAATTCAAGAAGTGCCACGGGGCCTGAGGCTTTCCGCCAGTAACGCCCCCGCAGGAACGCATTGAACCCATTTCAATGCAAAAAAAATCCCCGACCAGGTCGGGGATTTTTTATGGGCAGGTGCAGGAGCGCGCTACTGGAACAGCGCCTCGCTGGACAGGCCATTCTTCTCGAGGATCTCGCGCAGGCGCTTGAGTCCCTCGACCTGGATCTGCCGAACGCGCTCGCGGGTCAGGCCGATCTCCAGACCGACATCCTCCAGGGTACTGCTCTCATGCCCGCGCAAGCCAAAGCGCCGTACAACCACCTCACGCTGCTTATCGGTCAATTCCGACAACCACTGGTCGATACTCTGGGACAGGTCGTCGTCCTGAAGCAGCTCGCAGGGATCGGTAGGTCGATCATCGGTGAGGGTATCGAGCAACGTCTTGTCGGAATCCGGCCCCAGGGACACGTCCACCGAAGACACCCGCTCATTCAGGCCGAGCATGCGCTTGACCTCACCCACCGGTTTTTCCAGCAGGTTGGCGATTTCTTCCGGGGAAGGCTCATGATCGAGTTTCTGGGTCAGCTCCCGTGCCGCCCGCAGATAGACGTTCAGTTCCTTGACCACGTGAATAGGCAGGCGAATGGTCCGGGTCTGATTCATGATCGCCCGTTCAATCGTCTGGCGGATCCACCAGGTGGCATAGGTTGAGAAGCGAAAGCCACGTTCCGGATCGAATTTCTCCACCGCCCGGATCAAGCCGAGGTTGCCCTCTTCGATCAGGTCCAGCAGGGAAAGACCGCGGTTGACATAACGTCGGGCGATTTTCACCACCAGACGCAGGTTGCTTTCGATCATGCGCTTGCGGCCCGCGGGATCGCCACTTTGCGACAGACGCGCAAAATGAACTTCTTCTTCCGGGGACAACAAGGGGGAAAAACCGATTTCATTGAGATACAACTGGGTCGCATCCAGCGCCCGCGTGTAGTCAATGTACTTGTGCTGCTTGAGCGCAGCAGCATTCTTGGTCTTGGCACGAACTGGGGGTGGAGAACTGTCGTCCTCCGGCATCATATCCATGACGATGTCGGAGTCCATAAGGAGCACCTCATCATCGATGTCAAACCCCGGCGCTTCTTTACTGAGAGCCATTGTTATAGTCCTTTGGTGAGTTCGACCTCAAGCTCGAGCGGCGCCTTTATCCTTGGCAACGCTGGAACCTGTTCCCACTACAGTCAGGAGAACAGGCTGGAAAACGGATCAACGACGTGGCAGGAATTGCAGTGGGTCTACGGGTTTCCCCTGGCGGCGAATCTCAAAATGCAGTTTCACCCGGTCCGTACCAGTTGATCCCATCTCGGCAATTGTCTGTCCGACCTTGACCTGCTGACCCTCCCGAACCAACAGCCTACGGTTGTGACCGTAAGCACTGACGTAGGTATCACTGTGTTTGATGATGACCAGCTCGCCGTAGCCCCGCAACCCACTCCCGGCGTAAACCACTGACCCATCAGATGCAGCTAAAACAGGCTGTCCCAAATCTCCGGCGATATCAATACCTTTATTCAAACTACCGTTTGAAGAGAATTTTCCAATCAGAATACCGTTTGAAGGCCACGCCCAACCCTTCGGCGCGGGACCGGCCGGCGGCATCGGCGCCGCTGCCGCAGGTGCCTGGGCCGCGGGTTGCGAGGTGGTTGCAGTGCCAGACGCGCCGTTGGCCGGACGCCGGGTGATGGTGAACTTGCTCGAAGGCGAAGCGCTCGACGACGTCGAGGCGACAGCCGTCGGCGTTGAATTTGAACGGCTGTCGAAGCGAATCGCCTGACCCACGTGGATGGTGTAAGGCTCGGGAATATTGTTACGCGCGGCCAGGGCTTTCCAGTCCCAACCGTAGCGGAAGGCGATCGAAAACAGGGTATCGCCACGGGTGACCACATGCTGGCCGGTGGTGGTCATCGGTTTCTGTGGCGTCGCGCTGGCGGCTGTCGTTGTAGCGTTGCCGTTACGATCAACGACGCGCACGCCGTTCTTTGGAGCACTGGAGCAACCAGCCAGTAAAGCACTGAGGGCAAGGCCGATCATCAGGCGCTGAACGCTTGCTTTACCCATACGCTGCCGAATGACTGTGAGACTCACCCGCCGCTCCCTTTGTGGTGGCTGAAATAAGAGTGCCTGTACAGGCGGTAATGTGACGTAAGTATAACTGGCTGTTGGAATTTCACTGACAACAAAGCCAAGTCGAAAACCCGACACATTTTAAACATGGGTGCCGTACCAGTCCCGCTCTAAGACCTACGACCTTAAACAGAATTCATTGCCGTTCAACAAATGTTCAGGCCAACGGTCCGTTAAGCAGCGGAACGAAACGTACCGCGCCTAATACATGACGGGAAAAACCCTGCTCTTCGCGCACGATCAGCATCAACTGCTGGACTTCACCGGCACCCACCGGAATCACCAGGCGACCGCCCGGGGCCAATTGATCGAGCAAGGCCTGGGGCACATCCGTGGCGACGGCGGTGACAATAATGCCGTTGTACGGCGCCAGTGCCGGCCAGCCCTCCCAGCCATCGCCCCAACGGAACACCACGTTGCGCAGGTTGAGTTCGACCAGACGCTCCTTGGCGCGATCCTGCAGGACCTTGATCCGCTCCACCGAAAACACCCGCTCCACCAGCTGCGACAGCACCGCCGTCTGGTAACCGGAGCCGGTACCGATCTCCATCACCTTGTCCAGCGGCCCGGCCTCCAGCAGCAGCTCGCTCATGCGCGCCACCATATAAGGCTGGGAAATGGTCTGGTTGTGGCCGATCGGCAGCGCCGTATCTTCGTAGGCACGATGGGCCAGTGCCTCGTCGACAAACAGATGACGCGGCGTGCGACGGATCACTTCCAGCACCTGGGCGTTGGTCACACCTTCTTCATAGAGTCGCTGAATCAAGCGTTCGCGGGTTCGCTGGGAGGTCATGCCGATACCGCGACGCATCAGTTCGTCTTGCTCACGGGTCATCAAGCAAGCCCCTCCAGCCAACCGCCCAGCGACTGGAAGGCATCATTGAAGGTGCGATCCAGTTGCAGCGGCGTCACCGAGACAAACCCTTGCATCACGGCATGGAAGTCCGTCCCCGGGCCACCGTCTTCGGCGTCTCCGGCGGCGGCGATCCAGTAACCGGCCTTGCCCCGTGGGTCGACCACCCGTGTCGGCGCCGCGGCCCGGGCCCGATGGCCCAGGCGCGTGAGCTGGACACCGCGAATGCGCTCCAGGGGCAGATTGGGAATATTCACATTGAGCACCGTGCGCGCGGGCAGCGCCAGGCCTTCATGGGCCTGCACCAGCAGGCGGGCGAAATGCGCGGCGGTGGCCAGGTTGTCGACCTGGCGCGAGGCCAGCGAAAAAGCGAACGAAGTACGCCCGAGGAAGCGCCCCTCCAGGGCGGCCGCCACCGTACCGGAATACAGCACGTCATCCCCCAGGTTGGCCCCCAGGTTGATACCGGACACCACCATGTCCTGCTCCTGCGCCAACAGGGCATTGAGCCCCAGGTGCACGCAGTCGGTGGGTGTGCCGTTCAGGCTGATAAAGCCGTTGGGCAATGTATGTGGGTGTAGCGGGCGATCCAGGGTCAGCGAGCTGCTGGCGCCACTTTTGTCCTGGTCCGGGGCAATCACCGTGCACTCGGCATAGTCCACCAGCGCAGCATGAAGCGCGGCGAGACCGGGTGCGAAAACCCCATCGTCGTTCGAAATCAGAATACGCATGAGCTGTCCGTCTGTCCTACCGGCACCAGATCGACGAGTTCGCGCACCAAAGCAGTGGCGAAGCATCCGGCCGGCAGGATGAATTCCAGTTGCAGAATGTCAGACTCCGGATAATGCCACGACAACCGGCCAATGGGCAGCCGCAGGATGCGTCGTTCGTGTTCCATTGTCGCCTTGACCAGCCATTGGCAGAGCTCGGCCTCGCGCTCGGCAACCGCTTGCTCCAGGGCAAAAGTCGCACCCGCCGCCGGTGACGGGCCTTCGCCCCACTGCGGACCGGTGGGGTGCAGATCGAGAATGGCCAGGCGCGGATCGCTGCATTCGGCCTCACCGGCCGGGAAGAAACTGCGGCTGTCGGTGAAGGCCAGCAGGTCGCCGACCTGGGCCCGGTTCCAGCTGCCGTCGGCGACACGCGCCGCCAGCACCTGGTTGAACAGGTAGCTGCGGGCCGTGGACAGCAACCGCGAACGCACATTGCGCTGCTCGGGCAAGGCCCGGCGCGCCGCATAGGAACGGGCCTCGCCGAGGTTGCCGCCGAGGTGACCGAAACGCTGGGCGCCGAAATAATTCGGAATACCTTGCGCGGCGATCTGTTCGAGGCGTTGCTGCAAGCCGTCCTTGTCCGCGTTCAATTGGGTCAGGCGCAGGGTGAAGCCGTTGGCGGCATGGGCGCCGCGTTGCAGCTTGCGCTTGTGCCGCGCACTCTTGAGGATCAGCAGGCTGTCGTTCTGGGCCGCCGACAGGTCCGGATCGGCCTTGCCCGGCAGTTGTACGCTGAACCACTGGCGCGTCAGGGCCTGGCGGTCCTTGAGACCGGCATAGCTGACGGTACGCAACGGCACGCCGGCGGCCTTGGCGATACGCCGGGCAGCCTCTTCGGTATTCAGGCCGCGCTTCTCCACCCACAACCACAGGTGCTCGCCCTCGCCGCTCAGCGGGATATCGAGGACTTCATCGACCTGGAAGTCGTCGGCCGTGGCCTTGAGCACCGCGCTCCCGAGGACATCGCCGTAGGCACGCGGGCCCAGCAGTTCCAGTTCAGTCATGCGCGTAGCAACAAGGCGACGCTGTGCACAGCGATGCCTTCTTCACGGCCGGTGAAACCGAGCTTTTCAGTGGTGGTGGCTTTGACGTTCACTTGATCCAACTCAACTTCAAGATCCGCGGCAATCAGCGCGCGCATCGATTCGATATGCGGCGCCATTTTCGGCGCCTGGGCAACGATAGTGTTATCGACGTTGCCGACTTTCCAGCCCAGGGCCTTGATCAACGACACCACATGACGCAGCAGCACCCGGCTGTCGGCGCCCTTGTAGGTCGGGTCGGTGTCAGGGAAATGCTTGCCGATATCGCCCAGGGCCGCAGCTCCCAACAGCGCATCGCTCAAGGCATGCAGCAGCACGTCGCCGTCGGAATGGGCGAGCAGCCCGTGGTGGTGTGCAATCCGCACGCCGCCCAGGGTGATGAAGTCGCCTTCGGCGAAACGGTGCACATCATAGCCGTGGCCAATACGCATAAAAAAACGCCCCGATGTAAGTCAGGGCGTGATTCTACCTATTTTGCGAGAGATTAACCGCTAAGAGCTGCGTGGTGGTGACGCAGGTGGTCATCAATGAAACTGGCGATGAAAAAATAGCTGTGGTCGTAGCCCGGTTGCAGCCGCAACGTCAGCGGATGTTGCGCCAGCTTCGCCGCCTGTTGCAGCGCCTCGGGCTTGAGCTGGTTGGCCAGGAAATCGTCGCGATCGCCCTGATCCACCAGGATCGGCAGCTTCTCAGTGGCCTCGGCGATCAGCACGCAAGCATCCCACTCACGCCAGCGCGAGCGTTCTTCCCCCAGATAACGGGAAAAAGCCTTTTGCCCCCAGGGACAATCCATCGGATTGCTGATCGGCGCGAAGGCCGACAACGACTGATAGCGCCCGGGGTTGCGCAGGGCGCAGACCAGCGCGCCATGCCCTCCCATGGAATGACCGCTGATACCGCGCTTGTCCGAGGCCGGGAAGTGCGCCTCGACCAGCGCCGGCAGCTCATGCACCACGTAATCGTGCATCCGGTAGTGCTGGGCCCAGGGTTGCTGGGTCGCATTGAGATAGAAACCGGCACCCAGGCCGAAGTCCCAGGCCTTGTCGGGGTCACCGGGCACGTCGGCGCCGCGCGGACTGGTGTCCGGCGCGACGATGATCAGCCCCAGCTCGGCAGCCAGGCGCTGGGCACCGGCCTTGTGCATGAAGTTCTCGTCGGTGCAGGTCAGGCCGGACAGCCAGTACAGCACCGGCAGCTTGCCGCCCTGCTCGGCCTGTGGCGGCAGATAGACAGCGAACACCATGTCGCAGCCGAGGACTTCGGAATGGTGCTTGTAGCGTTTGTGCCAGCCGCCGAAGCTTTTCTGGCAGGACAGGTTTTCCAGGCTCATGACCGACCTCAGAAATGAATGACGGTGCGAATGCTCTTGCCTTCATGCATCAGGTCGAACGCCTTGTTGATATCTTCCAGGCCCATGGTGTGGGTGATGAAGGTATCCAGCGGGATCTCGCCCTTCTGCGCCATTTCCACGTAGCTCGGCAGCTCGCTGCGCCCGCGCACGCCACCAAAGGCCGAACCACGCCAGACGCGACCGGTCACCAATTGGAACGGACGGGTGGAAATTTCCTGGCCGGCACCGGCGACGCCGATGATCACCGACTCACCCCAGCCCTTGTGGCAGCACTCCAGGGCCGCACGCATCAATTGCACATTGCCGATGCACTCGAAGGAAAAGTCCACGCCGCCATCGGTCATATCGACAATCACTTCCTGGATCGGACGATCGAAATCTTTCGGGTTGACGCAATCGGTGGCGCCCAGTTGCCGGGCGATTTCGAACTTGGCCGGGTTGATGTCGATGGCAATGATCCGCGCCGCCTTGGCCTTGACCGCACCGATCACCGCCGACAGGCCGATACCGCCGAGGCCGAAGATCGCCACGGTGTCACCCGGCTTGACCTTGGCGGTGTTGAGCACCGCGCCGATCCCGGTGGTGACGCCGCAACCGAGCAGGCAGACCTTCTCCAGCGGTGCGTCTTTCGAGATCTTGGCCACGGAGATTTCCGGCAACACGGTGTACTCGGAGAAGGTCGAGGTGCCCATGTAGTGGAAAATTGTCTCGCCCTTGTAGGAGAAACGCGAAGTGCCGTCCGGCATAAGGCCTTTGCCCTGGGTGGCGCGGATGGCCTGGCAGAGATTGGTCTTGCCCGACAGGCAGAATTTGCACTTGCCGCATTCCGGGGTGTAGAGCGGGATGACGTGGTCGCCCACCGCCACCGAGGTCACACCCTCGCCGATCGCCTCGACAATCGCGCCGCCTTCGTGGCCGAGGATCGACGGAAAGATACCTTCCGGGTCCGCGCCGGACAGGGTGTAGGCGTCGGTGTGGCAAACGCCGGAGGCCACGACACGCAACAGCACTTCGCCGGCCTTGGGCATGGCGACATCGACTTCGACGATCTCGAGGGGTTTCTTGGCCTCGAAGGCAACGGCAGCACGTGACTTGATCATCCAGCAACTCCTGAAAAGTGAACAACGAAAACCTGAGTGTAAATCAGCCTTGATTGATTAATAATCCAGTCAAAAGCAAAACATTATTGCTGTACAGGGACAATCCAATGAATGACAACCGCTGGGAAGGCATCGACGAGTTCGTCGCGGTGGCCGAATGCAGCCAGTTCACGGCGGCGGCGGAGCGCCTCGGGGTATCCTCGTCCCATATCAGCCGGCAAATCGCCCGGTTGGAAGAGCGCCTGCAAACCCGCCTGCTCTATCGCAGCACCCGGCGGGTGACCCTGACCGAAGCCGGGCAGACGTTCCTGCAGCATTGCCAGCGTCTGCAGGACGGCCGCGAGGAAGCCCTGCGCGCGGTGGGCGACCTGACCAGCGAACCCAAGGGCATGTTGCGCATGACCTGCGCCGTGGCTTATGGCGAACGTTTTATCGTGCCGCTGGTGACCAGTTTCATGGGGCTGCATCCGCAGTTGCGGGTGGATATCGAGTTGAGCAACCGTACCCTGGACCTGGTACATGAGGGCTTGGACCTGGCGATTCGGTTGGGCCGTTTGCAGGATTCGCGGCTGGTGGCGACCCGGCTGGCGCCACGGCGGATGTACCTGTGCGCGTCACCGTCCTACCTGGAACGTTATGGTCGCCCCCATAGCCTGTCGGAATTGAGCCGGCATAACTGCCTGATCGGCAGTTCGGATATCTGGCAACTGGAGCAGGACGGGCGGGAGTTTTCCCAGCGGGTACAGGGTAATTGGCGCTGCAACAGTGGGCAGGCGGTGCTGGATGCGGCACTGCAGGGGGTTGGGTTGTGTCAGCTGCCGGACTATTACGTGCTGGAGCATTTGCACAACGGCACGCTGATCTCCTTGCTCGAAGCCCATCAGCCACCGAATACGGCGGTATGGGCGCTGTATCCGCAACAGCGGCACCTGTCGCCAAAAGTGCGCAAGCTGGTGGATCATCTCAAGGAAGGATTGGCCAAACGGCCCGAGTACAGCGTTTGACCGGTGCCCTCAGCGACGATTAGCCCAGCGCAAACGCAACCACTCCAGGTCTTCAGGCCGGGTGACCTTGATATTGTCCGAACGCCCTTCGATCAGGCGCGGCGCCTGGCCCGCCCATTCCATCGCCGAGGCTTCATCGGTGATGGTTGCATCGGCCACCAGGCTGTCCGCCAGGGCCCGGTGCAAGGGACCCAGGCGGAACATCTGCGGCGTATAGGCCTGCCAGATCAAACTGCGGTCGATGGTTTCCAGGACCCGCCCGTGCTTGTCGACGCGTTTGAGCGTATCCCGCGCCGGCACGGCCAGTAGCCCACCCACCGGGTCATCGGCCAACTCACCGAGCAAGGTATCGAGATCGCCACGGGACAAATTGGGCCGCGCCGCATCATGGACCAACACCCAATCGTCCTCCATCGCCCCCAGGGTATGCAGGTGCAGCAAGGCATTGAGTACCGAATCGGCCCGTTCGCCGCCACCATCGACCCGCTGGATACGCGAATCCGTGGCACAAGCCAGGCCCGGCCAGTAGGGATCGTGGGCGGCAAGGGCAATCACCAGGCCCTTCAAGCCCGGATGATCGAGGAAACAGCCAAGGCTATGTTCGAGAATCGTGCGTCCGCCCAGGGACAGATACTGCTTGGGACGGTCCGCGGCCATACGGGCACCGACGCCCGCGGCAGGAATCACGGCCCAGAAGGCCGGTAGAGAGAATTCAGTCATTGCGCCAGCTGATAAAGGGTTTCACCGTCCTTGACCATGCCCAGTTCATGGCGAGCACGTTCTTCAACGGTCTCCATGCCTTTCTTCAGTTCAAGAACTTCCGCGTCAAGCACGCGATTACGCTCCAGCAGGCGCTCGTTTTCGGCATGCTGTTCGGCAATTTGCTGTGTCAGGTCGGCTACCTGCGCCAGGCTCCCATTGCCCACCCAAAGGCGGTACTGCAGGCCAGCCAGCAGCAAGAGCAGAACGAGGAACAACCAATTGGGACTGCGCATCGAATTTCAGTTATCCAGTGGAAAAGACAGCCATGCCAACCATTTCGAACCGACTGATAGCACGAAGCCTGGAAGAACCAGGCTTGTGCTCTCAAAGCATCAGATTAGTGCTAAAAAACTCGCGATAGCGACTTTTCCGACACAATCTGGTGTCTTTTTACCATCTACTGCTTAACCGCGAAACTCGGAGCGACCGTTGTACTTGGCCTTGGCGCCCAGTTGCTCTTCGATACGCAGCAGTTGGTTGTACTTGGAGACGCGGTCGGAGCGGCACAGCGAACCGGTCTTGATCTGGCCTGCAGCGGTACCCACGGCCAGGTCGGCAATGGTCGAATCCTCGGTTTCACCGGAACGGTGCGAGATCACAGCAGTATAGCCGGCGGCCTTGGCCATCTGGATGGCTTCCAGGGTTTCGGTCAGGGTGCCGATCTGGTTGAACTTGATCAGGATGGAGTTGGCGATCTTCTTGTCGATGCCTTCCTTCAGGATCTTGGTGTTGGTAACGAACAGGTCGTCGCCCACCAGCTGGGTCTTCTCGCCGATCTTGTCGGTGAGAATCTTCCAACCAGCCCAATCGGACTCGTCCAGGCCATCTTCGATGGAGATAATCGGGTAACGCTCGGTCAGGCCTTTCAGGTAGTCGGCGAAACCTTCGGCGGTGAACACCTGGCCTTCGCCGGACAGGTTGTATTTACCGTCTTCGTAGAATTCGCTGGCCGCGCAGTCCAGGGCCAGGGTCACGTCGGTGCCCAGCTTGTAACCGGCATTGGCCACGGCTTCGGAGATCACTTTCAAAGCGTCTTCGTTGGAGGCCAGGTTCGGCGCGAAACCACCTTCGTCACCGACAGCGGTGCTCAGGCCACGGGCCTTCAGCACGGCTTTGAGGTGATGGAAAATCTCGGTGCCCATGCGCAGGCCTTCGGAGAAGGTCTTGGCGCCAACCGGCTGAACCATGAATTCCTGGATGTCGACGTTGTTGTCGGCATGCTCGCCGCCGTTGATGATGTTCATCATCGGCACCGGCATGGAGTAGACACCCGGCGTGCCGTTGAGGTTGGCGATGTGTGCGTACAGCGGCAGGTCCTGGTCCTGGGCAGCAGCCTTGGCGGCGGCCAGGGACACGGCAAGGATGGCGTTGGCGCCCAGGGTCGCCTTGTTCTCGGTACCGTCCAGGGCGATCATCGCGTGATCCAGGGCCTTCTGGTCGGAAGGGTCCTTGCCCAGCAGCAGCTCACGGATCGGGCCGTTGATGTTGCCGACGGCCTTCAGCACGCCCTTGCCCAGGTAACGACTCTTGTCGCCATCACGCAGTTCCAGCGCTTCACGCGAACCGGTGGAAGCACCGGACGGCGCGCAAGCGCTGCCGATGATGCCGTTGTCCAGAAGCACGTCCGCTTCCACGGTGGGGTTGCCACGGGAGTCGAGAACTTCACGACCTTTGATGTCGACGATTTTTGCCATTGTTGTAAACACTCCAAAGTTGACGAAAACGACGCAGCTGAAGGAAATCTTTGATCGTCGGCAAGCGAATGAAAAATGGGCAGCCTTGCAGACGAAAAGGCTCTGAACCCGAGTCCAGAGCCTTGAATCGTGCGGTACTTTACCGGAGATTTAAGGATTACGCGGTTTCTACCGTCGGAAAACTCTTCACCAGTGTGTCCAAAGCCTTGAGTTGGGCCAGGAACGGTTCCAGCTTGTCCAGGCGCAGGGCACAAGGCCCGTCGCACTTGGCGTTGTCCGGGTCCGGATGCGCTTCCAGGAACAGCCCGGCCAGCCCCTGGCTCATGCCGGCCTTGGCCAGGTCGGTGACCTGGGCCCGACGACCACCGGCGGAATCCGAGCGACCGCCCGGCATCTGCAGGGCGTGGGTCACGTCGAAGAACACCGGGTATTCGAACTGCTTCATGATGCCGAAGCCGAGCATGTCCACCACCAGGTTGTTGTAGCCGAAGCTCGAACCGCGCTCGCAGAGGATCAACTGGTCGTTGCCCGCTTCCACGCACTTGCTCAGGATGTGTTTCATTTCCTGGGGCGCGAGGAACTGGGCCTTCTTGATGTTGATCACCGCGCCGGTCTTGGCCATGGCCACCACCAGGTCGGTCTGGCGCGACAGGAAGGCCGGCAACTGGATAATGTCGCAGACCTCGGCGACCACGGCGGCCTGGGCCGGCTCGTGGACGTCGGTAATGATCGGCACGCCAAACGCCTGCTTGATGTCCTGGAAAATCCGCATCCCTTCTTCCAGGCCGGGGCCACGGTAGGAGGTGACGGACGAACGGTTGGCCTTGTCGAAGCTGGCCTTGAATACGTAAGGAATACCGAGTTTCTCGGTCACTTTCACGTACTCTTCACAGACCTGCATCGCCATGTCCCGGCTTTCCAGTACGTTCATGCCGCCGAACAGCACCATCGGCTTGTCGTTGGCAATCTCGATGTCGCCTACGCGGATGATCTTTTGGGCCATGCTCTTATCTCTCCGAGATCACGCGTTCTTCTGGTGTTGAGCCAAGGCCGCCTTGACGAAACCGCTGAACAGCGGATGGCCGTCGCGCGGGGTCGAGGTGAACTCGGGGTGGAACTGGCAAGCGACGAACCATGGATGATCCGGGGCCTCGACCACTTCCACCAACGAGCCATCACCGGAGCGACCGGAAATCTTCAGGCCGGCTTCGATGATCTGCGGCAGCAGCTTGTTGTTCACTTCGTAACGGTGACGGTGACGCTCGACGATCACGTCCTTGGCATAGCAATCGTGCACCAGGGATCCGGCTTCGAGCAGGCAATCCTGGGCACCGAGGCGCATGGTGCCGCCCAGGTCGGAGCTTTCGCTACGGGTCTCGACCACGCCGGTGGCATCTTCCCACTCGGTGATCAGGCCGACCACCGGGTGACCGCTGGTGCGATCGAACTCGGTGGAGTTGGCGTCTTTCCAGCCCATCACGTTACGGGCGAACTCGATGACCGCCACTTGCATGCCCAGGCAGATCCCCAGGTACGGCACCTTGTTCTCGCGAGCGTACTGGACGGCGGTGATCTTGCCTTCCACGCCACGCAGGCCGAAACCACCAGGAACCAGGATGGCGTCAACGCCTTCGAGCAGTGCGGTGCCCTGGTTTTCGATGTCTTCGGAGTCGATATAACGCAGGTTGACCTTGGTACGGTTGGTGATGCCGGCGTGACTCATCGCTTCGATCAGCGACTTGTAGGCGTCCAGCAGCTCCATGTACTTGCCGACCATGGCGATGGTGACTTCGTGTTCCGGGTTCAGCTTGGCGTCGACCACCGCTTCCCACTCGGACAGGTCGGCACCGCCACATTGCAGGCCGAAACGCTCGACGACGAAATCATCCAGGCCCTGGGAGTGCAGGATGCCGGGGATCTTGTAGATGGTATCGGCGTCTTCCAGCGCAATCACCGCACGTTCTTCAACGTTGGTGAACTGGGCGATCTTGCGACGCGACGAGATATCGATCGGGTGGTCGGAACGGCAGACCAGCACGTCCGGCTGCAGGCCGATGGAGCGCAGCTCCTTGACCGAGTGCTGGGTCGGCTTGGTCTTGGTTTCGCCGGCGGTGGCGATGTACGGCACCAGGGTCAGGTGCATCAGCATCGCGCGCTTGGCGCCGACTTCGAAACGCAACTGGCGGATGGCCTCGAGGAACGGTTGCGACTCGATGTCGCCGACCGTGCCGCCGATTTCCACCAGGGCCACGTCGGCATCGCCGGCGCCCTTGATGATGCGGCGCTTGATCTCGTCGGTGATGTGCGGGATCACCTGGATGGTGGCGCCCAGGTAATCACCACGACGCTCCTTGCGCAGCACGTGCTCGTAGACACGGCCCGTGGTGAAGTTGTTGTTCTGGGTCATGGTCGTGCGGATGAACCGCTCGTAGTGACCCAGGTCCAGGTCGGTCTCGGCACCGTCGTGGGTGACGAAGACTTCACCGTGCTGGAACGGGCTCATGGTGCCCGGATCGACGTTGATGTACGGATCCAGCTTGAGCATGGTGACTTTCAGTCCCCGCGCCTCCAGGATGGCCGCCAATGAAGCCGAGGCAATGCCTTTCCCCAATGAAGAAACAACACCGCCCGTGACGAATATGTAGCGCGTCATGAAAAACCCTAGAAGTCTGCGTTAAAGCGGTCCGAGCCGCCGGGGAAAGCGAAGGAAGGCCGAAGCCCCCGATTACCTGCGATCATCACAGTGCACCTTTCGAAAAACTGCTGCGTTGAGACGGTCCGCAGGGTTGAACCCGCGGTACGGTGCGCGCTACACATTTTTTGGAATCGCCCGGCAAAGACAGCCTGGTAATCGGCAACTCCTGCAATTGCTGGCAATCCACAGAAGTTGTATCAAGAAGGGAGCGTAGTCTACCGGAAAGCGCCTTTCAGCTCAAACCTTGATCGCTCGAAGGTGGCTGCCAATGCAAATGCCAGTCACCCAACGCCCCGCCGTCCAGGCCCGGCAGGTTCGCCACGGCCAGCAATTCGTCGCCTCGATAGAGCAGCGGCAATCGGCCGCGGACAAACCAGGGCACCCCACTTTCGTTAAGCAGGCGCTTCAGATCGCGGTGTCCGCGGTCCGGCAGGTGCAAAACCTCACCACCCTGACGATAGCGAACCTGCAAGGGACCGGCCGGTGCCTCGCCGACCACCAGCAGTTCGCCATTGTCCGGCAGCTCCAGCGGTCGATTCGGGCAGTTCCAGGCGATATCCGCCGACGGCTGGCGCAACCAGGACCCGCTCAACCACCATAAATGCTCGTCGGCACGGTGCAGCTCGCCCTCGGCCAGGCGCCATTTTGGCCGGGCATCATGGGCGGCATCGCGCAGATCGTCCCAACCAGCCCAATGGTCGCTGTCCGGCAGCCGGGTCAGCGGTGCCAGCCAATGCCGCAGGGCGTTGCGCTGCCGGGCCGGAGACAGGTCGATCAAGGCGTCGAGGGCCAGCGACGGTATGCCCAGCCAGACGTGCCGGGAATGCGCCAGGGCATCGTCGAGGTCGACTTCAGCCAATTCGTCGAGCAGTTCCTGGGCCTCGCGCAGGTGCGCGGCGCTGCGCACCATGCTGCTCACCGCTTGCGGCCAGCGCTCGGTCAGTCCGGGAAAAACCCGGTGACGGAGGAAGTTGCGCGAGAACTGCTGGTCACTGTTGGACGGGTCTTCGATCCAGCGCAGCTTGTACTGACGGGCATAACCCTCGAGCTCGGCCCGGGAAACGTCCAGCAGAGGCCGCACCAGATAGCCGCCGCCGACCTCGCGCTGTGCCGGCATGGCCGCCAGGCCACGCACCCCGGCGCCGCGCAGCAGTCGAAAGAGCAGGGTTTCGGCCTGGTCTTCGCGATGCTGGGCGGTGAGCAGTACGTCGTGCAACTGGGTGACCCCGGCAAAGGCCAGGTAACGCGCATCGCGGGCGGCGCGCTCAAGACTGGCGCCCAATTGCACGCTGACACGGATCACCTGCAAAGGTATCCCGAGCTCATCACAGACGGCCTGGCAATGTGCCGGCCAGCCGTCGGCCGCCGCCTGCAGCCCGTGATGGACATGCAAGGCGGCAATCCTGGGCAGGGGCCGGGTTTTCGCCAGGCTGGCGAGCAAGTGCAGCAGCACGGTGGAGTCCAGGCCGCCGGAGAAGCCGATCCGCCAGGTCTGGGCATTACGCCAGGGCGAAAGGGCTTCGAGCAGCCTGGAAGGCAGATCGATATCAGGCTGACGCATGGGTTGCCCCCCGCGCTGGCTCACGAACGATAACGCGCGCTATCAGAGACCGTAGCTCATCAGACGCTCGTAACGACGAGCCAGCAGCGCATCGTTGTCGAACTTCTTCAGCATAGCCAACTGCGTGCTGAGTTCGGCACGAATCGAGGCCGCCGCCGTGGCCGGATCGCGATGGGCGCCGCCCAGGGGCTCGGAAATCACCTTGTCGACGATCCCCAGGCCCTTGAGGCGCTCGGCCGTGATGCCCATGGCTTCGGCGGCGTCCGGGGCTTTATCGGCGGTTTTCCACAGAATGGAAGCACAGCCTTCCGGGGAAATCACCGCGTAAGTCGAGTACTGCAGCATGTTCAACTGGTCGCACACGCCGATGGCCAAGGCACCGCCGGAACCACCCTCACCGATCACGGTGGCGATGATCGGCGTTTTCAGCCGCGCCATCACCCGCAGGTTCCAGGCAATCGCTTCGCTCTGGTTGCGCTCTTCGGCGTCGATGCCCGGGTAGGCACCCGGGGTGTCGATAAAGGTCAGGATCGGCATCTTGAAGCGCTCGGCCATTTCCATCAGGCGGCAAGCCTTGCGGTAGCCTTCCGGACGCGGCATACCGAAGTTGCGACGGACCTTCTCGCGCACTTCACGGCCCTTCTGGTGGCCGATAATCATCACCGGCTGGTCGTCCAGGCGGGCAATACCGCCGACAATCGCCGCGTCGTCGGAGAAATGCCGATCGCCGTGCAGTTCGTCGAACTCGGTGAAGATGTGGTTGATGTAGTCCAGGGTATACGGACGACGCGGGTGACGCGCCAGACGCGCGATCTGCCAGCTGGTCAGCTTGCCGAAGATATCTTCGGTCAGCGTGTTGCTCTTGTCCTGCAGGCGGGAGATCTCATCGCCGATATTCAGCGAATTGTCGTTACCGACCAAGCGCAGCTCTTCGATCTTGGCTTGCAGGTCAGCGATCGGCTGTTCGAAATCAAGAAAATTCGGGTTCATAAGCATCCGTCTTGGGTCGAGCACAGTAGTTTTTACACAGCCTGGCCGGCCGATTGATCTGTATCGCGCCCTACCTTACGGGATATGGCGCGCTCAGGTCGAGATTAAAAATAGGGTCAAGGTCGGCGCGCACCAAGTGCGCCACCGTCCTAACGGTATTGGAGGAAGACGTTGTCTCGCCCGAACTGGTCACGCAATGCCTGAATCAGACTGTCCGCCGGGTCGATCCGCCAGCTCTCGCCGAACTGCAACAAGGCCTTGGCGTCGCTGCCGGTGTACTCCAGGGTGATCGGGCAGGCCCCCCGGTGCTTGCCGAGCAATTCCCCCAGCCAGCGCAGTTGATCGCCCTTGAGCGCGGCACTTTGCAGCTTCAGGCGCAGGCTTTCGGCCAGGTTGGTGCGCGCATCTTCCATGCTCATCACCCGCTTGACCCGCAGGCGCAGGCCGCCGGAGAAGTCGTCGTTGCTGACCTCGCCTTCGACCACCACCATGGCATCGGTCTGCAGCAGCG
Organism: Pseudomonas sp. MWU13-2862; assembly: GCF_023242495.1. NCBI lineage: Bacteria > Pseudomonadati > Pseudomonadota > Gammaproteobacteria > Pseudomonadales > Pseudomonadaceae > Pseudomonas > Pseudomonas sp. MWU13-2862. The sequence goes on along the minus strand of NZ_JALMEZ010000014.1, from coordinate 155,199 downwards.
ACTGGGCCGACATGAAGGCATCGGCGAACAACGAGGCCTCGATCCGTGCCGAACGGTCGTCGAGGGTGATAAAGCCCATCTTGTCGCCTTTTTTGTTTTTCATCACCCGCAGGTTGATGATCATCCCGGCGACTGTCTGGGTATCCCGGGCCGGCTTCAGGTCGATGATTCGCTGACGGGCAAAGCGGCGGATCTCGCCTTCGTACTCGTCGATCGGGTGACCGGTGAGGTAGAGGCCGAGGGTATCTTTCTCGCCCTTCAGCCGCTCCTTGAGGGTCAGTTCCTTGGCCTTGCGGTGATTGGCGTAGACATCGGCATCTTCTTCGACGAACAGCCCGCCAAACAGGTCGGCATGGCCGCTGTCGTGGGTCCGCGCAGTCTGCTCGGCGGCCTTGATCGCCTCTTCCATCGCCGCCAGCAACACCGCGCGGTTACGGTCGATATTGGCCTGGTAGGCCTTGGTCTCGTCATGGAAATACGGGCCAAGGCGATCCAGCGCCCCGCTACGGATCAAGCCGTCGAGGGTGCGCTTGTTGATACGCTTGAGGTCGACCCGGGCACAGAAATCGAACAGGTCCTTGAACGGCCCCTCCTGGCGTGCTTCGGTGATCGCCTCCACCGGCCCTTCGCCGACGCCTTTGATCGCGCCGAGGCCATAGATGATCCGGCCTTCGTCGTTCACCGTGAACTTGAACTCCGAGGCGTTCACGTCCGGCGCGTCGAGGCGCAGCTTCATGGTGCGCACTTCCTCGATCAAGGTCACGACCTTGTCGGTGTTGTGCATATCCGCGGACAGTACCGCGGCCATGAACGGCGCCGGGTAGTGGGCCTTCAGCCAGGCGGTCTGGTAGGAAACCAGGCCGTAGGCGGCGGAGTGGGATTTGTTGAAACCGTAACCGGCGAATTTCTCCACCAGGTCGAAGATGTTACCCGCCAGGTCCGGATCGATATTGTTGCTCGCGCAACCTTCGATGAAACCGCCACGCTGCTTGGCCATTTCCTCGGGCTTTTTCTTACCCATGGCCCGGCGCAACATGTCCGCGCCACCGAGGGTGTAGCCGGCCATGACCTGGGCGATCTGCATCACCTGTTCCTGATACAGGATGATGCCGTAGGTCGGCGCAAGCACCGGCTTGAGGCCTTCGTACTGGTAATCGGAGTGCGGGTACGCCAACTCGGCGCGGCCGTGCTTGCGGTTGATGAAGTCGTCCACCATGCCGGACTGCAGCGGCCCCGGACGGAACAGGGCCACCAGTGCGATCAGGTCTTCCAGGCAGTCGGGCTTGAGCTTCTTGATCAGCTCCTTCATACCACGGGATTCCAGCTGGAACACCGCCGTGGTCTCGGCCTTCTGCAACAGGCTGTAGGTCGGCTTGTCGTCCAGCGGGATAAAGGCGATGTCCAGCGGCGGTTCGTTGACCTTGGCGCGATCACGGTTGATGGTCTTCAGCGCCCAGTCGATGATCGTCAGGGTCCGCAGGCCGAGGAAGTCGAACTTCACCAGGCCGGCCGCCTCCACGTCGTCCTTGTCGAACTGGGTCACCAGGCCGTCGCCTTCCTCGTCGCAGTAGATCGGCGAGAAGTCGGTCAGCTTGGTCGGCGCGATCACCACGCCACCGGCGTGTTTACCGACGTTACGCACCACGCCTTCGAGCTTGCGCGCCATCTCCCAGATTTCCGCCGCCTCTTCATCGACCTTGATGAAGTCGCGCAGGATCTCTTCCTGCTCGTAGGCTTTTTCCAGGGTCATGCCGACTTCGAAGGGGATCATCTTCGACAGGCGATCCGCCAGGCCGTAGGACTTGCCCTGGACCCGCGCCACGTCGCGCACCACCGCCTTGGCGGCCATGGAACCGAAGGTGATGATCTGGCTCACGGCGTTGCGGCCGTACTTCTCGGCCACGTAGTCGATCACCCGGTCGCGACCATCCATGCAGAAGTCGACGTCGAAGTCGGGCATGGAAACCCGCTCCGGGTTGAGGAAACGTTCGAACAGCAGGTCATATTCCAGCGGGTCGAGGTCGGTGATCTTCTGTACGTAGGCCACCAGGGAACCGGCACCCGACCCCCGGCCAGGACCCACGGGCACGCCATTGCTCTTGGCCCACTGGATAAAGTCCATCACGATCAGGAAGTAACCGGGGAAACCCATCTGGATAATGATATCCAGCTCGAAATTCAGCCGGTCGACATAGACCTGGCGCTTGGCTTCATAGTCTTCGGTGGTGTCCCTGGGCAGCAGGACCGACAGGCGTTCTTCGAGGCCGTCGAAGGACACCTTGCGGAAATATTCGTCGATGGTCATGCCATCGGGGATCGGGAAGTTGGGCAGGAAGTGCTTGCCCAGCTTCACTTCGATATTGCAGCGCTTGGCGATCTCGACGCTGTTTTCCAGGGCGTCGGGCAGGTCGCTGAACAGCTCGGCCATTTCCTCGGCGCTTTTGAGGTATTGCTGGTCGCTGTAGTTCTTCGAACGACGCGGATCGTCGAGGGCCCGGCCCTCACCGATGCAGACGCGGGTTTCGTGGGCCTCGAAGTCTTCCTGCTTGATAAAGCGCACATCATTGGTCGCCACCAGCGGCGCACCCAGCTTGTCGGCCAGGGCCACGGCGCCGTGCAACTGCTCTTCGTCGTTGGGACGGTTGGTACGCTGGACTTCCAGGTAGAAACGGTCCGGGAACACCGCCATCCATTCGCGGGCCAGGGCTTCGGCTTCAGCGGCGTTGTCGCCGAGCAGGGCCATGCCGATCTCGCCCTCCTTGGCCGCCGAAAGCATGATCACGCCTTCGCTGGCCTCGGCCACCCACTCGCGCTCGATGATGACCATGCCGTTGCGCTGGCCATCGATATAGCCACGGGAAATCAGCTCGGTGATGTTGCGGTAGCCGACGGCGTTCATCGCCAGCAGGCTGATGCGGCTCAGCGGGGCATCGGGATCCTTGTTCGACAGCCACAGGTCGGCGCCGCAGATCGGCTTGATCCCGGCGCCCATGGCGGCCTTGTAGAACTTGACCAGGGAACACATGTTGTTCTGGTCGGTCACCGCCACGGCGGGCATGTTCAGGCCGTTCAGGGCCTTGACCAGCGGCTTGATCCGAACCAGGCCGTCGACCAGGGAGTACTCAGTGTGCAGGCGTAGATGAACGAATGAAGCCGGCATAGTGATCCTGTCTAATCTGTAGAAACAACAAGGCCCGGATTGTACCGGGCCTTGGCTAAAACATCAGCAGCGTTAAAGTTCGCCGGACCGCCCATGACGCTCATAGGCCAGCCGTACCGGCGCGAAGGAGCGTCGGTGAATCGGCGTCGGCCCCAGCCGCTGCAAGGCTTCCAGGTGCACCGGTGTCGGATAGCCCTTATGCCCGCCGATGCCATAACCCGGGTAGATCAATTCGACAGCTGCCATTTCACGATCACGGCTGACCTTGGCCAGGATTGACGCCGCCGCGATCGCCGGCACCTTGCTATCGCCCTTGACCACCGCTTCGGCTGGCATCGGCAACTTCGGGCAACGGTTGCCGTCGATCATCGCCAGCTTGGGCTGGATATGCAGGCCTTCGACCGCCCGCTGCATTGCCAGCATGGTGGCATGCAGAATGTTCAGTTCATCGATTTCCTCGACTTCGGCGCGGGCGATACACCAGCTCAGGGCCTTTTCGCGGATTTCGTCGTAGAGCTTTTCACGCCGGGCCTCGGTGAGTTTCTTCGAGTCGTTGAGGCCGAGGATCGGGCGCTTGGGATCGAGGATCACCGCCGCAGTCACAACCGCGCCGCAAAGCGGGCCACGACCGACTTCGTCGACACCGGCCACCAGGTCTTCGGCATCGGCCACCAGGGTGAAGTCCAATCCCATCTGCATTTTCACGCTACTCATACGGTTTTGCCGATCAGCTTCAACACTGCGTCGGCGGCCTGGTTCGAGGCATCCAGGCGCAAGGTGCGATGGATTTCGTCGAAGCCCCGGGTCTGCTCTTCGCCGCCCTCGATCAGCGGCGACAGGGTCTGCGCCAGGGCCTCGGGGGTTGCGTCATCCTGCAACAGCTCGGGCACCAGCAAACGCTGGGCCAGCAGGTTGGGCAAGGAGATGTAGGGGCTTTTTACCAGCCGCTTGAGAATCCAGAAGGTCAGTGGCGCCAGACGATAGGCGACCACCATCGGACGCTTGTACAGCAGGGCCTCCAGCGTCGCCGTACCCGAGGCGATCAACACCGCGTCGCAGGCGGCCAGGGCCTTGTGGGACTGGCCGTCGAGCAGGGTCAGCGGCAGATCGCGCCCCACCAGCAAGGCCTCGATCTGGGTACGCCGTTGCGGGCTGGCGCAGGGCATGACAAAACGGATAGCGGGGTGCATCTCCCGCAGGCGTTGCGCGGTATCGAGGAACAAGCCGCCCAGGCGCCCGACTTCGCCGCCACGACTGCCCGGCATCAGCGCCACCAACGGACCGTCCGGCAAGCCGAGTTCGGCCCGCGCCTGCCCACGGTCGGCCTGCAAGGGGATGGCGTCGGCCAGGGAATGCCCGACAAACCGCACCGGCACGCCTTTCTCTTCATAGAAGCGCGCTTCGAAAGGGAACAGCGTCAGCATCAGGTCACAGCCTTCGCGGATCTTCAGCACCCGCTTCTGCCGCCAGGCCCAGACCGACGGACTGACGTAATGCACGGTCTTGATCCCGGCACGGCGCAGCTTGAGTTCGATATTCAGGGTGAAATCCGGCGCATCGATGCCAATAAACACATCGGGCTTTTCGGCAATCAGCGTCTGGATCAGCAATTTGCGGCGCTTGAGCAGCTCAGGCAGACGGCCGAGCACTTCCACCAGGCCCATCACCGACAGCCGCTCCATGGGGAAATAGGAAACCAGGCCTTCGGCCTGCATCAGCGGGCCACCGACCCCGATAAACTCGACTTCAGGATGCTTGGCCTTGAGCGCCCGCATCAGACCAGAGCCGAGAATGTCGCCGGAGGCTTCCCCGGCGACCAGCGCAATTCGCAAAGTCGCCATGATCAGCGGGTGATGCCGCGGGTCGAGGACTGGATCGAATCGAGAAACACCGCCACTTCCGGGTACTGCGCGGCAGGTTCGGCCAGCTCGGCGATGGCTTGTTCCACCGTCAGCCCCTGGCGGTACACCACCTTGTAGGCCCGGCGCAGGGCGTGGAGCACTTCCTCGCTGAAACCACGCCGACGCAAGCCTTCGAAGTTCATGCTACGGGCTTCGGCGGGGTTGCCGAAGACCGTGACATAGGCAGGAACATCCTTGCCGATGGCGGTGCCCATGCCGGAAAAGCTGTGGGCGCCGATATGGCAGAACTGATGGACCAGGGTGAACCCCGAGAGGATCGCCCAATCCCCCATGTGCACATGCCCGGCCAATGCCGTGTTGTTGACCAGGATGCAGTGGTTGCCGATCACGCTGTCGTGACCGATATGGGCGTAGGCCATGATCAGGTTGTGGTCGCCCAGGGTGGTTTCCGAGCGATCCTGTACCGTGCCCCGGTGGATGGTCACACCTTCGCGGATAACGTTGTGGTCACCAATGACCAGGCGCGTCTCTTCGCCTTTGTACTTGAGATCGGGCGTGTCTTCGCCTACCGAGGAAAACTGGTAGATGCGGTTGTGTTTGCCGATCCGGGTCGGGCCCTTGAGAATCACATGCGGCCCGATCACTGTCCCCTCGCCGATTTCCACACCTGCGCCGACGATCGACCAGGGGCCGACCTCAACGCCCTCGGCCAGTACGGCCGTGGGATCGATGATTGCGCGAGGGTCAATCAAACTCATACTTTCTGTTCCGCACAGATGATCTCGGCCGAGCAGACCGGCTTGCCGTCAACCGAAGCCTGGCACTCGAACTTCCAGATCTTGCGCTTGCAGCTGATGAACTTGGCTTCGAGGATCAACTGGTCGCCCGGCAGTACCGGCTGGCGGAAACGCAGCTTGTCGGAGCCGACGAAGTAGTACAGGGTGCCGTCGGAAGGCTTCACGTCGAGCATCTTGAAACCGAGGATGCCCGCAGCCTGGGCCATGGCTTCGATAATCAGCACGCCCGGCATGATCGGATGCGCCGGGAAGTGGCCGTTGAAGAAAGGCTCGTTGATGCTGACATTCTTGTAGGCACGAATGCGCTGGGCCTCGACATCCAGTTCCACCACCCGGTCCACCAGCAGGAACGGGTAACGGTGAGGCAGGTATTCGCGAATCTCTTTGATGTCCATCATTTCGTGGGGAAGCCTGTAGTAAAGAGTGGGAGCGCGCCACGCGCGGCTCCTCTAGCAAATCAAGAAGGCAGCTTGCGTACAAACCCAGGCGGCTACTTGATATGGAAAATGGTATCAGCCATCTGATGAAGCATTACCGTCCGGGGTCACGTCGCCTACCCGCTTTTCCAGCTGCCGCAGGCGCCGGGCCATGTCGTCGAGCTGGCGAATACGCGCCGCGCTCTTGCGCCACTCGGCGGCCGGCTGCATCGCCGTACCGGAAGAATAGGCACCCGGCTCGGTAATCGAGTGGGTGACCATGGTCATCCCGGTCAGGAAGACGTTGTCGCAAATCTCGATATGCCCCACCAGGCCGACGCCACCGGCGAGCATGCAGTGCTTGCCGATCTTGGTGCTGCCGGAAATCCCGCAGCAGGCGGCCATGGCCGTGTGATCGCCGACCTGAACGTTGTGGGCGATCTGAATCTGGTTGTCGAGCTTGACCCCGTTGCCAATGATCGTGTCGGCCAGGGCACCGCGGTCGATGGCGGTATTGACGCCGATCTCCACATCGTCACCGACGGTCACGCCACCGATCTGGGCAATTTTCTGCCAGATACCCTTTTCATTGGCGAAGCCGAAGCCTTCACCGCCGAGCACGGCACCGGACTGGATCACCACCCGCTTGCCGATGCGCACGTCGTGGTAAAGCGTGACCCGTGGCGCCAGCCAGCCGCCTTCGCCGATTTCACAGCGAGCACCGACAAAACACTGGGCGCCGATGGTCACGCCAGCACCAATCCGCGCAGCGCTCTCGATCACCGCAAAGGCACCGATACTGGCGGTCGGATCGACCTGGGCATCGGCAGCCACCACCGCGCTCGGGTGAATCCCGGCAGGCGCTTTGGGCTTGGGATCGAACAGGTGCGAAATACGCGCATAGGCCAGGTAGGGATCAGCCACCACCAGCGCATCGCCGGCATAACCTTCGGCGTCGGCGGCCTTGAGCAACACGGCGCCGGCCTGGCTGTCAGTGAGGTATTTGCGGTACTGGGGATTTGCCAGAAAGCTCAACTGAGCTGGGCCAGCCTCCTGCAAGGTGGCTAGCCCAGTGATTTGTTTCTCCTCGTTGCCACGTAGGGTGGCACCGAGGATCTCGGCCAATTGGCCGAGCTTGATGGTCGCTGTCATGGATTACTTCAGCTGGTTCATGCGCTCGATCACCTGGCGGGTGATGTCGTACTGCGGTTTGACATCGATCACGGCGCCACGCTCGAACACCAGGTCAAAGGCACCTTTCTTGATGACTTCTTCCACGGCGCTATCCAGCTTGGGCTTGAGCTGCTTGAGCATCTCGCGGTCAGCAACGGCTTTTTGCTCGTTCAGTTCCTTGGACTGGAACTGGAAGTCACGGGCCTTTTGCTTGAATTCCAGCTCCAGACGCTCGCGTTCGCCCTGCTGCATCTTGTCGCCACCGGCCACCAGACGATCCTGGATACCCTTGGCACTGCTTTCCAGGGCCTGGAGCTTGGTCAGTTGCGGACCGAACTTCTTCTCGGCATCGACGGCGTACTTCTTGGCTGCGTCGGATTCCAGCAGGGCCATCTGATAGTTCAGGACCGCGATTTTCATTTCGGCAAAGGCCGGGGTCGCTACCAGAACAGTGGCCAGCAGAACCAGTTGAGTCAACTTACGCACAATAAACTCCTACAAAATCCGTTGTCGTTATCTAGGGTCAGGCCGTTAGAAGGTCTGACCGAGGGAGAATTGGAACACCTGGGTTTCAGCGTTACTAGGCTCTTTGACCGGCACGGCCAGGGCAAAACTCAATGGCCCCAGGGCGGTTACCCAGGTCACGCCAACACCCACGGAACTGGCCATATTGCTGAAACTGATGTCGTTGCACTGCGTCTGCGACAGCGTGCCATTGGTGTTACGGACCTGTTCGCACTTGGAGTCGAACACGTTACCCACGTCCCAGAACAGCGAGGTGCGCAGCGAACGCTGGTCTTTCACGAATGGCAGCGGGAACAACAGCTCCGCACCACCTTGAATCAGTACGTTACCACCGAACGGCAATGGATTCGTGCTGGTATCGGCAATCGTGCCGGCGTTACCGGTCACATCCGCACCACGACTTGGCGTACCGCGCGGACCCAGGGTGCTGTCCTTGAAACCACGTACCGAGTTGAAACCACCGGCGTAGTAGTTCTCATAGAACGGCAGGCCGTTGGTCGAACCATAGCCGTCGCCGTAACCCAATTCGGTATGGAAACGCATGGTGTAGGTGTCGCTCAACGGCTGGAATACCTGACCGCGGTAGTCGAGTTTGAAGAACAACAGGTCACTGCCTGGGATGGTGCTTTCCAGGGTCAGGCTCTGGGAGTGACCACGGGTCGCCAGGACGCCTTTGTTCAGGGTCGAATCCGACCAGCCGAGGGAGGCCTTGTAGTTCAGGAACTCGTCGCCCTGGGTGTTAACGAAGTTGAAGATTTCGTCGACGGTGTACTGGCCGGTCTGGATCTTGTCCTGCTGGGCCGTCAGGCCGAAGGTCAGGCGCGATGTCTCGCTGATCGGGTAACCGACGCTGACGCCAGCACCCAGGCTGTCCACGGCATAGCTGGCAACGCTGACATCGAGTTCGCTGTAGTCAGTGGTGCGGTAGAACACGTTGTAGCCCAGGCTGACACCGTCCGGCGTCCAGTAGGGGTCGACATAACCGAAGTTATAGCGGCTCTGGTACTGGCTGCGGGTCAGGCCGATGCTGACCTTGTTACCGGTACCGAGGAAGTTGTTCTGGGTGATCGAACCGCCCAGGATCAGACCGGCGCTCTGGGCAAAACCGACGCTGGCGGTAATCGAACCCGAGGCTTGCTCTTCCACGGTGTAGTTCACGTCAACCTGGTCATCGACACCCGGAACAGCCGGGGTTTCGACGTTGACTTCCTTGAAGAAGCCCAGGCGTTCAAGACGGGTCTTGGACTGGTCGATCAGGTAGGTGGAAGCCCAACCGCCTTCCATCTGACGCATTTCACGACGCAGCACTTCGTCCGCGGACTTGGTGTTGCCACGGTAGTTGATACGGTTGACGTAGGCACGCTTGCCCGGGTCGACCACGAAGGTGATATCGACGGTGTGATCGTCATCGTGCGGCGTCGGTACGCCGTTGACGTTGGCGAAAGTGTAGCCGTCGTTACCCAGGCGGCGGGTGATCAGTTCCGAGGTGGTGGTCATCAGCTTGCGCGAGAACACCTGGCCCTTCTCCACCAGCAGCAGGGACTTGACCTGGTCTTCCGGCACCTTCAGGTCACCACTGAGCTTCACGTCGCGGACCTTGTACTTCTGGCCTTCGGTGACGTTGACCGTGATATAGACGCTTTTCTTGTCCGGGGTGATGGACACCTGGGTCGAGGCGATATCCATGTTGATATAGCCGCGGTCCAGGTAGTAGGAGCGCAGGCGTTCCAGGTCACCGGAGAGCTTTTCGCGGGCATACTTGTCATCGTTCTTGAAGAACGACAGCCAGTTGGTGGTCTTGAGTTCGAACAGATCGATCAGGTCTTCGTCCTTGAATACCGAGTTACCCACCACGTTGATGTGCTGGATCGCGGCGACGGTGCCTTCGTTGATCTTGATCTTCAAGCCCACGCGGTTACGCGGCTCGGGAACGACTTCGGTCTCGACCTCGGCCGAGTAGCGGCCTTGGGCCACATACTGACGCTGAAGTTCGTTACGCACACCTTCAAGGGTCGCACGCTGGAAGATTTCACCCTCGGCCAGGCCGGACTGTTTCAGCCCCTTCATCAAGTCGTCAGTCGAGATCGCCTTGTTGCCTTCGATATCGATGCTGGCCACCGAAGGTCGTTCAACGACCGTGATGACCAGGACGTTACCTTCGCGCCCCAGCTGGATATCCTGGAAGAAACCGGTTTTGAACAGCGCGCGAGTGGATTCCACCAGGCGACGGTCATCCGCTTGCTCCCCGACATTCAACGGTAACGCGCCAAACACGCTACCAGCGGATACCCGCTGGAGGCCATTGACACGAATATCGGAGATAGTGAAGGACTCGGCGTGAACTTCGGCGATCATCAATACGGTGAGAACCGCAGTTAGCAGCAGACGTTTCATGAAGTCCTTTCTTATTCCAACTGGCAATAAACAAACTGCCGCACAATGCGGCAGATTCGCAATTTTCGCGAAGCGTTACAGTCGACCCAGATCGTTGACCAGGGCAAGCAACATCACCCCAACCACCAAACTGATACCGATCTGAATCCCCCAACCTTGCACCCGATCCGACAAGGGACGACCACGCGCCCACTCGATCAGATAAAACAGCAAATGCCCCCCATCCAGTACCGGGATGGGCAACAAATTCAGAACCCCGAGGCTGATACTCAGATAAGCCAGGAAATTCAGGAAATCAGCGACGCCCGACTGGGCCGAAGCGCCCGCCACTTTAGCAATGGTTATCGGTCCACTCAAGTTTTTTACCGAGAGCTCGCCGAACAACATTTTCTTCAGCGAGTCCAGGGTCAGGACGCTCATGGTCCAAGTGCGTCGAGCACCTTCGCCAATCGCCGCCAGAGGCCCGTAGCTGACCTCTCGAACCATCTCCGGCGGCCAGTCCACCGCCTTGACGCCGGCCCCCAGGTAACCGCTCGCCGCCTTGCCTTCGCCGCGGCTGGCCAAGGTCAGCGGGACGTCGATTTGAGCACCATCACGCTCGACGTGCAGCACAATTTTGGTATCAGGACGTACACGGACCCAATCCACCACCTGCTGCCAATCGTTCAGGGGCTGGTCATTCACCGCCAACAGGCGGTCGCCGGTCTTGAGGCCGGCGGCCTGGGCCGGGCCCTTCGGATCGAGTTCGGCCAGCACCGGCGCCAGCGCCGGACGCCATGGGCGAATCCCCAGAGACTTGATTGGATCGGGCTCGTCGGCGCCTTGCAGCCAATGGTCCAGTGCCAGTTCGCGGGGCGAGTCGGCCGTCGAGCCAGGCTCACGGACCCGCAACTGCAGGGTGCCGCTTTCCCCCAGGCGACGCACCAACTGAAGATTGACCGCGCCCCAACCGGTGGTCGGCTCGCCATCGACGGCGACGATTTCCTGACCGCTGCTCAACCCGGCCTTCTCGGCCAGGCTACCGCTTTCCACGGTACCGATGACCGGACGCACCTGCTGGCTGCCCAGCATCGCCAGGCCCCAGAAAAACACGATGGCCAGGAGAAAGTTGGCAATCGGGCCGGCGGCGACGATTGCGATACGCTGGCGCACCGACTTGCGATTGAAGGCCTGGTCGAGCAGCTCCGGCGGGACTTCAGCCTCGCGCTCGTCGAGCATTTTCACGTAGCCGCCCAACGGAATCGCGGCGACCACGAACTCGGTGCCCTGGCGATCGTGCCAACGCAGCAGCGGCATGCCGAAGCCCACGGAAAAACGCAGGACCTTGACGCCGCAACGACGGGCCACCCAGAAATGGCCGAATTCGTGGAAGGTCACCAGCACACCCAGGGCCACCAGGGTGCCGACTATCATATAGAGCGCGCTCATTTACTTTCTCCGCAATCCCAGGTGCCGACAGCCCCGAAGGCTACGCCAGATTCAACGCCCGTGGCGACTCAGCCATTGCTCGGCCAGAGTCCTGGCCTTGGCGTCTGCCGCGAATACCGCGTCGAGCTCATTGACCGCAACCACCGGCTCCAGGTTTAAAACGTCCTCGATGATACTCGCGATCTCAAGGTAGCGGATGCGCCGTTCGAGAAATGCCGCTACCGCCACCTCATTCGCCGCATTCAACATCGCCGGCGCACTGCCTCCGGCCTCGGCAGATTCACGGGCCAGGCGCAGACAAGGGAAACGCTGCTCATCCGGGGCCTGGAAGTCCAGGCGCGCCACGGCAAACAGGTCCAGCGGCGCCGCGCCGGAGTCGATCCGCTCAGGCCAGGCCAGGGCATTGGCGATCGGCGTGCGCATGTCCGGGTTCCCCAATTGGGCCAGAACCGAACCATCCACGTAGTCGACCAGGGAGTGAATCACACTCTGCGGGTGGATCACCACTTCGACCTGGGACGGTTTGGCATCGAACAGCCAGCACGCCTCGATCAGTTCCAGCCCCTTGTTCATCATACTCGCCGAGTCGACCGAGATCTTGCGCCCCATCGACCAGGTGGGATGGGCGCACGCCTGCTCGGGGGTGACATCGGCCAGCTCACCCAGCGGCGTCTGCCGGAACGGACCACCCGAGGCGGTCAGCAGGATTCGCCGCACGCCGACCGCCGCCAGGCCACGGGCGTGATCCTGGGGCAGGCACTGGAAAATCGCATTGTGTTCACTGTCGATCGGCAGCAACACCGACCCACTCTTGCGCACCGCCTGCATAAAGAGCGCGCCAGTCATCACCAGCGCCTCCTTGTTGGCCAGCAAGATCTTCTTGCCGGCTTCGACCGCTGCCAGCGTAGGACGCAAACCGGCCGCGCCGACGATCGCCGCCATCACCGCATCGACTTCGGGATCGGCGGCAATCTGGCACAGGCCCGCCTCCCCCACCAGCACTTCGGTCGCCAGGCCCGCGTCACGCAGTTGCTGCTGCAAACCACGCGCCGCGGACGCCTCGGGCACCACCGCATAGCGCGGGCGATGCCGCATGCACAGGGCAAAGAGTTCCGCCAGGCGGCTGAAACCGCTCAAGGCAAAGGCCTGGTAACGCTGCGGGTGACGCGCGATGACATCCAGGGTGCTCAGGCCGATGGAGCCGGTGGCACCGAGTACGGTAATTTGCTGTGGGCGGCTCACGATGCAGCGATCCACAGGAGTACGGCAAAGGTCGGAATCGCCGCCGTCAGGCTATCGATCCGATCAAGAATGCCGCCATGCCCGGGCAGCAGGTTGCTGCTGTCCTTGATCCCCGACTGACGCTTGAACATGCTTTCGGTCAAGTCACCGACCACCGAAATCACCACGATCAGCGCCGCCCCAAGCAGACTGGCAATCATCTGCCCGACGCCCCAGCCGCGCACAACCCCGACCACCGCGGTGATCACCAGGCTCAGGGCCAGGCCGCCGTAGGCGCCTTCCCAACTCTTGCCCGGGCTGACCGACGGCGCCAGCTTGCGCTTGCCGAAAGCCTTGCCGGAAAAGTAGGCACCGATATCGGCGCCCCAGACCAGGACCATCACCGCCATGATCAACCAGTTGCCCAACGGCTCCTGCTTGATCAGGATCAGGCCTTGCCAGGCCGGCAGCAGGATCAGGAAACCGATCACCAGCTTGCTCGCGGTGGTCGACCAGTGCGCGCTGGTGCGCGGGTAGGTCAGCACCAGGAACGCCGCCAACCCCCACCACAATACCGCCGCCCCCAGCACCCAGGGTGCGAGGTTGGGCAGGATGTACATGAAGAACAACAGCACCGCGACCAGCGCCGCATAGGCCACACGGGCCGGCTGCGCTTCAAACCCCGCCAGGCGCGCCCATTCCCAGGCGCCGAGGGTGACGACCAGGCCGATGAACAGCGCAAAGCCTGCGCCCTCGAGCAGGAAGAACCCGCACAAGGCAATGGGCAGGAGAATGAGTGCCGTGATGATGCGTTGCTTGAGCATTAAACCCGGGCTCCTGCTTCGACCTGTTCGCTCGTTTTACCGAAACGACGCTGGCGGGAAGCAAAATCGGCCAGCGCGTTGCGCATGGCTTCGTGTTTGAAGTCCGGCCAGAACAGGTCGGAGAAATACAGCTCGGCATAGGCCAACTGCCACAACAGGAAATTGCTGATGCGATGTTCGCCACCGGTACGGATGCACAGGTCCGGCAACGGCAGGTCGCCGGTGGCCAGACAGGTCTGCAGCAGCTCGGGGGTAATATCGTCCGGACGCAGATGCCCGGCCTGTACTTCACGGGCCAGACGCTGAGCCGCCTGGGCGATATCCCACTGCCCGCCGTAGTTGGCGGCAATCTGCAGAATGAAGCGATTGCTGCCGGCCGTCGCCGCTTCCGCCTCGCGCATCGCCGCTTGCAGCTCGGGGTGAAAGCGCGAGCGGTCGCCAATGATCCGCAGGCTTATATTGTTCTCGTTGAGACGCTTGGCCTCGCGGCGCAGCGCCTTGAAGAACAGGTCCATCAAGGCGCTGACTTCGTCGGCGGGACGCTGCCAGTTCTCGCTGGAGAACGCGAACAGGGTCAATACCTCGACCCCGGCCTCAGCACACACCTCAATGACGGCGCGCACCGCGTCGACGCCAGCCTTGTGCCCGGCAACACCGGGCAAAAAGCGTTTCTTGGCCCAGCGGTTATTGCCGTCCATGATGATTGCAACATGGCGCGGCACCGAGGACGGCACAGCCTGCTTGGTCTTTTCCATGGAAGCGTCCTGACCCTTAAACGGCCATCAGGTCCGCTTCTTTTTGCTTCACGGCCACTTCGATTTCCGCCACGAACTTGTCGGTCAGCTTCTGGATATCGTCAGCCGCACGACGCTCTTCGTCTTCACTGATCTCTTTTTCCTTGACCAGATCCTTCAGGTCACCCAGCACATCGCGACGAATGTTACGCACGGCAATGCGAGCGTTTTCCGCTTCTTCGCGCGCTTGCTTGGTGAAACCACGACGGGTTTCTTCGGTCAGCGCCGGCATCGAGATCAGCAGCAGCTCGCCCAGGTTGGTCGGGTTGAGGTTCAGGCCGGCGCTGCCGATCGCCTTGTCCACGGCACCGAGCATGTTGCGCTCGAACGCCACGACCTGCAGGGTGCGCGCGTCCTTGACGGTGATGTTGGCGACCTGCTTGATCGGGGTGTCAGTGCCGTAATAAGGCACCATGACGCCTTCCAGGATGCTTGGGTGAGCCTGCCCGGTACGAATCCGGCCAAATGCATGGGCCAGGGATTCCAGGGACTTCTTCATGCGCTCTTGAGCGTCTTTCTTGATTTCGTTGATCATTGTTGGCCTTCCTCGATCAGGGTTCCTTCAGCGCCGCCATGCACGATGTTCAGCAGGGCGCCGGGCTTGTTCATGTTAAATACGCGCAGCGGCATCTTGTGATCGCGGCACAGGCAGATAGCGGTGAGGTCCATGACACCCAGCTTGCGATCCAGCACTTCATCGTAGGTCAGATGATCGAACTTCTCGGCATGCGGGTCTTTGAATGGGTCCGCGGTGTAAACGCCATCGACCTTGGTCGCCTTGAGCACCACATCGGCGTCGATTTCAATCGCACGCAGGCAGGCTGCCGAATCCGTGGTGAAAAACGGATTGCCGGTACCAGCCGCGAAGATCACCACTTCCTTGGCGTTGAGGTGACGCATGGCCTTGCGGCGATCATAGTGATCGGTCACGCCGACCATGGAAATAGCCGACATCACGATGGCCGAGATATTCGCACGTTCCAGCGCGTCGCGCATCGCCAGTGCATTCATCACGGTGGCCAGCATGCCCATGTGGTCGCCGGTGACACGGTCCATCCCGGCGGCACTCAAGGCGGCGCCGCGGAACAGGTTGCCACCGCCAATCACCAGACCGACCTGGACACCGATGCCGACCAGTTGGCCGACTTCCAGCGCCATGCGATCCAGAACCTTCGGGTCGATCCCGAACTCTTCCGAGCCCATCAGGGCCTCGCCGCTAAGTTTGAGTAGAATGCGTTTATAGCGAGCTTGATAGCCACTGCCCTGCTGAGCCATTGCGAATCTCTCCTGCGGCGTTTAAAAAAAACTTGCGAGCTGTTTGCAGCCTGCGCTTACTCTAGCTTGGCGCTGCTACAGCGCCATCAGAACACAACCTTGTAAGTCGGTTCCGAATGGAAAAAGAGAAACCTCTCCTCCCATTTGAAAAGAGGCTGCGCGCGTGAGCGGGCAGCCTCTTGGGTCGACAGTTGAAAACCGTCTTTTACTTGTTGGCAGCCAGCTGAGCAGCAACTTCTTCAGCGAAGTTGTCCACTGGCTTCTCGATGCCATCACCTACTTTGAAGTAAGTGAAGGAAACGATTTCAGCGCCGGCTTTCTTGACCAGGGCACCGACGGTGACTTCCGGGTTCTTGACGAAAGCTTGCTCAACCAGGCTGGCTTCGGCCAGGAACTTGCTGATACGGCCGCTGACCATTTTTTCAACGATTTCAGCTGGCTTGCCTTTGATCTTGTCTTCGTTGAGGCTCAGGAAAACGCCTTTTTCGCGTTCAATGGCTTCAGCGGAGACCTGCGATGGCAGCAGGAACTCAGGGTTGGTTGCCGCAACGTGCATGGCAACGTCTTTGGCCAGGTCTTCGTTGCCGCCTTTGAGGGCCACAACCACACCGATCTTGTTGCCGTGCAGGTAAGCGCCGACCACATCACCTTCGATACGCGCCAGGCGACGGATGTTGACGTTTTCGCCCACTTTGGCAACCAGTGCTTCACGTGCCGATTCTTGAGCTGCGATCAGCGGAGCTGCGTCGGTCAGCTTGTCAGCGAAGGCTTTTTCAACGCTGGCAGCAACGAAGCCCTTGAAGTCGTCTTGCAGAGCCAGGAAGTCGGTCTGCGAGTTCACTTCCAGGATCACGGCAGCTTTGCCGTCGCCCTTGATTGCGATGGCGCCTTCAGCGGCAATGTTGCCGGCTTTCTTGGCCGCCTTGATGGCGCCCGAAGCGCGCATGTCATCAATGGCTTTTTCGATGTCGCCGCCAGCCTTGGTCAAGGCTTTCTTGCAGTCCATCATGCCTTCGCCGGTACGCTCGCGCAGTTCTTTGACCAACGCTGCAGTAATCTCTGCCATTTCAAAATTCCTCTTGGATAGGTTATCAACCATTCCACCCGATCGAACGGGCGTTCAATTCTTCCCGATCCCGTTGTAGCGGCTACACATTACAAAGGCTGTAGCGGTACCAGCAACCAACGGTTTTCGAGGTGGCAAAAAGGGGGCCAAGCCCCCTTTTTGCTTACTGAGTCAACGCCAGGGCGTCAATTACTCAGCTGCGGCGACCGGAGCTTCTTCAGTAGCGAACTCGACGGTACCGCCACCGTTGTTGTTGCGGCCACGGATCACAGCGTCAGCCATCGAACCCATGTACAACTGGATGGCGCGGATGGCGTCATCGTTGCCTGGGATGATGTAGTCAACGCCTTCCGGGCTGCTGTTGGTATCGACTACGCCGATAACCGGGATGCCCAGCTTGTTGGCTTCGGTGATCGCGATGCGCTCGTGGTCAACGTCGATCACGAACAGTGCGTCAGGCAGACCGCCCATGTCCTTGATACCACCCAGGGAACGATCGAGCTTTTCCAGGTCGCGAGTGCGCATCAGCGCCTCTTTCTTGGTCAGCTTGGCGAAAGTACCGTCTTCGGCCTGGATTTCCAGGTCACGCAGACGCTTGATCGAAGCACGGATGGTTTTGAAGTTGGTCAGCATGCCGCCCAACCAGCGGTGATCGACGTACGGCGAACCGCAACGTGCTGCTTCTTCAGCAACGATCTTGCCGGCGGAACGCTTGGTGCCGACGAACAGAATCTTGTTTTTGCCCTGGGCCAGGCGTTCTACGAAAGTCAGAGCTTCGTTGAACATCGGCAGGGTTTTTTCAAGGTTGATGATGTGGATCTTGTTACGCGCGCCGAAAATGTACTTGCCCATTTTCGGGTTCCAGTAACGGGTCTGGTGACCGAAGTGCACACCGGCCTTCAGCATATCGCGCATGTTGACTTGGGACATGATAGTTCCTTGATAAGTCGGGTTTGGCCTCCACGTATCCCAATGACCAACCAGCAGCATCAGCTGAAGGCACCCAGGTCATCGTGTCGACACGTGTGTGGATTTAAGCTCCGCGGGGCTATCCCCGGAAAGCGGCGCATTTTATACCACAAGAACGGCCAAAACGAAACCTGCATTCGCATTTCCCCTCCCGGGCTTTTGCGCGCGCCCTGGATTCGGGCCAGAATGGCCCCAGCTTATAGAGAGAAGCGATAGCCGGATGCTCATGGTTTACCCCTTGCGTCTGGTAGAATCACGCTTTTAAGGGTACTGAACCCCCGGGGCCAGCCATCGCGGCCCCGCCGTTTTCGCCCCATTCCGTGTTTATTCGCGCCCGGCGCGTAAAAGAGAGCCTGTATGACCGTCACCCTCAAAACCCCCGAGGACATCGCAAAAATGCGTGTCGCTGGCCGCCTGGCTGCCGATGTACTGGAAATGATCGGTGAACACGTCAAGCCCGGTGTCACCACCGAGGAGCTGGACCGTATCTGCCACGACTATATCGTCAACGTGCAGCAGGCCATCCCCGCCCCGCTCAACTACAAGGGTTTCCCGAAGTCGATCTGCACCTCGGTCAACCACGTGGTCTGCCACGGCATCCCGGGCGACAAGCCACTCAAGGATGGTGACACGGTGAACATCGACGTCACCGTCATCAAGGATGGCTACCACGGCGACACCAGCAAGATGTTCCACGTCGGCACCGTACCGGTCTGGGCCGAGCGCCTGTCGCAGATCACCCAGGAATGCATGTACAAGGCCATCGAGATCGTCAAACCCGGCTGCCGCCTGGGCGACATCGGTGAAATCATCCAGAAGCACGCGGAAAAGAACGGCTTCTCGGTGGTGCGTGAGTTCTGTGGCCACGGTATCGGCAAGGTGTTCCACGAAGAACCGCAGATCCTGCACTACGGCCGCGCCGGTACCGGCATGGAACTCAAGGCCGGCATGACCTTCACCATCGAACCGATGATCAACCAGGGCAAGGCCGACACCAAGGTGCTGGGCGACGGCTGGACCGCGATCACCAAGGACCGCAAGCTGTCGGCCCAGTGGGAGCACACCCTGCTGGTCACCGACACCGGCTACGAGATCTTCACCCTGCGCAGCGATGAGACCATCCCGCGCGTCTCGGCCTGATCGCTTGCACCTGCCGCTCTGTACAGAACGCCTATCAGAACCCAAGGAAAGCCAATCGATGCCGCAGGTGGACCCCGAACTCTTCGACCGCGGCCAGTTCCAGGCGGAACTGGCACTGAAGGCCAGCCCCATCGCCGCCTTCAAGAAGGCCATTCGCCACGCCCGCGAGGTGCTCGACGAGCGCTTTCGCGCCGGGCGTGATATCCGCCGGCTGATCGAAGACCGCGCCTGGTTCATCGATAACATCCTGCAACAGGCCTGGGACCAGTTCAGTTGGAGCGAAGACGCCGATATCGCCCTGGTGGCGGTCGGCGGCTACGGTCGCGGCGAATTGCACCCCTACTCGGACATCGACCTGCTGATCCTGCTCGACAGCGCCGACCACGAGATCTTTCGCGACTCCATAGAACGTTTCCTCACCCTGCTCTGGGACATCGGCCTGGAAGTCGGCCAGAGCGTGCGTTCGGTCGACGAGTGCGCCGAGGAAGCCCGGGCCGACCTGACGATCATCACCAACCTGATGGAAAGTCGCACCGTCGCCGGTCCCGAGCGCCTGCGCCAGCGCATGCTCGATGTCACCAGCACGGCGCACATGTGGCCGAGCAAGGACTTCTTCCTGGCCAAGCGCGCTGAACAGAAGGCCCGCCACCACAAGTACAACGACACCGAATACAACCTGGAACCCAACGTCAAGGGCTCGCCCGGCGGCCTGCGGGATATCCAGACGATCCTCTGGGTCGCCCGCCGCCAGTACGGCACCCTGAACCTGCGGGCCCTGGCCGGCGAAGGCTTTCTGGTGGAGAGCGAAAACGCCCTGCTGGCCTCATCCCAGGAGTTCCTCTGGAAAGTCCGCTACGCCCTGCACATGCTCGCCGGCCGCGCCGAAGACCGCCTGCTATTCGACCACCAGCGCAGCATCGCCGGACTGCTGGGTTTCAAGGGCGACGATGCGAAACAGGCCATCGAAAATTTCATGCAGCAGTACTACCGGGTGGTCATGAGCATTGCCCAGCTCAGCGACCTGATCATCCAGCACTTCGAGGAAATCATCCTCGCCCCGGAAGACGAAGCGCCGCCGCAGCCGTTGAACTCGCGTTTCCAGTTGCACGACGGCTATATCGAGGCGAGTAACCCGAATGTCTTCCGGCGTACGCCGTTCGCCATGCTGGAAATCTTCGTGCTGATGGCCCAGCAGCCGGAAATCAAGGGTGTGCGCGCCGACACCATCCGCCTGCTGCGGGAACACCGTCATCTGATCGACGACGACTTCCGCAACGATATCCGCAACACCAGCCTGTTCATCGAGCTGTTCAAGTGCAAGATCGGCATCCATCGCAACCTGCGCCGGATGAACCGCTACGGCATCCTCGGGCGCTACCTGCCGGAATTCGGCGATATCGTCGGGCAGATGCAGCACGACCTGTTCCATATCTATACGGTCGATGCCCACACCCTGAACCTGATCAAGCACCTGCGCAAACTGCAGTACACCCAGGTCTCGGAGAAATTCCCGCTGGCCGCCAAGCTGATGGCCAAGCTGCCCAAGCCCGAACTGATCTACATGGCCGGGCTTTACCATGACATCGGCAAGGGCCGCCACGGCGACCATTCGGAACTCGGCGCAGTGGATGCCGAGGCCTTCTGCGCCCGTCACCAGTTGCCGCCGTGGGACAGCCGCCTGATCGTCTGGCTGGTGCAGAACCACCTGGTGATGTCCACCACCGCCCAGCGCAAGGACCTGTCCGACCCGCAGGTCATCCACGACTTCGCCCAGACCGTCGGCGACCAGGTGCACCTGGACTACCTCTATGTGCTGACCGTCGCCGACATCAACGCGACCAACCCGAGCCTGTGGAACTCCTGGCGCGCCAGCCTGTTGCGCCAGCTCTACACCGAGACCAAGCGCGCCCTGCGCCGTGGCCTGGAAAACCCGGTGGACCGCGAGGAGCAGATTCGCCAGACCCAGAGCGCCGCCCTGGATATCCTGGTGCGCGCCGGTACCGACCCGGACGATGTCGAGCAGCTCTGGTCGCAACTGGGCGATGACTACTTCCTGCGCCACACCGCCGGCGACGTCGCCTGGCACAGCGATGCGATCCTCCAGCAGCCGGCCGATGGCGGCCCGCTGGTGCTGATCAAGGAAACCACCCAGCGCGAATTCGAAGGCGGCACGCAGATTTTCATCTACGCCCCGGACCAGCACGACTTCTTCGCCGTGACCGTGGCCGCGATGGACCAGCTCAACCTGAACATCCACGACGCCCGGGTCATCACCTCCAGCAGCCAGTTCACCCTCGACACCTACATCGTGCTGGACAACGACGGCGGCTCCATCGGCGACAATCCGAAGCGCATCAAGCAGATCCGCGACGGCCTGACCGAAGCCCTGCGCAACCCGGACGACTATCCGACCATCATCCAGCGCCGGGTCCCGCGCCAGCTCAAGCACTTCGCCTTCGCGCCCCAGGTCACCATCCACAACGACGCCCAGCGTCCGGTGACGGTGCTGGAGCTGAGCGCGCCGGACCGTCCCGGGCTGCTGGCACGGATTGGAAAGATCTTCCTGGAGTTCGACCTGTCGCTGCAGAACGCCAAGATCGCCACCCTCGGCGAGCGGGTGGAAGACGTGTTCTTCATTACCGACGCCGACAACCAACCGCTGTCCGACCCGCAGCTGTGCAGCCGATTGCAGGACGCCATCGTCGAACAGTTGAGCGTCAACGCCGAACCGCCCCTTGAAACGATGCGCCTGAGTATCTGACGCGCCGACACCTGAATGAAGCGAGCTCCGTTACCGATGAACAACGCCCTGAACCAGTTGCAGCCCTATCCGTTCGAGAAACTCCGCGCCCTGCTCGGCAGCGTGACGCCGAATGCGGACAAGCGGCCGATCGCCCTGTCCATCGGCGAACCGAAGCACCGCTCGCCGGCGTTTGTCGCCGAAGCCCTGACCGCCAACCTGGAACAGATGGCAGTGTACCCGACCACCCTCGGCGTACCGGCCCTGCGTGAAGCCATTGCCGGCTGGTGCGAGCGACGTTTCGGCGTGCCGAGCGGCTGGATCGACCCGGCGCGCAATATCCTGCCGGTCAATGGCACCCGTGAGGCGCTGTTCGCCTTTACCCAGACCGTGGTCAACCGTGGCGACGACGCCCTGGTGGTCAGCCCCAACCCGTTCTATCAGATCTACGAAGGCGCGGCCTTCCTCGCCGGGGCCAAGCCGCACTACCTGCCGTGCCTGGACGAAAACAGCTTCAACCCGGACTTCGACGCCGTGCCGGCGGAGATCTGGCAGCGTTGCCAGATCCTGTTCCTGTGCTCGCCGGGCAACCCGACCGGGGCGCTGATCCCGCTGGAGACCTTGAAAAAGCTGATCGCCCTGGCCGACGAGCATGACTTCGTGATCGCCGCCGACGAGTGCTACAGCGAGCTGTACTTCGATGAGCAGACTCCACCGCCGGGCCTGCTCAGTGCCTGTGTGGCGCTGGGCCGCAAGGACTTCAAGCGTTGCGTGGTGTTCCATAGCCTGTCCAAGCGCTCCAACCTGCCGGGGCTGCGCTCGGGCTTCGTGGCCGGTGACGCGGATATTCTCAAGGCCTTCCTGCTGTATCGCACCTACCACGGCTGCGCGATGCCGGTGCAAACCCAGCTGGCCAGCGTCGCGGCCTGGAACGACGAGATCCATGTGCGCGCCAACCGTGCGTTGTATCGCGAGAAGTTCGATGCGGTGCTGGAGATTCTGGCGCCGGTGCTGGATGTGCAACGCCCGGATGGCAGCTTCTACCTGTGGCCGAATGTGCAGGGCGATGATGCGGCGTTCTGCCGCGATCTGTTTGCCGAGGAACATGTGACCGTGGTGCCGGGCTCCTATCTGTCCCGCGAAGTGGACGGCGTCAATCCCGGGGCCGGGCGCGTGCGCATGGCCCTGGTTGCGCCGTTGGCAGAGTGTGTCGAGGCCGCCGAGCGGATTCGCGCGTTCATCCAGCGCCGCCAGTAACCCCGGCTACTTCACCGAGCCGAGGTTCGCCTCGCTCAGATCCAGCTCCGCCAGCACCTCGCGCAACACATCGTCGCCGATCTGGTGCTGGCGACTGAGCCGGTACAACTCCAGGCGCTGCGCCCGCAGTGCCTTCAAGCGCAAGCGGCGGTCCAACTGGTCCATCTGGAACGCCAGCGCCTGGGCTTCGGTGGAGTCGTTGAACACCTCCAGTTGATGCCGGTATTCGGCCATCAACTGCGCTTTCAACTCGGTGGCCAACGCGGCCTGGGTCGCATCTTGGGCCGCGTCCTGCGGTACGCCCAACTCCTCGCCCTCCAGCACATGGATCGCCGCTTCGGCGGTCTTCTTCCAGGCTTCGCGCACTTCGCCACGGTGCCTGTCATCCTGGCTTTTCGGCAAGTCGCGCAACAGCAGCGGCAGGACAACACTGGCCGTCACCAACGACAGCAGGATCACCCCGGCGGCGATGAAAATCAGCAAGTCACGCTCGGGAAAATCCACCCCGGGTGCGATCAGCAGCGGCACCGACATCACACCCGCCAACGTCACCGCCCCACGTACACCACCTACCGTCAGCAACCAGCAGGAACGCCCCTTGGCCATCCCTGACAACGGATCTTTGCCACGCCAGTGCCGCAGCAGCTCCGACAAGCGCCAGATGCTGTGCACCCAGACAAAACGCAACACCACCAGGGCCAGAAAGATCGCCAGCACTTCGAGGCAGCGATAGAGCAAGGTCGGCCACAACGAAGTCTCGTGGCTGGCAACCGCCTTGACAATATCCGGCAACTGCAAGCCCAGCAGCAGGAAGATCAGCCCGTTGAAGGCGAACTCCAACAGCGACCAGACACTGCGGTTGAGCAGCCGGGTGCTGGTCTGGCGCGGCAACAGGTCGAGCCAGCTCTGCATCATCCCCGCCGCCACCGCCGAGAGGATTCCCGACACCCCGAGGCGCTCGGCCAGCACATAGGCGGCGAACGGCAATAGCAACATGAACACCACGTGGGTCGCCGGATCGTCCCAGCCACGGGCGATCATCCAGACCCGAAAGCGCCCCACCAGCCAGCTCAGCGCCACGCCGACGGCCAGGCCACCGACCGCCACCAGGACAAAGGTCAGGCTCGCATTGGCCAGGGAGAAGGCACCGGTCACAGCCGCCGCCAGGGCGAACTTGAAGGTCACCAGGCCCGACGCATCATTCATCAGCGCCTCGCCCTGGAGCATATGCATCAGCGGCGTCGGCAGACGGTTCTGGGCAATAGCGGAAACCGCCACGGCGTCGGTTGGTGACAACACGGCGGCCAGGGCGAAGGCCACCGGCAAGGGAATGGCCGGCAATAGCCAGTGAATGAAATAGCCGGCACCGACCACGGTGAACAGCACCAGCCCCACGGCCAGGGTCAGGATCGGCCCGCGCAGGCGCCACAGATCGCGCTTGGGCATGCGCCAACCATCGGAAAACAGCAACGGCGGCAGAAACAGGAACAGAAACAATTCCGGGTCCAGGGCCACATGCAGGCCCAGGGTCGGCCAGGCCAGCAGCGCCCCCGCCGCAATCTGCACCAGGGGCAGCGGCAGCGGGATCACCCGCCAGAGCAAACGCGAGACGCCGACCAGCATCAGCAGAATCAGAACGGTGTAGGCCGTCTGCATAAAAGGCATTCCCAATCGTTTAAAGCATATCTCTGGCAACGGTTTGCCGTCGAAGTGCCATATTAGCCGCTTATGCTGCCGCCCGGACGCTGCACCAAAGTCGCAGTCGGCAGGGGAAGATGTAACCGCACACGACTAAGGCGCCTAAGCGGCCCGGTCATGGCATAATCTTCAACCTTTCATCCCTCGCATCTCCAAAGGGGAGGCAATTGCTGTGACCGCTTCGAGCAAAACGTTGCACCTTTTCGGAATCAAGGCGTGTGACACCATGAAAAAGGCCCGTACCTGGCTTGACGAACAGGCCGTGCCCTACGCGTTCCATGACTACAAGACCGCCGGTATCGACCGCGAACACCTGACCCAGTGGTGCAACGAGCACGGCTGGCAAGTGGTGCTGAACCGTGCCGGAACCACCTTTCGCAAACTCGACGACGAACGTAAAGCCGATCTCGACCAGGCGAAAGCGATTGAACTGATGCTGGCACAACCCTCGATGATCAAGCGCCCGGTGCTTGATCTCGGTGACCGAACCCTGATTGGCTTCAAGCCAGATATTTATGCGGCGGCCCTCAACTGAGCCAGAGCGCTCAAGGCCCCCACTCATTTTGCAAGAGGTAACTGCATGTCCACTACTCTGTTCAGCCTGGGCTTCGGCGTTGGCACCCAGAATCGTCAAGGTGCCTGGCTGGAAGTTTTCTACGCCCAACCCCTGATTCAGCCGTCGGCCGAGCTGGTCGCCGCCATCGCGCCGATCCTCGGTTACACCGGCGGCAACCAGGCGATCACCTTCAGCACCGCCCAGGCCTCGCAACTGGCCGACGCCCTGAAAACCGTCGACGCCGCCCAGGCCGCCCTGCTGACCCGCCTGGCCGAAAGCCACAAGCCGTTGGTCGCCACCGTATTGGCAGAAGACGTCCAGCTGACGTCTACCCCCGAGGCTTACCTCAAGCTGCACCTGCTCTCCCACCGTCTGGTCAAGCCCCATGGCCTGAGCCTGGCGGGCGTGTTCCCGCTGCTGCCGAACGTGGCCTGGACCAGCCAGGGCGCCATCGACCTGTCGGAGCTGGCCGCCCATCAACTGGAAGCGCGCCTGCGTGGCGAGCTGCTGGAAGTGTTCTCGGTGGACAAGTTCCCGAAAATGACCGACTACGTGGTGCCGAGCGGCGTGCGTATCGCTGACAGCGCGCGGATTCGCCTGGGTGCCTACATCGGCGAAGGCACCACCGTGATGCACGAAGGTTTCGTCAACTTCAACGCCGGCACCGAAGGCCCGGGCATGATCGAAGGCCGCGTTTCGGCGGGTGTCTTCGTCGGCAAGGGGTCGGACCTGGGCGGCGGTTGCTCGACCATGGGTACCCTGTCCGGCGGCGGCAACATCGTCATCAAGGTCGGCGAAGGCTGCCTGATCGGCGCCAACGCCGGTATCGGCATTCCGTTGGGCGACCGCAACACCGTGGAATCGGGCCTGTACGTGACCGCCGGGACAAAAGTGGCGCTGCTCGACGAAAACAACCAGTTGGTCAAGGTGCTCAAGGCCCGCGACCTGGCCGGCCTGCCGGACCTGCTGTTCCGTCGCAACTCGGAAACCGGTGCAGTGGAATGCAAGAGCCATAAGTCGGCCATTGCGCTGAACGAAGCCCTGCACGCGCATAACTGAGCAGGATTGTTGTAGGGGCCGGCTTGCTGGCGGGGGTGCCTGTGAGGCCGCCTTCGCGGGCAAGCCCTGCTCCTACAGGTTTATGTCGTACGCAAAACCTGCGCTCGGCGCCCTACTGTAGGAGCAGGGCTTGCCCGCGAAGAGGCCTTCAAGGTCGGCAAAAACTTCACGAGCCAGACCAATGCCTACAGGTTTCGCGCCCCCTCGCCCACGCTCACCAGGGCCGAACACCATGCTGATACCTTCTCCCTGGCGCGCCGATTTCCCGGCCATCGCCGCCCTGCAACGGCAAGACCAGGTCTACCTGGACAGCGCCGCCACCACCCAGAAGCCCCAGGCGCTGATCGATGCCCTGGCGCACTATTACAGCAACGGTGCGGCCAATGTGCACCGTGCCCAACACCTGCCCGGCGCCCACGCCACCCAGGCCTTCGAGGACAGTCGAAGCAAGACTGGCCAGTGGCTCAACGTCGGCAATAGCGGACAGATCGTCTTCACCCACGGTGCCACCTCGGCGCTGAACCTCCTGGCCTATGGCCTGGAAGCGCTTTTCCAGCCCGGCGACGAGATCGTTATCAGCGCCCTGGAGCATCACGCCAACCTGCTGCCCTGGCAGCAACTGGCGCAACGTCGGGGACTGCGCCTCGTGGTGCTGCCGATCACCGACAGTGGCCTGATCGACCTGGAAGCCGCCCGCCCGTTGATCGGCCCACGGACCCGTCTGCTGGCGGTCAGCCAACTGTCCAACGTGCTCGGGGCCTGGCAACCGTTACCGCAATTGCTGGCCCTGGCCCGCTCGTTCAACGCACTGACCGTGGTCGACGGCGCCCAGGGCGTGGTTCACGGTCGCCACGATGTCCAGGCGCTGGGCTGCGATTTCTATGTATTTTCCAGCCACAAGCTCTACGGCCCCGATGGTGTCGGCGTGCTCTATGGCCGCCACGAAGCCCTGAGCCAACTGCGCCACTGGCAATTCGGCGGCGAGATGGTGCTGGACGCGGACTATCAGCAGGCCAGCTTCCGCCCGGCCCCCTTGGGCTTCGAAGCCGGAACACCACCGATTGCCAGCGTCATCGGCCTCGGCGCGACCCTCGACTACCTGGCCGGCCTCGACCAGGCCGCCGTATCGGCCCACGAAGCGGCGCTGCACGCCCACCTGTTGCAAGGCCTGAAAGTCCGCAAGGGCATCCGCCTGTTGGGCGAACCGCAACTGGCACTGGCCAGCTTTATCGTCGACGGCGTGCACAACGCCGATCTGGCGCACCTGCTGACCGAGCAAGGGATTGCCGTACGCGCCGGGCATCACTGCGCAATGCCACTGATGAAACAGCTCGGGCTGGCCGGCGCGATCCGCGTATCGCTGGGTGTGTACAACGACTCCGAAGACCTCGAACGGTTTTTCGAGGCACTGGATCAGGCCCTGGAGCTGTTGCGATGAGCCTGCCCGCTGAAGCACTGCTGGTTCTGGAAAATTTCCGGCACCTGGCGGGCTGGGAACAACGGGCGCGCCTGCTGATGCAATGGGGAGAGCGCTTGCCGCCCTTGAACGACGCCGACAAGACCGAGGCCAACCGTGTCCATGGCTGCGAAAGCCAGGTGTGGTTGACCGGTCGGCTGCATGACGGTCAGTGGCAGTTTGCCGCGAGCAGCGATGCACGAATGATTCGTGGGCTGGTGGCGTTGTTGCTGGTGCGGGTCAATGGCTTGAGCGCCGACGAATTGCAGCAGGTCGACCTGCCCGACTGGTTCAACCAACTGGGCCTGTCCCGACAATTGTCGCCGTCCCGCAGCAACGGCCTGAATGCCGTGCTGCAGCGGATGCGTGAATTGACCCAATAAGCCTCAGGCCTGCGGTTTGATCCGATCCGCCGGCCGGCGCATGCCCGCGACGATCTTGTCCACCGCCTTGGTCGCCGCCACCATGCCGAAGGTCGCCGTGACCATCATCACCGCGCCAAAACCACCGGCACAGTCCAGCTTCACCCCATCACCGACAAAACTCTTCTGCAGGCAGATGCTGCCATCGGGCTTCGGATAACGCAGCTGCTCGGTGGAAAACACACAGGGCACGCTGTAATGGCGGGTCACCGTGCGGGAAAATCCGTAGTCACGGCGCAAGGTCGAACGCACCTTCGAGGCCAGGGGATCGTTGAAGGTACGGTTCAGGTCGCAGACCTGGATCAAGGTCGGATCGATCTGCCCACCCGCCCCGCCCGTGGTGATGATCTGGATCTTGCGCCGCTTGCACCAGGCGATCAGCGCGGCCTTGGCATTGACGCTGTCGATGCAGTCGATCACGCAGTCGATGTCCGGGGTGATGTACTCGGCCATGGTTTCCCGGGTCACAAAATCGGTCACCGCGTGAACCTGGCAGTCCGGATTGATGCCCTTCAGGCGCTCGCCCATCACCTCGACCTTGGCCCGACCCACGGTGCTGTCCAGGGCATGCAACTGACGGTTGCTGTTGCTGACGCAGACATCGTCCAGGTCGAACAGCGAGATCTCGCCGACACCGCAACGGGCAATGGCTTCCGCCGCCCAGGAGCCGACACCGCCGACGCCGACGATCGCCACATGGGCGGCCTTCAGCCGCGCCAGCCCTTCAATGCCATACAACCGGGCGACGCCGGCAAACCGCGGATCTTCTGCACTCATGACCATTACCCCAAAAACCGGCGCGCATTATAGGGCCGGGCGCCGGCCGAGGGCAGCTTTAGCCTATGAATGGCTGTCCATGAGCGTTAAATCACAACACTTTGACGAGAATAGAGCTACAAAGAATCAGGAAAGAACTTAAGCCCTGTCTCATTGCCCAATGCCTGCGCATATTCCACGGTACTGTACGGTCGACGGATAGCAAGTGTAGGATGCGCGCCGCTCTGTTCCCTGTTCTAGCCCTTTTCGGAACCCGAAATACCTATGTCATCGCGTAAATTTGGACTCAACCTGGTCGTAGTGTTGGCAATTGCCGCGCTATTCACCGGTTTCTGGGCGCTGATCAACCGCCCGGTTTCGGCGCCTGACTGGCCCGAGCAGATCGCCGGCTTCTCCTACTCGCCTTTCCAGCAGGGACAATTCCCACAGAAAGACCAGTACCCGACCGACGATGAAATGCGTCGCGACCTGGAGATCATGAGCAAGCTGACGGACAACATCCGTATCTACTCGGTCGACGGCACCCTTCAGGACATTCCCAAGCTCGCCGAAGAGTTCGGCCTGCGGGTGACCCTGGGGATCTGGATCAGCCCGGACCAGGAGCGCAACGAGCGGGAAATCGCCCGCGCCATCGAACTGGCCAACACCAGCCGCAGTGTCGTGCGGGTGGTGGTCGGTAACGAGGCGATCTTCCGCAAGGAAATCACCGCCAAAGACCTGGCCGTGCTGATCGACCGCGTACGGGCGGCCGTCAAGGTGCCGGTGACCACCTCGGAACAGTGGCATATCTGGGAACACAACCCGGAACTGGTCAAGCACGTCGACCTGATCGCCGCGCACATCCTGCCCTACTGGGAATTCATCCCCATGGACAAGGCCGGCCAGTACGTACTGGACCGCGCCCGCGAACTCAAGCGCATGTTCCCGAAAAAGCCCCTGCTGCTCTCGGAAGTGGGCTGGCCGAGCAACGGCCGCATGCGTGGCGGTGCCGATGCGACCCAGGCCGACCAGGCCATTTACCTGCGCACCCTAGTCAACAAGCTTAACCGCCAGGGCTTCAACTACTTCGTGATCGAAGCCTTCGACCAGCCGTGGAAGGCCAGTGACGAAGGTTCGGTGGGCGCCTATTGGGGCGTGTTCAACGCCGCGCGCGAGCAGAAGTTCAACTTCGAAGGCCCGGTGGTGGCGATTCCGCAATGGCGCGTACTGGCCATCGGTTCGGTGGTGCTCGCACTGCTCTCGCTGACCCTGTTGATGATCGACGGCTCGGCCCTGCGCCAGCGCGGCCGGACCTTCCTGACCTTTACCGCGTTCCTCTGCGGTTCGGTGCTGGTGTGGATCGGCTACGACTACAGCCAGCAATACAGCACCTGGTTCAGCCTGACGGTGGGTTTCCTGCTGGCCATCGGTGCCCTGGGCGTGTTTATCGTCCTGCTCACCGAGGCCCACGAACTGGCCGAGGCGGTCTGGACCCACAAGCGCCGGCGTGAATTCCTACCGGTTGAAGGCGACTCGCACTACCGGCCGAAAGTCTCGATCCACGTGCCGTGCTACAACGAGCCGCCGGAGATGGTCAAACAGACCCTCGACGCCCTCGCGGCCCTCGATTATCCGGACTACGAAGTCCTGATCATCGACAACAACACCAAGGACCCGGCGGTCTGGGAACCGGTGCAGGCCTACTGCGAAACCCTCGGCCCGCGTTTCCGTTTCTTCCACGTCGCGCCGCTGGCCGGTTTCAAGGGCGGGGCGCTGAACTACCTGATCCCGCACACCGCCAAGGACGCCGAAGTCATCGCCGTGATCGACTCGGACTACTGCGTCGACCGCAACTGGCTCAAGCACATGGTGCCGCACTTCGCCGATCCGAAGATCGCCATCGTGCAATCGCCCCAGGACTACCGCGACCAGAACGAAAGCACCTTCAAGAAGCTCTGCTACTCGGAATACAAGGGCTTCTTCCATATCGGCATGGTCACCCGCAACGACCGCGACGCGATCATCCAGCACGGCACCATGACCATGACCCGCCGCTCGGTCCTGGAAGAACTGGGCTGGGCCGACTGGTGCATCTGCGAAGACGCCGAGCTGGGCCTGCGGGTCTTCGAAAAAGGCCTGTCGGCGGCTTATCACCATGACAGCTACGGCAAGGGCCTGATGCCCGATACCTTTATCGACTTCAAGAAACAGCGTTTCCGCTGGGCCTACGGGGCGATTCAGATCATCAAGCGGCACACCGCCAGCCTGCTGCGCGGCAAGGACACCGAACTGACCCGTGGCCAGCGCTACCACTTCCTCGCGGGCTGGTTGCCGTGGGTGGCCGACGGCATGAATATCTTCTTCACCGTCGGCGCGCTGCTCTGGTCGGCGGCGATGATCATCGTGCCGCAACGGGTCGATCCGCCGCTGCTGATCTTCGCGATCCCGCCACTGGCGCTGTTCGTGTTCAAGGTCGGCAAGATCCTGTTCCTCTACCGCCGCGCGGTCGGGGTCAACATGAAGGATGCCTTCGCCGCCGCACTGGCTGGCCTGGCCTTGTCCCACACCATTGCCAAAGCAGTGCTGTACGGTTTCTTCACCAGCAGCATTCCGTTCTTCCGCACGCCGAAAAACGCCGACAACCACGGTTTCTGGGTAGCGATTTCGGAGGCCCGCGAAGAGATGTTCATCATGCTGCTGTTGTGGGCCGCGGCGCTGGGGATCTTCCTGGTGCAGGGCTTGCCGAGCAACGATATGCGCTTCTGGGTAGTGATGTTGCTGGTGCAGTCGTTGCCGTACCTGGCGGCACTGATCATGGCGTTCGTCTCCTCGCTGCCGAAACCGGTCAGCGCGCCGGAGCCGGCATCCGTCGCATAAACGCGATGCACGACACGAAACGGCGGCCTGCGGGCCGCCGTTTTGCTTTAAGATATCCACCCTTTGCGCGCCCCTATCTTCCTGTAGGAGCGAGCTTGCTCGCGATGGTCGTCAACGATAATGCTGGGCACCTGATACCCCGCGGAGCCTGAACCACCCTCGCGAGCAAGCTCGCTCCTACATACCCGTTTCGGAGCTTTCCCATGACGGCCCACGCCGACCTTTCGCCGACCCTGCAACTCGCTTGCGACCTGATTCGCCGCCCTTCCGTGACCCCGGTCGATGCCGACTGCCAGAAGCTGATGATGCAGCGCCTGGGCGATGCCGGTTTCAAGCTCGAGCCGATGCGTATCGAGGACGTCGACAACTTCTGGGCCACCCACGGCAAGCATGAAGGCCCGGTGCTGTGTTTCGCCGGTCACACCGACGTGGTGCCGACAGGTCCGCTGCAGGCCTGGCAGAACGATCCGTTCGATGCCTTGATCGACGAGCACGGCATGCTCTGCGGTCGCGGCGCGGCCGACATGAAAGGCAGCCTGGCCGCGATGCTGGTGGCCGCCGAGCGTTTTGTCGCGGACTACCCGGACCACCGCGGTTCGGTCGCCTTCCTGATCACCAGCGACGAAGAAGGCCCGGCCCACCACGGCACCAAGGCCGTGGTCGAGCGCCTGGCCGCCCGTAGCGAGCGCCTGGACTGGTGCATCGTCGGCGAACCGTCGAGCACCACCCTGGTCGGTGACGTGGTGAAGAACGGCCGCCGTGGCTCCCTCGGCGCCCGCCTCACCGTGCGCGGCGTACAGGGCCATGTGGCCTACCCGCACCTGGCGAAAAACCCGATCCACCTGGCCGCTCCGGCCCTGGCCGAACTGGCCGCCGAGCATTGGGACAATGGCAACGCCTTCTTCCCACCGACCAGTTTCCAGATTTCCAACCTCAACTCGGGGACCGGTGCGACCAACGTGATCGCCGGCGAACTGGTGGCGTTGTTCAACTTCCGCTTCTCCACCGAGTCCACGGTTGAAGGCCTGCAACAGCGGGTCGCGGCGATCCTCGACAAACACGGCCTGGACTGGCACGTGGAATGGGCGCTGTCCGGCCTGCCGTTCCTCACCGAGCCGGGCGCGCTGCTCGATGCGGTGTCGGCGAGCATCAAGACCATCACCGGGCGTGACACCAAGGCTTCCACCAGCGGCGGCACCTCCGACGGGCGCTTTATCGCGACCCTCGGCACCCAGGTGGTCGAGTTGGGCCCGGTCAACGCGACCATTCATCAGGTCAACGAGCGGGTCCTGGCCAGCGACCTCGATGTGCTGACCGAAATCTACTACCAGACCCTGATCAAGTTGCTTGCCTGATGCTCACCTGCCCCCTCTGCAGCGCACCCCTGAGCGCGGTCGACAACGGCGTGGCCTGTCCGCTCGGGCATCGTTTCGACCGGGCACGCCAGGGTTACCTGAATCTGTTGCCGGTCCAGCACAAGAACAGCCGTGATCCGGGCGACAACCTGGCCATGGTCGAAGCCCGACGGGACTTCCTCAACGCCGGCCACTACGCGCCGGTGGCCCGCCGCCTGGCGGAGCTGGCGGCCGAACGGGC
This sequence comes from Pseudomonas sp. MWU13-2862, assembly GCF_023242495.1. Classification (NCBI taxonomy): domain Bacteria; kingdom Pseudomonadati; phylum Pseudomonadota; class Gammaproteobacteria; order Pseudomonadales; family Pseudomonadaceae; genus Pseudomonas; species Pseudomonas sp. MWU13-2862. The sequence continues at coordinate 121,738 of NZ_JALMEZ010000014.1, read as the reverse complement.
GCCGGGACGCTGGGTCGATATCGGCTGCGGCGAGGGCTACTACACCGCGCAACTGGCCGAGGCCCTGCCCGCGGCTGACGGCTATGCGCTGGATATTTCCCGCGAGGCGGTCAAGCGTGCCTGCCGGCGCAACCCGCAACTGACCTGGTTGATCGCCAGCATGGCGCGGGTGCCATTGGCCGACGCCTGCTGCCAGTTTATCGCCAGCGTGTTCAGCCCATTGGACTGGCAGGAGGCCAAACGCCTGCTGAGCCCCGGTGGCGGCCTGATGAAAGTCGGACCGACCAGCGGCCACCTGATGGAACTGCGCGAGCGTCTGTACGATGAAGTGCGCGAATACACTGACGACAAGCACCTGGCCCTGGTACCGGAGGGCATGGCGTTGCAACACAGCGAAGTGCTGGAGTTCAAGCTGAGCCTGGCCAGCGCCCAGGACCGGGCGAACCTGCTGGCCATGACGCCCCACGGCTGGCGAGCCAGTGCCGAGCGCCGGGCGCGGGTCATCGAACAGCCGGAGCCGTTCGAGGTCAGCGTGTCGATGCGCTACGATTACTTCGTTTTGCAATAACCCCACTCTTCATGGCCTTGGACACGGGTTCAAGGCCGGCAAAATCCGCGAATGGATTTTTCGAACAACCGCAGCGAGGATTTCCATGCGCCAGCCCGATATCGAGATTTACCTCAAGGACGACGACGTCGATCACAAGGCCGTTGCCGCCTGGCTCGGCGCCGCCCTGGGGCCTTGCAGCGACTGGGTCCAGAAAGGCCAGACCTGGAAGTGCCAGGCCGGCAGCGTGCCGGTGACCTGGTTGCCCAAGGCCGTGGGCAAGTGGAACAGCCTGTACCTGGAAAGCGACCAGACCCCGTGGGACGACGACATCGCCTGCGCCCGCGCGGCCTTTGCCGCGCTGAACGTGGAAGTGCGTTGTGCCCCGGGCAGCTGGGTCGAGGAAGAAGGCGAGGAGACGGCCGATCGCTGGATCCGCATCAGCGCCGATGGCGAAGAAGAGATCACCTGGCGTACGGCCTGACGCTCACTGACTCCGGGCAGGGGGCTTGCCACAGCAAGCCCCTCTCACTCACAGCCCGACCACATCCTCGGCCTGCAGGCCTTTCTGGCCTTCCACCACCGCGTACTCCACCTGCTGCCCTTCGGCCAGGGAGCGGTGGCCTTCGCCACGAATCGCGCGGTAGTGCACAAACACATCCGCTCCGTCTTCGCGCAGAATAAAGCCGTAGCCCTTGGCATCGTTGAACCACTTCACATTGCCCGTCTCGCGAGTTGCCATGAATCCGTACTCCGTCTTGTTATTGTTGGGGTGGGCCCGGCTCGACGGGCCCCGCCTGCAGCATCGCCAGAACATCGTGCTGCGCGGATGAATCCTACCGTTCATGGCGAACGACCGAGTATAAGACAGGTCAAAAAACTCTCAATCAATATTAGTTCGCCGCGTTTTTGCCGATTTTTGACGAATACGGCACACTAGCCGCCCCGAGCAAACGCTCGGTTCAATCCATTTGCCTGCAGAAGCCGTATGACCCGTTCCCCGTTCCGCCGTCTCGTGTTTGGTACCTTGCGCCGCCTCCTGTACCTGTGGGTGCGCTCGGAGACGATCAACCAATCGTCGCTGACTCTCGACCTCGACCGCAGTCGGCCGGTGTTCTACGTCCTGCAATCGCCCTCGCTGACCGACCTGGCCGTGGTCGACCGCGAATGCACCAAGGCCGGCCTGCCGCGCCCGGTGCTACCGGTGTCGGTGGGTTCGCTCATGGAGCCTGCGGCGTTCTTCTACCTGACCCCCGAGCCCGACTGGCTCGGCCGCCAGGACAAGCGCGGCGCGCCACCGACCTTGACCCGCCTGGTCAGCGCCTTGAGCGAGAACCCCGCCGAAGATGCGCTGATCATCCCGGTCAGCGTGTTCTGGGGCCAGTCGCCGGACAGTGAATCGAGCCCCTGGAAACTGCTGTTCGCCGACAGCTGGGCGGTCACCGGTCGCCTGCGCCGCCTGATGAGCATCCTGATTCTCGGGCGCAAGACCCGCGTGCAGTTTTCCGCGCCGATCCACCTGCGCGGCCTGATCGAACACAACAAGGGCCATGAGCGCACCGTGCGCATGGCCCAGCGGATCCTGCGGGTACACCTGCGCAACCTCAAGGCCGCGGTGATCGGCCCGGACATCTCGCACCGGCGCAACCTGGTCAAGGGCCTGGTCAACGAGCCGATGGTGCGCCAGGCGATCCTCGAGGAGGCCCAGCGCGAGAACATCTCCGTGGAAAAAGCCCAGGCCCAGGCCCTGCGCTACGGCAACGAGATCGCCTCGGACTACACCTACACCGCCATCCGCTTCCTCGAAGTGGTGCTGAGCTGGTTCTGGAACAAGATCTACGACGGCATCAAGGTCAACCATATCGAAGGCGTGCAGGCCGTGGCCCAGGGCCATGAAGTCATCTACGTGCCTTGCCATCGCAGCCATATCGACTATCTGCTGCTGTCGTACCTGCTGTTTCGCAATGGCCTGACCCCGCCGCACATCGCCGCCGGGATCAACCTCAACATGCCGGTGATCGGCAGCCTGCTGCGCCGCGGCGGGGCGTTTTTCATGCGCCGTACCTTCAAGGGCAACCCGCTCTACACCTCGGTGTTCAACGAGTACCTGCACACCCTGTTCACCAAGGGTTTCCCGGTAGAGTACTTCGTCGAAGGCGGTCGCTCGCGTACCGGGCGCATGCTGCGGCCGAAGACCGGCATGCTGGCCATCACCCTGCGCAGCTTCCTGCGCTCCTCGCGCATGCCGATCGTCTTCATCCCGGTGTATATCGGCTATGAGCGGGTGCTCGAAGGTCGCACCTACCTGGGTGAACTGCGTGGCGCGAGCAAGAAGAAAGAATCGATCTTCGACATCTTCAAGGTCATCGGCGCACTCAAGCAGCGCTTCGGCCAGGTCGCGGTCAACTTCGGCGAGCCGATCAAGCTGGCCGAGTTCCTCGATCAGGAACAGCCGGACTGGCGCGCCCAGGAACTGGGTCCGCAATTCCGCCCGGCCTGGCTCAATGAAACCACCAACCGCCTGGGAGAGCGCGTCGCCCGCCACCTCAACGAAGCCGCGGCGATCAACCCGGTGAACCTGGTGGCGCTGGCGCTGCTCTCGACCACCCGCCTGGCCCTCGACGACCGCGCCATGGCCCGGGTCCTCGACCTCTACCTGGCGCTGTTGCGCCGCGTGCCCTACTCGCCGCACACCACCCTGCCGGAAGGCGACGGTCGCGCGCTGATCCAGCACGTCAAGGACATGGACCTGCTGGCCGAGCAAAGCGATGCCTTGGGCAAGATCCTCTATCTGGACGAGCAGAACGCCGTCCTGATGACCTATTACCGCAACAACGTGCTGCATATCTTCGCCCTGCCGTCGTTGCTGGCGAGCTTCTTCCAGAGCGCCTCGCGCATGAGCCGCGAACAGATCCTGCGCTACAGCCGCGCGCTCTATCCGTACCTGCAGGCGGAACTGTTTATCCGCTGGTCACTGGACGAGCTGGACGCGGTGATCGACCAATGGCTGGAGGCGTTCGTCGAACAGGGCCTGTTGCGCCTGGAGAACGACGTCTACCTGCGCCCGGCACCGAGCTCGCGGCACTTCGTGCTGCTGACCCTGCTGTCGCGGAGCATCGCCCAGACCCTGCAACGGTTCTACATGGCCATCTCGCTGCTGCTCAATAGCGGCCAGCACAGCATCAGTGCCGAGGAGCTGGAAGACCTCTGTACGGTCATGGCCCAGCGCCTGTCGATTCTCCATGGCCTGAACGCCCCGGAATTCTTCGACAAGAGCCTGTTCCGCCACTTTATCCAGACCCTGCTCGACCTCGATGTACTGCGCCGCGACGCGGCCGGCAAACTGGGTTATCACGAACTGCTCGGCGAGCTGGCCGAGGGCGCGGCGAAACGGGTACTGCCAGCGGAAATCCGCCTGTCGATTCGCCAGGTGGCCCTGCATCGCAGCGAAGATGCCGCCGAACAGAACCCCGAGTCGGGTTCTGACGTAGGATAAGACGAACCACCCACATCAGACCATTCGGTAAAGCAGCAAGGATGCTTCTCCGCCGGTTTTCAAGCGCAAAGGCCCGTGTAGACTCAATCTTGCGTTGCCTTTGACGCGTTCGATAAGGACATCGAGATGACCGCAAAAAACGTCGTGACCGCTGTTTTCCACTTTCCACCGGACTACAGGATCCCGGCCAAGGCCGAAACCCGTATCACCCTGCGCAACCGCTGCAGCGACACCCTGCTGGGAACCTGGACCAGTGCGCAACTACCCGACCAGTCGCCGTGGCGCTTTACCTTCGAACTGCCGGCGGACCTCAAGCGTAACTGCAAGGTCGAGATCGACATCGACCTGAGTGTCGCCGGCACCTCGCTGCTGCCGGACATCAAATACAGCTTCCGCTGGCGCCGGGACAACCAGGAAGAAACCTTTCACCTGAGCCCACCGGGGTACCTGTACCTCAGCGCGGCGCTGGTGCCGATGATCGGCACGCAGGACAACACCCTGGCTACCCTGAGGCTGGTGGCCCAGACCGAACCGGGTATTCCGGTGCATGTCCTCAGCGAGGAAATCACCTTCTTCAAGGGCTCGATCCCGCGCTACCTGCGCTACGACGTGAAAAAGGTCAAGCCGGGCCAGATCTACGAGACCCAGGGCACCTTCGGCAGCCGCCGTAAATTCACCATGAAGCCCATTCCGCGCAGCGTCGTACTGCTGAAAGAGAAACCCCAGAGCCTGATCCTCAGCGCCTGAGTGGCAGGCAACACCTGTAGAAAACTGGTGTTTGCCGATAAATCCGTTAGATTCTTACTGGCTGGCGCCAGGTTTCTCCTGGCGCCACGGATTTCCCCACTGATCCCAACAAGGAAGCTTCCATGCTCCGTCCCTCCCTTCGTCTGGTCGGCCTCTGCGCAGGCCTGCTGATTTCCGTCAACGCCCTGGCCTTGTCCCTGGGCAGCCTCTCCCAGGGTGAAGCCTCCGGCGGCCTCAAGGACGCGCTGGCCCAGGGTGCCGTCGCCGCCGTGACCAACCTCGGCAAGCCGGGTGGTTTCAGCAACAACCCTGCGGTGAAGATCGAACTGCCGGGCAGCCTCGGCAAGGTCGCCAGCAAGATGAAGCAGTTCGGCATGGGCGCCCAGGTCGATCAACTGGAAGCCAGCATGAACAAGGCGGCGGAAGCCGCCATGCCACAGGCCCAGGCGTTGCTGGTGGACGCCGTGAAGAAAATGACCGTGACCGATGCCAAGGGCATCCTCACCGGTGGCAAGGATTCGGCGACCCAGTACCTGGACAAGACCAGCCGTGAGCAGATTCGCGCCAAGTTCCTGCCGATCGTCAAGGAGGCTACCGACAAGGTGGGCCTGGCCAAGCAATACAACTCGTTCGCCGGGCAGGCGGCGACCCTCGGAGTACTCGATGCCAAGAGTGCCAACGTTGAAGGCTACGTAACGGAAAAAGCCCTGGACGGCCTGTTCAAGATGATCGCCCAGAAGGAAGAAGACATCCGCGCCAACCCGGCGGCGGCGGCCACCAGCCTGGCGAAGAAGGTGTTTGGCGCGCTCTGACGTTTTCGGTAGGTGCTTGTCTGATTCAAGACGACTTGGACAAGCTCTACTCCGCTCATCAAGAAATCAAGTTTCCGCACGCCAGACTTTCTGAATTTCAGTTTTATCGACCATCGAAAAGACCCACTCGCGCCCCTCCTTCTTTTTGCTGAACACCTTCAGATCAACCAATCCATTCAAGGCCGCGCTGGCAGTATTATAAGAACAGTCAAGATTCTCTTTTACATTGACGGCAGTAAAATGCTTCGCCTTGCCACTTTTGGCTACTTGGAAAATGATTTTCTGTTTTTCACTGAACTGCTTATACAGCCCGGAATCCCACAGCCACCGATTAAAGTCCTCAGCCTCCCGAACACTCCTCTCATAGGCCGTTTTCAGCTCATTGACCGCACGCATGACAATAGAACATTGGCAATCAACAAAATAGGTAATATCCAACTCATCCGTTTCTGCATAAAGATACGAATGGCCGTATTGAACCGCCGCTTTTTTCAGCAAGACACTGATCGATACGTAGCGAAATGCACCGTAGTCACTTTTAAACATGAACCAATAGAAAAGCGCTCTGGCAACACGCCCATTACCGTCTCTGAAGGGGTGTTCATAGCCTAATGCAAAGTGAAGAGCAATGGCTTTGACCAAAGGATGGATATAGCCACCACCCGGCCCATCGTCATGGCGGATATTAATCCACTCAGAAAGCGTCTCAAGCCTTTGAACAATGCCCTCAGCCGGGGGGGGCGTGTGAACGACGTTACCCTCCCCGTCCTGTACGACGACCTCATCGGTTTCTCTAAATCTGCCGGGGGAGTATTTACTGTCATCGATATCTTCAACACCGATTCTATGCATCGCCAAAATCAGCTCGACGCTCAGTGGCTCCGCCTTCATCTCCCAGGCAAAATTCATGAGTTTGAAATTGCCAATAATCATTTTTTCGTCGGGCGTACGCGGCTTCCGACTGCGCTTCAGCATATCTTTTGCTACCAACGTCGTGGTAGAGGCGCCTTCCAACTGGCTGCTGCTGATCGCCTCATCTTCAATGAGATCATTCAATAGATAATTAAAGTGCGCTTGCTCACCTATGGCGCCCGTCATATATTTCAATGCCGCGGTGGTTGCATTGATATCCACGGTGGAAATCGTTTTTTGGGCGACGGGCGTTAAAATATAATTGCACCAAGTCGTAGGCTCTCCAACAGGCAGGATTTTTGAATACTGATCCGCCCTCGCCGACTTCACAATACTCCAGCAAACGATCGTATCAAGATGTTTCGGAAAACGATGGCGCAGCTCTTCAAAGGGCAAATAGCGTCCTTTGTCATCCAGTGGCTTATGCAACCCCATATAGTCCGATATATGATTTTTATAGGGTTCACTCTGAATCAAGCTGAAAACTTCATTCAGAGTCTCTGGCGGCGGCTTGATCATCACTGTCTCAAAATTTTCATTTCTGAGACAGGAGTACAGCAGAAAATCGCTGCTATCTCAATAAGCAGAAAAAATGAGACATCAACCCACCTGACGAGTGGGTTGATGACGTACCTAGGCTTCGACCTTCTTCACCCTGAACCACCCCGCATACAGTGCCGGCAGGAACAGCAGGGTCAAGGCCGTCGCCACGATCAAACCGCCCATGATCGCCACGGCCATCGGTCCGTAGAACACGCTGCGCGACAGCGGGATCATCGCCAGCACCGCCGCCAGGGCGGTCAGCACGATGGGGCGGAAACGCCGCACCGTCGCTTCGATAATTGCCTGCCATTGCGACATGCCCGCGCGGATATCCTGTTCGATCTGGTCCACCAGGATCACCGAGTTGCGCATGATCATCCCCGACAGGGCAATGGTCCCGAGCATCGCGACAAAACCGAACGGTTGGCGGAACACCAGCAGGAACAGGGTCACCCCGATCAGCCCCAGCGGCGCGGTGAGGAACACCAGCGCCACCCGCGAGAAGCTGCGCAGTTGCAGCATCAACAAGGTCAGTACCACCACTATGAACAGTGGCACGCCGGCATTCACCGAGGCCTGGCCGCGCTCCGAATCCTCCACGGTACCACCGACCTCCAGCAGGTAGCCGTCCGGCAACTCGGCGCGAACCGGATCCAGGGTCGGCATGATCTGCTTGACCAGGCTCAGGGGCTGCTCCTGGCCGTAGATGTCGGCGCGGATCGTCACGGTCGGCAAGCGGTTGCGGTGCCAGATAATGCCTTCCTCGAAACCGTACTCCAGGGTCGCGATCTGCGACAGCGCCACGCTGGTGCCGTTGTCCGTCGGTACCGCCAGGCTAGGCAATGCCGACAACTGGTTGCGTTCCTGGACAGTGCCGCGCATGAGGATTTCGATCAACTCGTTGTCCTCGCGGTACTGGCTGACGGTCGAACCGGTCAGCGACAATTGCAGGAAGCGCGACAGGTTCGAAGTACTCACCCCCAGCGCCCGGGCCCGATCCTGATCGACGTTCAGGTAGACCACCTTGCTCGGCTCTTCCCAGTCCAGGTGCACATTGGTCACGTGCGGATTCTCACGGACCTTGGCCGCCACCTTGCGCGCCAGGGCACGGACCACTTCGATATGCTCGCCGGTCACCCGGAACTGCACCGGATAACCCACGGGCGGTCCGTTCTCCAGGCGTGTCACGCGTCCGCGCACATCGGCGAACTGCTCGTCGAGGACCTTGATCAGCCAGGTGCGCAGCACTTCCCGATCCTCGATGCTCTTGGCCAGCACGACGAACTGGGCAAAGCTGGTGGCCGGCAATTGCTGGTCCAGCGGCAGGTAGAAACGCGGCGAACCGGTACCGATATAGGCGACATAGTTGTCGATACCGGGATGATCCTTGAGCAGGGCTTCCAGACGCGCAACCTGTTCGGTGGTGTTGTTCAGGGACGCGCCTTCGGCCAACTTCAGGTCGACCATCAGCTCCAGCCGCCCCGAGGCCGGGAAGAACTGCTGCGGCACAAAGCGGAACAGCAGCAACGAGCCGATAAACAGCGCGACAGTCAGCACGATCACGGTTTTACGACGGCGTACGCACCACTCCACCATGCGCCTGACACGCTGGTAAAACGGTGTGCCATAAGGGTCCGGTTGTTCGCTGCCATGCTTGGCGGCGTGGATCTTCGCCAGGTCCGGCAGCAGCTTTTCCCCCAGGTAAGGTACGAACACCACCGCCGCGATCCACGACGCCAGCAGGGCCAGGGTCACCACCTGGAAAATCGAGCGGGTGTATTCGCCGGTGCCCGACTGCGCGGTGGCAATCGGCAGGAAACCGGCGGCGGTGATCAGGGTGCCGGTGAGCATCGGGAACGCCGTGCTGGTCCAGGCAAAACTCGCCGCCTTGAGGCGGTCGAAGCCCTGCTCCATCTTGATCGCCATCATCTCCACGGCAATGATTGCGTCATCCACCAGCAAGCCGAGGGCCAGTACCAGCGCGCCGAGAGAGATCTTGTGCAGGCCGATGCCCAGGTAGTACATGGCGGCAAAGGTCATCGCCAGCACCAGCGGAATCGCCAGCGCCACTACCATCCCGGTGCGCACACCCAGGGAGAAGAAACTCACCAGCAACACAATGACCAGGGCTTCCACCAGCACCTGGACGAACTCACCGACGCCGGTCTTCACTGCCGCCGGCTGGTCGGAGACCTTGCTCAGTTTCATCCCCGCCGGCAGGTTTTTCTGGATACGCGCGAACTCGATCTCCAGTGCCTTGCCCAGCACCAGGATATCGCCGCCCTCGTTCATCGCCACCGCCAGGCCGATCGCGTCTTCGCCCATGAAGCGCATGCGCGGTGCCGGTGGATCGTTGAAGCCACGGTGCACCTCGGCGACATCGCTGATACGGAAGGTGCGGTCACCGACGCGGATCGGGAAGTTCTTGATCTCGTCGACGGTCTTGAAGTTACCGCTGACCCGCAGTTGCACACGCTCGGTCGGGGTCTCGAAGAAGCCGGCGGTGGACACCGCATTCTGCTCCTGCAGGGCCTGCTGCACCGCACTCAGCGGCAGGCCAAGGGTCGCCAGCTTGACGTTGGAGAGTTCGATCCAGACCTTTTCGTCCTGCAGACCGAGCAGATCGACCTTGCCCACGTCCTTGACCCGCTGCAACTGGATCTGGATACGGTCGGCGTAGTCCTTGAGCACGGCGTAGTCGAAACCCTCGCCGGTCAGGGCGTAGATATTGCCGAAGGTGGTGCCGAACTCATCGTTGAAAAACGGCCCCTGGATATCCGGCGGCAAGGTCTGGCGGATATCGCCGATCTTCTTGCGGACCTGGTACCAGAGGTCGGGAACCTCCGAGGAATGCATCGAGTCCCGGGCCATGAAGGTCACCTGGGATTCCCCTGGCCGGGAGAAGGAGATGATTTTCTCGTACTCGCCGGTCTCCATCAGCTTCTTTTCAATGCGTTCGGTGACTTGCCGCGAGACTTCCTGGGCCGTGGCCCCCGGCCAGTTGGTCTTGATGACCATGGCCTTGAAGGTGAACGGCGGGTCTTCGCTCTGCCCCAGCTTGGTGTAGGACAAGGCTCCGACCAGCGCGAGCAGAATCATCAGGAACAGTACGATCTGGCGATTACGCAACGCCCATTCGGAAAGATTGAAACCCATCGGGGACTACTCCTTGGTCGCCAGATTGACCACGCGGTTGGAGCGATCCACCGGGCGAACCAGGTCGCCGTCATGGAGCACATGCACACCGGCCGCCACCACCCAATCGCTGGCCGAAAGGCCTTCGAACACCGGCACGGTCTTTTCGCCAAAGGCACCGACCCGCACCGGGGTCCGTTTGAGGGTGTTGTCCGCCTGGACCCGCCAGACATAGGTCGCACCGTTTTCCGCGGTCACCGCCGACAGCGGCACCGACAACGGCACCACACCGGCGGCCTGGATAAACACCCGGGCGCTCTGTCCCAACTCAGCCGGCACCTTGCCGGCGCTGAAGGCGATACGGGCGGCGAAGGTCCGCGACTTGGGGTCGGCGGCCGGCGACAACTCGCGGATCCGCCCGTTGAAACGCTGGTCCGGCTGCGACCAGAGTTCCACGGCCACATCCTGGCCGATCTTGAACCGTCCGAAAGCCTGCTCCGGGAAGCTGATCAGCACTTCACGCTCGCCGTCGGCGGCCAGGGTAAAGACCGTCTGGCCGGCGGCGACCACCTGGCCGACTTCCACCAGGCGCTTGGCGACTACACCGTCCTGGGGCGCACGCAACACGGCATAACCGGCCTGGTTGCTGGACACGTCGAACTCGGCCTTGATCTGCTTGAGGCGGGCTTCACCGGAGCGGTAGAGGTTTTCCGCATTGTCGTACTGCGAGCGGCTGACCATCTGTCGGTCGAGCAGGGTCTTGTAGCGATCACGCTCGGAGCGCACCAGGTTCAGGTTGGCCTCGGCGGCCGCGACCTGGGCACGGGTCGCTTCCAGTTGCAGGCGCACGTCCTGCGGGTCGAGCTCCGCCAGGGGCTGGTTGGCCTTGACCCGCTCGCCCTCCTCCACCAGTCGTCGGCTGACCTTGCCACCGATACGAAAGGCCAGGTCGGGCTCGAAACGCGCCCGCACTTCACCAGGATAACTGTCCATGGCCTGGGCCGAAGGCTGTGGCTGCACCACCATCGCGGGACGAACGCTGACCTGGGCCGGCTCTTCATGACCACAGCCGGCCAGGAAAAGGGCTAAACTGACGGGCAACGCAAGGGGCATGACATAGCGGAGCATGGTGTAGGACCTTTCGCTAGTGGTGCTCAGAATATTTATACTGGCCAGTATGGTATTAATACCAAACTCACCAGTCCAGTATTAACTAAGAAAATGTCCGACAATCTTTCAGTGCCCAGCGGCCCCGGCCGCCCCAAGGACCTGGCAAAACGCCAGGCCATCCTGCAAGCGGCGAAAGATCTGTTCCTGAGTAATGGATACGCCAGCACCAGCATGGACGCAGTCGCTGCAGCAGCAGGTGTTTCAAAGCTGACGGTGTACAGCCATTTCAACGACAAGGAGACACTGTTCTCCGCCGCCGTGGTGGCCAAATGCGCAGAACAGCTGCCCGAGCTGTTTTTCGCCCTGCCCGAAGGCGTGCCGGTGGAAAGCATTCTGCTGAACATCGCCCGGGGTTTTCATCACCTGATCAACAGTGACGAGTCGGTGAACCTGCATCGGCTGATCATGGCCCTGGGCAGCCAGGACCCGAAGCTCTCGCAGATCTTCTTCGAGGCCGGGCCCCAACGCATGCTCACGGAGATGGAGCGGCTGCTGAGTCGGATCAACCAGGGCGGTGCCCTGGTGATCGACAAGCCGCACTACGCCGCCGAGCACTTCTTCTGCCTGCTCAAGGGCGCGGCGAACTTCCGCCTGCTCTACGGCTGCGGCGAGCCGCCGAGCGAGGCCGAGGGCGAAGCCCATGTGCGCGAGGTGGTGGGGTTGTTCATGCGCGCCTACCGGCCTTGAGCACTCGGGCGCCTGTCAGACCGCTATCGCGAGCAAGCTTGCTCCTACAAGTTTTGCGTACTGCATAGACGGTGCTCACGACACAAATCCTGTAGGAGCAAGCTTGCTCGCGATGAGGCCCTCAAGATCGCCCAAACCGTCACGCCAAGCCTGCTTTCAAGGCTTCAGGGCTTTCTTCGGGTAGATGTCATAGCGACTCGACTTGCCGTCCAGGCCATGGCTCGGTTTCGGCCCGTCGATACACGGCGCCTTGCGCGGGCGCTTGACCACCACCCGATGGGTCGCCAGGGCCAGTGCCGCCTCCAGCAATGCCGGCGCATCCGGGTCATCGCCCACCAACGGGCGGAACAGGCGCATTTCCTTCTTCACCAGGGCGGTTTTCTCACGGTGAGGAAACATCGGGTCCAGGTAGATCACCTGGGGCGCCTCGCCTTCCCAATTGCGCATCACCTCGATCGAATTGCCCTTGAGCAAGTGCATGCGCGAAACAATCGGCGCCACGTCGAAATCTTCCAACCCACGGGCCAGGCCATCCTCGAGCAAGGCGCCAATCAGCGGCTGGCGCTCGATCAGGCTCATCTCGCAGCCCAGGCTCGCCAGCACGAACGCATCCTTGCCCAAGCCAGCAGTGGCGTCCAGCACCCGCGGCCGTACGCCCGGTTGAATGCCCACGGCCTTGGCGATCATCTGCCCGCTGCCGCCGCCATACAGACGCCGGTGCGCCGCGCCGCCTTCGACAAAGTCCACCCGGACCGGTCCAGGCGCCTCAGGTCCCAGTTGCTGCAACTGCAACCCCTGCTCCGACACCTGCAAAGCGAACTCCGCTTCGGCTTCCTGCAACGGCAAACCGAGGCGTTCGGCCCAGGCTTCGGCCCGGGATTGCAACCCTTCGGCCAGGGCCTCGACTCTGATACGGACCGGTGCTTGCTGCTCACTCATGAAAAACACGCTCAAAAATTTAATGATCGGCAAAAGCTGCCGATAAAAACATTATCCAGCATTTTGCCAGACCTGAGCGTCACTCGAGAGCCATGTCAGACATTCGCACTACATCCATAGGTTATCTGTCGCCCGTCGACAATTATGGCCTGCGCAATTCCCAGGCACTGAGCGGTGTCAGTCACCTGTGGCAAGATTTCTTTGCCCGGGCGCTGGCCGAACAGGTCGGGGACGCGGCGGATGCAAAGAATGTCCAGGCACAACTGCCGGTCGACGGCCCGGTGGAGCCCACCGCCGGTGCCGAGCTGCTGGCGCAGATCGTTGACCAGCGCCAGTGTGACGTAAAGGACACCCCGGTCCGTCCGCCGGAGCCGCTGTTCCTGCCGATTGCCGAATTCGATCTGGACCTGCTGAAGCGGCCCGTGCCTTACCCGCCGGAAGAAGTTGTCGCGCAACAGAAACAGCAGGATTTCGAAAGCGGCTGGGTTCGCCCTATCGTCCTCAACGCCGGCCAGCCGCTGCCAGCACCGGGCCCCGCGCCGCAAGCGCGTCCGCTGCACCTGCCGATTGCCGAGTTCGAGCTGGATCTGCTGGAGCCGCATGTGCCGTTCGACGAAGAAACCCTGGTCAAGCAGCAGAAAGCCATGGACTACGACCTGAACTGGGCCCGTCCGCTGGTGGCACAGAACCTGCGCCTCGCGGCCTGAGTGTTTACCTAGTTCTTGAACATCTGATTGATCCGCGCAAAGGGCATGGCCTGATCCAGCGCGCTGAACGTCCCCTGCCCACGCATCTCCTCGGCCGCCCGATAGAAGGCGCCGTACGCCGCCCGGGCCAACGCCGAACCGACACTGATGCGCTTGACTCCCAGTTCGCCCAACTCGGTCACCGACAGGTTGACCCCGCCCGACATCAATACATTTACCGGCTTGGGCGCCACGGCCTTGACCACCGCCTGGATCTCCTCACGCGTGCGCAGGCCTGGCGCATATAGCACGTCGGCACCGGCCTCGGCGAACGCCTGCAAACGGCGAATCGTATCCGGCAGATCCTGGCGCCCGTGCAGCAGGTTCTCCGCCCGCGCCGTGAGCATGAAGGGGAACGACAGGCTGCGGGCCGCGGCAACCGCGGCCTCGACCCGTTCTACCGCGTGGTTGAATTCATAGATGGGGTCCTCGGCATGACCACTGGCGTCTTCGATCGAGCCCCCCACCAAGCCGGCTTCGGCCGCCCGCAAAATCGCCTCGGCACACCCGGCGGGGCTGTGGGCAAAACCATTTTCCAGATCGGCCGCCACCGGCAGCGTCGTGGCCAGGACAATGCTCCGCGCGTTTTCCAGCGTATCGTTCAGCGAGTTGGCCCCTTCCGCATCCGGACGTCCAAGGGAAAACGCCAGGCCCGCGCTGGTGGTGGCCAACGCCTCGAAGCCCAGTGCGGCGAGCATTTTTGCCGAACCGGCATCCCAGGGATTGGGAATCACAAAGGCTCCGTCACGTTCGTGCAGGGCCTTGAAGGCTTGGGCTCGAAGGGTTTGCGCATCCATGGGTCGACTCCTGGCAAAGAGAGTGTGATGCCCTCAGAGCAAGCCGAGTTGCTCCGTGGCGGGCCCTCTGTATAGCTCAGGCAGCGCCGGCAAGCCAGGCAGACGCTCCATCAGCCGAGCATGGAAACGTTGCGCCAGCGCCGGTGCGAGGCGGTTGTCGGAGGTATGCAGAAACACGTAGGGCGTGCGCCCCTCCTCGATCCAGCCGGCGACCTTTTCGACCCAGGGCGTCAGGAAAGGCTCATTGGCCTCCAGTTCCGGGTGCCCGATAAAACGCACCTGCGGAAACAGCGTGAACGCTGCCGGCCGTGGTGGCACCTTGGGCTTTTTCGACTGGGCGTGCAGCACCGAGGCATCGGTGGAAGTGCAACTGAACAGCGCCCGTGGATCGAGGCAGATCCGTTCGACACCCCGGTCCAGCAGCAGGCGGTTGAGCATCCGCTCGGCGTCGCCCTTGGCGAAGAAATCACGATGACGGACTTCAATCGCCAACGGGCGCTCCAGCGCGTCGATAAACCCGACCAGCTCGGCCAGGCGCTGCGGCGCAAAACTGGCCGGCAATTGCAGCCACAGCGGCGCCACCCGCGGTCCCAGCGGCTTGAGCAGTTGCAGGAAGTCTTCAGCCGCCTGGACCTGCTCACGCAGATCACCGCCATGGCTGATATCCCGAGGAAACTTGGCGGTGAAGCGAAAGTGTGCGGGCATGGTCTGCGCCCAGCGTTCTACCGTGGCGGACGCGGGCCGTGCGTAGAAGGTGGTGTTGCCTTCGACGGCGTTGAACACCTGGGCGTACAGGTCGAGAAAATCGCTCGTGCGCGCGGTGGGCGGGTACAGGTACTCGCGCCAGGCGTTTTCGCTCCAGGAGGGGCAACCGAGGAAATAAGGCAGCAGGACAGGATCAGTCATCGACCCGATTAAATCAGATATGCAGGTCGAGCCCCAACACTTCCATGTCCCACTCGACGAAACCGGCGGTGGTCAGGTAGCTGGCCAGGGCGTTGGCGACGCTTTTGCTCATGGCGCGATGGAAGATCATGTCCTGCGGACGGGCCGGCAGGTTGGCCAGGCGGCTACCGGCCGCTTCGGCGCGGGCGGCCACCTCGGAGAGATCCTCGCTATCGCCCTCCGAGACATCGGCCTCGTCGTCGACCACGACGCTGCCTTTGCGCGGTTTGCGCTTGATGGGGTAGGACTGTGAGGAAACGCCGTCTATACGCATTGGGGCATGCTCGGTGTCGATGATGGCAATTTAGCAGCACGCACCGCACTTAGCTATTGCCCGAGTGATAACTGGACCACAGAACCTGAAAAAGGTTTTCACACCCTGGTGCCTGGGTGGGGAAAACATGACGAACGGCACATTTTTGACTATCTGGGCGTTTTTTCGGGTGATCGGTTTAACGTTCAGTTTAGCCTGAATTTTATCAGTTGCCGCCCGGCGTCAACGGGCCTTGGGCGTTGCCACCTTGTCGCGCAGGTAAACCGGCTGGGCCTCGTCGGCCGGAATGGCTTCGCCGCGCGCCCAGGCAAAACGCGCCAGGCTCAACAGATCCTCGGCGTGGGGCAGCAGGCTGGCATCCTGGCCTGTCAGTGCAACGTTGATCCGCTCACCATAACCCCAACCCGTGCCCGCGCCGAACCACTCGCCAGCGGCATCGTCCGGCAAGGCCGCCAGTTGCGGAGCCAGCACCGCCTCGACCCCGGCCAGACGCATTTCCCCGGCTTCTTCGCGATAGCAGCCCCAATACACCTCGTCCATCCGCGCATCGATGGCCGCGGCCACCTGGCGCACACCGCGCTCGCGAAAGGCCCGCTGCGCCAGCACTGCCAGGTTCGACACCGGCAACACCGGACGCTCCAGGGCAAACGCCAGCCCCTGAACCACACCGATGGCAATCCGCACCCCGGTAAAAGCCCCGGGACCACGGCCAAAAGCAATCGCATCCACCGCCGACAGGCTGATACCCGCGTCGGCCAGCAACTGCTGGATCATCGGCAGGAGCTTTTGCGCATGCAGGCGCGGAATCACCTCGTAGTGGCTCGTCACCTTGCCGTCATGCAGCAAGGCGACGGAGCAGGCTTCAGTCGCGGTGTCCAGGGCCAGCAAGGTGCTCATCGATGTATCCGTCAGGTCGAAATGAAAAAAGTGCAACAGTATAAACAACAACAGCCCGCAAGCGGGCTGTTGTACACATAGCAGCTACAGCGATCAGCTCAGGGCTTCAAGCACCTTGCTGGTGATCGATTCCACGGAGCCGACACCGGCGATATGGCTGTACTTCGGTTTGCCCTGGGCGGCCGAGAGATTCTGGTAGAAATCCACCAGCGGCTTGGTCTGGGAGTGGTAGACCGACAGGCGATGACGCACGGTTTCTTCGGTGTCGTCCTTGCGCTGGACCAGGTCGTCCCCGGTCAGGTCGTCCTTGCCTTCGACTTTCGGCGGGTTGTAGACGGTGTGGTAGACGCGCCCGGAAGCCTCGTGAACACGACGGCCGGCGATGCGCTGGACGATCTCTTCGTCATCGACGGCGATCTCGACCACGTAGTCCAGCTCGACACCGGCATCCACCAGGGCTTCCGCCTGGGGAATGGTGCGCGGGAAACCGTCGAACAGGAAACCCTTGGCGCAGTCGGCCTGGGCGATACGGTCCTTGACCAACGCGATGATCAGGTCGTCGGAGACCAGCCCGCCGGCGTCCATGATGCCCTTGGCCTTGAGGCCCAGCTCGGTGCCGGCCTTGACCGCGGCGCGCAGCATGTCGCCAGTGGAGATTTGCGGGATGCCGAATTTCTCGGTGATGAACTTAGCCTGAGTACCTTTACCGGCCCCGGGAGCTCCCAGCAGAATGACGCGCATCGATGTGCTCCTCAATTTTTTATTTAGAAACGCTCGGATTCGCCTCGTGGGGCCAATCTCAAAAATAGGGTCATGGCCGCAAAACGGCCAAAGGCTGATCAAGATACACAGCCGACCGGAGCCACACAAGCCGCCGAAAGTCGCAGTCACTCATGCCTGCACAAGCGCTGAAACCTGCTATGCCGGGTCGCCCCCGCCAATAAAGCGCCGCCACACAAAAACGACCGCCCCTGACTGGACGGTCGCTTTTGTCCCATTACATAGGGCAACTCTTCCCACACACCTTAGCCAGTATTGCGCAGCCCGGCGGCAATCCCCGCCACAGACACCAGCAAAGCCTGTTCCAGAGGGCTGTCCTGGGCCGTTTCCTTGCGCCGCGAACGAGCCAGCAGCTCGGCCTGCAACCGGTGCAGCGGGTCCAGGTAGGTGTTGCGCAGACGAATGAACTCCAGGGTCTCAGGGCTATGGGCCAGCAGTTGCGACTGGCCGGTCAAACCCAGTACCACCGCGCACGCCTGCGACAATAGGTCGCGTAAGTGCACACCCAATGGCAGTAGTTCGGCATCCACCAGACGTTCGTCATAGGAGCGGGCGATATCGCTGTCGGCCTTGGCCAGGACCATTTCCAGCATGTCGATACGGGTGCGGAAAAACGGCCATTGCTCACGCATCTGCGCCAACAGCTCGCCTTCACCCCGTGCCAGTGCCTTGCGCAGCGCCGCTTCCCAGCCGAGCCAGGCGGGCAACATCAGGCGCGTCTGGGTCCAACCGAAAATCCACGGAATCGCCCGCAAGCTTTCGATTCCGCCGGCGCGGCGCTTGGCCGGACGGCTGCCCAACGGCAGGCGCCCAAGCTCCTGTTCCGGGGTGGATTGGCGGAAATACTCGACGAACTGCGGATTGTCGCGCACCTCGGCGCGGTAGGCACTGACACCGTCCGCGGCCAATTCATCCATCAATTTACGCCAGGCCGGTTGCGGCGGCGGCGGCGGCAGCAAGGTGGCTTCGAGCACGGCGGCCAGGTAGAGGTTGAGATTCTGTTCGGCGATGTCCGGCAGGCCGAACTTGAAACGAATCATTTCGCCCTGCTCGGTGGTGCGGAAACGCCCCGCCACCGAACCCGGCGGCTGCGACAGGATGGCCTCGTGGGCCGGACCGCCGCCACGGCCGACGGTGCCGCCACGACCATGGAACAACAGCAGTTCGACCTGCTGCTCGCGACAGATCTCCACCAGCCGTTCCTGGGCCCGATACTGCGCCCAGGCCGCCGCCGTGGTGCCAGCGTCCTTGGCCGAATCGGAGTAGCCGATCATCACTTCCTGCGGACCTTGCAGGCGCGCGCGATAGCCCGGCAGCAGCAACAGCCGCTCCATCACGGGACCGGCGTTATCCAGGTCGGCCAGGGTTTCGAACAACGGCACCACGCGCATCGGCCGCAGCACGCCGGACTCCTTGAGGAGCAACTGCACCGCCAGCACATCGGAGGCGGCACCGGCCATGGAGATGACGTAGGATCCGAGGGAGGCGGCCGGCGCCGCAGCGACTTCCCGGCAGGTCGCCAGCACTTCGGCGGTGTCCGCGGAAGGTTTGAAATAGGCCGGTAACAGCGGGCGGCGATTGGCCAGCTCGCGCATCAGGAAGGTCAGGCGATCTTCTTCATTCCAGTCTTCGTAACGGCCCAGCCCTAGATAGTCGGTGATCTCGGTCATGGCGGCGGCGTGACGGGAAGAGTCCTGGCGCACGTCCAGGCGCACCAGGAACAGGCCGAAGGTCACCGCCCGGCGCAGGCAATCGAGCAACGGGCCGTCGGCAATCACGCCCATGCCGCACTCGTGCAAGGACTGGTAGCAGAGTTGCAACGGTTCGAGCAGTTCGCGGTTGTTCTGCAGGACTTCGTCCGGTGCCGGTTGCGTCGTAGCGAGGGAGGCCTGGGCCCAATTGCGGGTGGCCCGCAGCCGCTCACGCAATTGTTTGAGCACGGCGCGGTAAGGTTCGGCGCTCTCACCGGCGCGGGCAAGCAGGGCCTCGCTGGCCTGCTGCATCGACAACTCGGCGGCCAACTGGTCGACATCACGCAGATAGAGGTCCGCCGCCATCCAGCGGGCCAGCAGCAGAACCTCACGGGTGACCTTGGCCGTCACATTGGGGTTACCGTCACGGTCACCGCCCATCCAGGAAGCAAATCGAATCGGCGCGGCTTCCAGGGGCAGGTGCAAGCCGGTGGCCGCGAACAGCGCCCGGTCGGCTTTGCGCAGGTAGTGCGGAATGGCCTGCCAGAGGGAATGCTCGATCACCGCGAAGCCCCATTTGGCCTCGTCCACCGGGGTCGGCCGGGTCCGGCGGATTTCCTCGGTGTGCCAGGCTTCGGCGATCAGTCGCTGCAAGCGCTGGCGGATCTGCTCGCGTTCGGCAGCGGTGAGGTCGCGGTGGTCCTGCTCGGCCAATTGCGCGGCAATCGCATCGTATTTCTGGATCAGGGTCCGCCGCGCCACCTCGGTGGGGTGCGCGGTGAGCACCAGTTCGATCTCCAGGCGGCCCAGTTGCCGTGCCAGGGATTCGGCGCCATGGCCTTCGGCGAGCAGCCGCGCCAGCAACTCCGGCAGCACCCGCGACTCGAAAGGCGCTGGCTGCGACTCGTCGCGGCGGTGAATCAGCTGATATTGCTCGGCGATATTGGCCAGGTTGAGAAACTGGTTGAAGGCCCGGGCCACCGGCAGCAGCTCGTCGTCGCCAAGGCTGTCGAGGCTGGCACTGAGCTCGGCATTCGCCGAACCGCTGCGGTCGGCCTTGGCGCCCTTGCGGATACGCTCGATCTTGTCGAGGAATTCGTCACCGTGCTGGTCACGGATGGTATTGCCCAGCAGTTCACCTAACAGGTGGACGTCTTCACGCAAACGTACATCAATATCGGACATCGACAGACTCTCCGGGGGACGCTGAGATGGCTCACAGGCTCAAGAGTGCACCAGCGCGGCGAACGCTTACAAGCCTGGCAAAAATCCCCACTGAACCTCGTCACATAGAACTAGTCTGATAATAAGCCTCACGAAGGCTTTATCGCCGGTACAGGCCGGTCACTCATCAATACCCGCTATCAACGGGTGCGAATTGAGGTCGATATGAAAATCCGCGAGCTTGCCCAGCACTGGGAAGAAAACGCCAAGGGTCGGTTGACCGACACCGGCTATGTCATTCATCTGGATGTGGAAGCTGCGGCGCGACTGGCGGCGGTGATCGACATGTACCCCAAACGGCGCCCGGAAGAACTGCTCGGCGAG
The DNA here is from genome assembly GCF_023242495.1 of Pseudomonas sp. MWU13-2862. Taxonomy (NCBI): domain Bacteria; kingdom Pseudomonadati; phylum Pseudomonadota; class Gammaproteobacteria; order Pseudomonadales; family Pseudomonadaceae; genus Pseudomonas; species Pseudomonas sp. MWU13-2862. The sequence goes on along the minus strand of NZ_JALMEZ010000014.1, from coordinate 101,072 downwards.
TTGGTCGGTGCGGCGCTGGAGGAACTGGAAGCCAGTTTCCCCTACATCCAGGGCTCACAGGTGGTGGCCACTGACGAAGAAGGCGACCCCCTTTATGAGGACGTCGGGCCGACACCGCGTTTTCTCTCGCTGTCGCGACGACATCTGCATGACCTGGCGTCCCAGGACAAACCGAAACATTAAAGCCTGACGCGATTCCCCTTGCGGATAGCACCCTGTTCCTTGAGGGGCCAACACGGACCTGTAGGAGCAGGGCTTGCCCGCGAAGAGGCCCTTGAGGCCGCTAAAAGCTTCGCGGGCAAGCCCTGCTCCTACAGGTTCAGCGGTGTATTCAAAAAACCGTTCTCCCTCCTCCACTCCCTCCATCCGATACCCCCAAACACCGCGAAAGTTCAGACTTTTCGTACTGACTACTCGGTCAGATTTTTTTCGAGCAATGGGCCATCTTTTCCTGAACTATTCAAAAAAGCCTTGGGTCACACCCAGTAGCCATCACCGGAGCAGTTGCAGTTAAAACGCTCCCGGAACCCCTACCGGACACGGCGCGACAAGCTCCCGGAACCGTGATGGACGATGACGTCATTCAGGAGCTATCCAATGGAGTTGAAGATCATGAAGACCCACACTGTCCAATCGTCGTTTACCCCCCTGCGCGGACTGAAACTGGCCGCGCTGGTACTCGGCAGCAGCCTGCTTCTGGCCGGTTGCGCCGGTAACCCGCCGACCGAGCAGTACGCCGTGACCCAATCGGCGGTCAATAGCGCCGTCAGTGCCGGCGGCACCGAATACGCAGCGGTGGAAATGAAGTCGGCCCAGGACAAGCTCAAACAAGCTGAAATGGCCATGCACGATAAAAAGTATGACGAAGCCCGTCGCCTGTCCGAACAGGCTGAATGGGATGCCCGCGTCGCCGAACGCAAGGCCCAGGCCGCCAAGGCCGAGCTGGCCGTGAAGGACTCACAGAAAGGTGTTCAGGAACTGCGCCAGGAAAGCCAGCGCTCCGTGCAACCGGTGCAGTAAGCATCGGCCCCGCTTGACGCCTGCTTTCCCTGAAGCTTGAACCCTAAAAAGGATGAACCATTATGCGTAAACAATTGATGATCCCCGCCCTCCTGGCCCTCAGTGTCGGCCTGGCCGCCTGCTCGTCGCAGCCCAATGCCAACCTGGAGCAGGCCCGTACCAACTTCTCCGGCCTGCAAGCAAACCCGCAAGCAAGCAAGGTCGCCGCCCTGGAAACCAAGGACGCCAGCGACTACCTGGACAAGACCAACAAGGCCTACCAGGACCATGAAAAGGTCGAAACCGTCGACCAGCTGGCTTACCTGACCAACCAGCGGGTTGAAGTGGCGAAGCAGACCATCGCCCTGCGCACCGCCGAAGCCAACCTGAAAAACGCGGCCGCCCAGCGGGCCCAGGCCCGCCTGGACGCCCGTGACCAGCAGATCAAACAGCTGCAGGAAAGCCTCAACGCCAAGCAGACCGAGCGGGGCACCCTGGTGACCTTCGGTGACGTGCTGTTCGCCACCAACAAGGCCGACCTGAAATCCTCCGGCCTGGTCAACATCAACAAACTGGCGCAGTTCCTCCAGGAAAACCCTGATCGCAAGGTGATCATCGAGGGTTACACCGACAGCACCGGCGGTTCGGGTTACAACCAGAGCCTGTCCGAGCGCCGCGCCACCTCGGTGCAAGTGGCACTGATCAAGATGGGCGTCGACCCGTCGCGTATCGTGACCCAGGGTTATGGCCAGGAATACCCGGTAGCGGATAACGGCAGCGTTTCCGGCCGCGCCATGAACCGTCGCGTGGAAGTGACCATTTCCAACGACAACCAACCCGTGGCCCCGCGCTCGTCCATCAGCAGCGCCAACTGACAGGTTAAAAAAACCGCCTGATTCAATCAGGCGGTTTTTTCACGTCCGGCCTCTGGAAAAACCTACTGCACCAACGTCGGCGTTTCCTGCCCCATGCAGCGCACCGCCTGCTTCTGGCTGTTCACCAGTACGCCGGTCAAGCCCTTCTGTTCGGTGTCGAACAGCACCAGCACCCCGTCAATGCACTGCGCGGTTTGCGCCGCCGGTTCCAGCGAGATCTTGTAATCCTCCCCGGGCACCGTCTTGAGCATGGTGAACTCGTTCAGCAGCAGCGCATCCTCCGGTTTGGCGAAATGCAGGTAACCGTAGTACCACAGGCACGCGACCGTACCGATGATGCTGCAGATACCGGTGAGGATCAGGGGAATGGCGTTACGTTCTTCAGTCATTGCGGACTCTCTGGTTCAACATTCGAATTCGGGACAGGCGGATAATTCGGGATCTCGCCCAGGCGGCGCAGGCCGTTGAAGTGCTGCGGGTCGTCGAGGTAACGCAGCATCACCAGGCGCCAGGTCGGGTCGCCGAAGGTCTGCACATGGCCGCCACGGGTCAATTGCAGCACCCGCGGCGGTGGCGCCGCCTGATACAGCTGGATGCCATTGACCAGCGGCACGACCGGGTCGTCGAGGCTGTGGAAAATCAGTTTCGGCACCCCGGTCAGGCGCGGCATGGCCTTGATCGCGCTGTCGCCATCGGGGACCAGCCAGGACAAGGGGATTTGCAGGGGCCAGGTCAGCCAGGACGACGCAAGGGCATCACGCCCCACCGAACGGTAGCTGGCCGGCGCGCCATCAAGTACCAGGGCCTTGAGCCGCGACTGGTATTCGGGATGGCGCTCCACCAGGTAATGCACCACCAGCGACCCGCCCAGGCTCTGCCCCAGGACCACCAGGGGTTTGCCCTGGACTTGCGGGGCCTTTTGCAGCCAGTCGAACGCCGCATCGATATCCTGGTAGACCGCCGGCAGGCTCGGTTCGCCTTCGGACACGCCATAACCGCGATAATCGAGCATCAATACCTGGTAACCCTGCTCCGGCAACCACCAGCTGCCGCCCAGATGCCCGGACAGATTGCCGCCGTTGCCATGCAAATGCAGCACCGTGCCCTTGACCGCCACGCCGGCCTTGACCGGCAGCCACCAGGCGCGCAAGCGCACGCCGTCGGCGGTGGTCAGGGTGACATCGCGGTATTCGAGGTGCGCTTTAGCGGGAGTGAACGGCAGGCCGCGATCGGGGTAGAACAGCAGGGAGCTACAACCGCCCAGGGTCAGCAGCAGGCAGAGCATGCCGAGGATTCTCATCCGTTTGAAGCCTCGCTAGATAAGGAGAAATGTCGCCAACCCTCACCTGTAGGAGCGAGCTTGCTCGCGATGGAGGCACAGGCACCTCGGGGCACCAGATGCCCCGCGTTATCGTTGACGACCATCGCGAGCAAGCTCGCTCCTACAGGGTCGGCGGTCAGAGGATATTAGAGTAATCCGCCTCGATCCGATCCAGGCTCAAGTGGTTCAGGAAGTTGCTGAAACACATCCAGGCCGACAGCGCATTCATGTCGCGGAACTGTTCCGGCAGGTACTTGGGCGGCACCACCAACCCCTCATCCACCAGTTGGCGCAACGTGCGCATATCCTCCAACGTGGTCTTGCCGCAAAACAGCAGCGGCACCTGCTCGAGCTTGCCCTTACGCACGGCCAACTGAATATAGTTGTAAACCATGATAAAGCCTTTGAGGTAGGACAAGTCTTTGGTAAATGGCAGCCCCGTCGGTGTCGAGCCACGGAAGATCCGACTGGCATTGCCATAGCTTTCCGCCATTTCGAAACCCTGCTCGCGGAAGAACTCGAACACCTGGAGGAAATCCGCGCCCTGCTCCACCATGTCGATGGCCCGGGTACGGTTGGTCAGCTTGCGCAGGCGGGTCGGATAGGAGGCGAAGGCAATCACCTCCATCAGAATCGCCAGGCCTTCCTGGGTCACTGTCGACGACGGTGGGCCCTTGGACAGGAAGGTGCAGATCGGCTGGTTCAAGCCGTTCAGGGTGGTGCCGACATGCACCAGGCCTTCATGCACCTCCAGCGCCCGCACATCCCGCGAATTGAACATCGCATCGGCGCGGATCTTGATGTAGTCGGCGCCCGCCGCCGCGTCGGCGACAATGCCGTCGGACTCGAACACCCGGATGGTTTCCTCGGCCTCGCCGAACACCTTGTTCAGGCGACTTTGCAGCATATCGACCGCCTCCTTGGCGGTCAGGGTCTTGGGCTCGTCCTTGAGATCACCCCGGCCGTCGATATTGTTCAGGTAATCGGAGAGCATCAAGCCGAGGTCGGCCAGGGTCGGATCACCGGCGTGGAACGCATCCGAAGCAGCGCCGTACAACTCCTGGGAGATCAGGCCGAAATCCGCGGTGCCACGGGCTTCGAGCATCCGCACCACCTGCCGGTACTCGCGGCACATGCGGCGCATGATCTGCCCGACCGGGTTGAACTGGCCGAGCCGCCGGGTGATATCGCGCTCGATATTCTGGAACTCCAGTTTCACCGCGCTGGAATCGAACGACAGCGGCCGCGAGGCATAATAGTCGCGATCCACCGCCGGCATTTCCTTGCCCTTGCCCTTGAGAAACGCCTTGCGGATGTTCTCGTCCCACTTCACCGCGTCGAGCACGCGAATCGGCGTCTGTGCCAGCACAATGCGATCAGAGAGGCTGCGTATCGTCTGCTGGTAATCGTCCAAGGGTGACTCCTGAAGGTGATACCGGTGAATAGCCATGCACAGAGCCTAGACCGAGGCCAGCACCAAGTGCATGTAGCGCGAGAGGATCCCCAGCATGTCCTGTTCGGACTGGACCTCGGCGTCGTTGAGCAGGCCCTGATATTCCATCCGTCCGATAATCGCCGTCAACACTTTGGCATCCTGCTGAGGCTCTTTGGTACCCAGTACCTGGACAAACTGGTAGGCGCCCTGCAGGAGAATCTGTTGGTGCGAACGCACCAACACCGCCAGGCGTGGATTGAGCAGCGCTTCCTGACGAAACGCCTGCTCAGCCATCAGGTGCTCGCGACGGTTGTGCAGTTGCCGCTGGATGTAGTCGACAATCATATGGGCGATGTCGTCGGCCACTTGCGCCCGCGAGGCCGCACTGCCGTCACCGTAGGCGACCATTTCCCGCAATATGCCTTCGGTGTTTCCCCACAGCTTGGCCATGAAGGCCGCACTGCGCTCGACATACTGGGCGAAGGTATCGGTGAGCAGGTCATCGATATCCTTGAAGTAATAGGTAGTGGCCGACAGCGGCACATCGGCCTCGGCGGCCACCGCGCGGTGCCGCACCCCACGCACACCGTCGCGCACGACAATGCGCATGGCGGCGTCAAGAATCGCCTGTCGTCGTTGCTCGCTTCCCTGTCGACTGGCCTTGCGCCCTTGATACTGAACGCTCTCAGCCACCGCCGTAGCGACGCCAGCTGCTCCCTTTTGCGCCATTGCACGCTCCACTACCGGTCTTCCTCTCTTGTAATAATCTGAAACATCAGTACCAATAGACAATAAAAAAGCCGCCTTGTGAGGGCGGCTTTTTCAACAGCAATTTTATGCTTGCGGCCGCATGTGCGGGAACAGGATCACATCGCGAATCGACGGTGCGTTGGTGAGCAACATCACCAGGCGGTCGATACCGATGCCCTCGCCCGCCGTCGGCGGCATGCCGTACTCCAGCGCCCGTACGAAGTCGGCGTCGTAGTGCATGGCTTCGTCGTCGCCGGCGTCCTTCTCGGCCACCTGGGCCTGGAAGCGCTCGGCCTGGTCTTCCGCGTCGTTCAACTCGGAATAGGCGTTGGCGATTTCACGACCGCCGATAAACAGCTCGAAACGGTCGGTGACGTTCGGGTTCTCGTCATTGCGACGGGCCAGCGGCGAGACTTCGAACGGGTACTCGGTAATGAAGTGCGGCTGTTCCAGCTTGTGCTCGACCAGCTCTTCGAAAATCATCACCTGCAGCTTGCCCAGGCCTTCAAAGCCGAGCACCTTGGCACCGGCCTTCTTGGCGATCGCGCGGGCCTTGTCGACGTCCTGCAGGTCGGCGGCGGTCAGCTCAGGGTTGTACTTGAGGATCGAGTCGAACACCGACAGGCGCACGAACGGTTCGCCGAAGTGGAAGACCTTGTCGCCGTACGGCACGTCGGTGCTGCCCAGAACGGCCTGGGCCAGTTCACGGAACAGCTCTTCGGTCAGGTCCATGTTGTCTTCGTAGTCGGCGTACGCCTGGTAGAACTCCAACATGGTGAACTCGGGGTTGTGCCGGGTCGACACGCCTTCGTTACGGAAGTTGCGGTTGATCTCGAACACCCGCTCGAAGCCACCGACCACCAGGCGCTTGAGGTACAGCTCCGGCGCGATGCGCAGGTACATGCCCATGTCCAGCGCGTTGTGGTGGGTTTCGAACGGCTTGGCCGCGGCACCACCGGGGATGGTCTGCAGCATCGGCGTTTCCACTTCCATGAAATCGCGCTGCATCATGAAGTTGCGGATATGGGCGATGACCTGAGAACGCACGCGGAAGGTCTGGCGCACTTCTTCGTTGACGATCAGGTCGACGTAGCGCTGGCGATAGCGGGTTTCGGTATCGGTCAGGCCGTGGTGCTTGTCCGGCAGCGGGCGCAGCGACTTGGTCAGCAGGCGCACGTCGGTCATTTCAACGTACAGGTCGCCCTTGCCGGAGCGGGCCAGGGTGCCAACGGCGGCAATGATGTCGCCCAGGTCCCAGGTTTTCACCGCGGCCAGGGTCTCTTCCGACAGGGTCTTGCGGTTGACGTAGACCTGGATGCGCCCGGACATGTCCTGGATCACCATGAACGAGCCACGGTTGAGCATGATGCGACCGGCAACCTTGACCGGGATCGCCGCCTCAGCCAGCTCTTCCTTGGTCTTGTCGGCGTACTGTTTCTGCAAGTCTTCGCAGTAGGCGTCGCGACGGAAGTCGTTGGGGAAGGCCTGACCCTTGGCGCGCTCGGCAGCCAGCTTTTCCTTGCGCAGGGCGATCAGGGTGTTTTCTTCCTGTTGCAGGGCTTGCGGGTCGAGTTGTAGGTCGCTCATGTCTTTAGATTTTCCATCACAGGTTCGTTGCCCCCGGCCTTCGGCAGGGGTTCACGGCAGGCGGCGCGCCTTGGTGCGCGCCGTCGCCGCAGTGCCTTAAAGCCCTTGCTTGAGGCTGGCTTCCAGGTATTCGTCGATATCGCCGTCCAGCACCTTGTCGCAGTCGCTGCGTTCGATGTTGGTGCGCAGATCCTTGATCCGCGAGGCGTCGAGTACGTAGGAGCGGATCTGGTGACCCCAGCCGATATCCGACTTGGTGTCTTCCAGGGCCTGGGAAGCGGCATTGCGCTTCTGCACTTCCTGTTCGTACAAGCGCGCCCGCAACATTTTCATCGCGGTGTCTTTGTTCGCGTGCTGGGAACGTTCGTTCTGGCAGCTGACCACGGTGTTGGACGGTACGTGAGTGATCCGTACGGCCGAGTCGGTGGTGTTGACGTGCTGACCACCGGCACCGGAAGAACGATAGGTATCGATCCGCAGGTCTGCCGGGTTGATTTCAATTTCGATGTTGTCGTCGATTTCCGGGGAGACGAACACCGCCGAGAACGAGGTGTGACGACGGTTGCCGGAGTCGAACGGGCTCTTGCGCACCAGACGGTGCACGCCGATCTCGGTGCGCAGCCAACCGAAGGCGTACTCGCCCTTGATATGCACGGTGGCGCCCTTGATCCCGGCGACTTCGCCGGCGGACAGTTCCATGATGGTGGCGTCGAAACCGCGTTTGTCGGCCCAGCGCAGGTACATGCGCAGCAGGATATTGGCCCAGTCCTGGGCTTCGGTGCCGCCGGAACCGGCCTGGATATCCAGGTAGGCGTTGTTCGGGTCCATTTCGCCGCTGAACATCCGGCGGAATTCGAGTTTCTCGAGGGCGGCGCGCAGGCGTTCGACTTCAGCGGCGACGTCGTCGACGGCACCCTGGTCTTCTTCGGCGGCGGCCATTTCCAGCAGGTCGCGGGCATCGCTCAGGCCGCTGGACATGTCGTCCAGGGTCTCGACGATCAGCGCCAGCGCGGAACGCTCGCGGCCGAGGTTCTGGGCGTATTCGGGGTTGTTCCAGACAGCTGGATCTTCAAGCTCGCGATTGACCTCGGTCAGGCGCTCATGCTTTTGATCGTAGTCAAAGATACCCCCGAATGGTTTCGGAGCGCTCGGACAGGTCCTTGATACTGTTAAGGATCGGGTTGATTTCCATGGCGGGCAGCACTCGTCGGTGAACTTTTGAAAGCCGACGAGTATAACCGAGTTGCACGCGTCCCGGCAGCCCGCTTGGCGGGGTGATTTCAGTTTTCGCCGCGAAACTTCTGCGCCAATCTGGCCAGGTATCGCATCAGCTTCTCTTCCCGCGCCCTGGCATGCCCATCGGGATACAGGACCGCAAGATGACAGTAACGATGTTCTTCCAGCTCTCCGCGCACATAAACAAGAGCGGCGTCCTTTTCCGGAGCGCCTCTACGACAGACTCGATCGATCTGAGGAAGGTTCTTGGGAAACTTTTCCGGCGGAAGCTTCAAGTGGATATGCATGAGGTTTGCATTAAACGCAGCTGCCGGCCAGACGTAGGGAGCGTCGCGCCCAAATCGATCTGAAGGAATGCCTGTCTGCTTATAGGTAACGAAATCATTCAGTAGAGCGGTGTCCAGTCCTGGATAATCCTTTAGAACATCCAGAAAAAGCTCGCGGTAGGACTCCGGATGAAAGATGGCTGACGCCCTGGACATCAGGCGTTAGCCAACTCAATCAGCCTCTGGGTGGAATGCTCGGCCAATGCGCGCAGCCCTTCTCCATCAGCAGTACTTTCAAAGGATTCCGGCACTGTCAGCATTTGAGAGAGCAGGCTGTGGGTAATCGCCATTTTCTCCCTTGCACGAGCCATGGACCGACGAAGATCCATATGGACCTCGGCCAACCCCTCCGGGACAATCGCACTGCGTAGCGTCAGTTCCATGCCGCGAAAGCTGTCCAGATTCCGCCCCAGATCTTCAAGTTTTGCTTGAGCATCCAGTCCTTCAGGAGTACGGGCCGGATCTCTGGCAAGCATGTCTTTGATGATGCTTGCGAACCCGTTTTCTACCTGCTTCGCCTTTTTTATCAGCCCGTGAATCTCGATAGCGAGCTGACTGGACTTCTGGCTGGCCTCATTTCTGAAGCCGCTATCGTGGTCCGCAGCAGCCTGAACCGATACCGCAGCACCATACCCACCGATCAACGCGAGCGCAGCCAATAGCAGCGATGCGGTGGGGATGCTGGGTGGTGATTCAGGCTTCATGTTGAAATACCCGTTCAAGGAGCGGTCTGCTCAAAAGTATTTTGGTGTGCAATTATTGTACAGCATCACACCGTATCGTGATATTTCAGCAACCCTCCACCTGCTTAAGCCCCCCAGCAGTAGCACTTTCACTTCTTCTGGCAAAAAATTCCGCTACCGCGTCAGTCTTTTTAACCTTGAAATGTAAGGCATTTCTGTTTTTTCACAGACCTATTCAACGCGCCGCCGAGGACAAGCAGACTCCCCCCTTACCGCTTGAGTAAGGGACTACGAATGTTCATTTCAGCGCCGTTAAACCGCTTTACCCTGACCCTCCCGGGCCTTGCCCCTGAACTCCAGGTGCTGGCCTTCAAGGGCAGTGAAGCCATCAGCCAGCCCTATCGTTTCGAGCTGGAACTGGTCAGCCGCCGCCCGGACCTGAACCTCGACGAGCTGTTGCACCAGCAGGGCTTTCTCGCCTTCAACGATAGCGGCGCGGGTATTCACGGCCAGGTCTACAGCATCGGCCAGGGTGATACCGGTCAGCGCTGGACCCACTATCACCTCACCCTCGTGCCGCAACTGACCTACTTGGGTCATCGCTTCAACCAGCGCATCTTCCAGAACCAGACCGTACCGCAGATCATCGCCCGGGTGCTCAAGGACCACGGCATCCTCGGCAACGCCTTCAGCTTCAATCTCGCCACACCCCTGCCCGCCCGCGAGTACTGCGTGCAGTACAACGAATCCGATCTGGATTTCATCCAGCGGCTGTGTGAGGAAGACGGCCTGCACTACCACTTCCAGCACAGCCCGGCCGACCATCACCTGGCCTTCGGCGATGACCAGACCTTCTTTCGCCGGCTGTCCAATGCCGTGCCCTATGTGCCGGACAGCGGCACCGTGGCTACGACCGCGAGCATCAAGTCCTTTGACCTGCGCCTGGAGACCCGCAGCAGTCATGCGGCCTTGCGTGATTACGACTTCGAGAAGCCGCATACCTTGCTGGAGCGGACGACCCACTGCTCGGATTCACTACCGAAACCCGTGTTGGAGGACTATCGCTATCCTGGCCGCTTCAAGCATGACGACGCTGGTAAACGACTCAATCGCCGTCAGTTGGAGCGCCATCGCGCCGACTATCGACAGGCTTCGGGCAAGAGCAATGCGCCACAACTGGCCAGCGGTCATCTCCTGACCCTGAGCGACCATCCACAGCCGGACTGGAATGATCTCTGGCTGCTGACCCACCTGACCCATGAAGGCAAACAGCCGCAGGTCCTGGAGGAGTCGGCACCGATCCCGAGCGTTGCCGACAGCGATTTCCGCCAGGGCTACCGCAACAGCTTTCTCGCCACGCCGTGGGATGTGTTCTTTCGGCCGCCGCTACAGGTGCGCGAATCCCGTCGCCTGAATGCCCAGACCGCTATCGTCACCGGCCCGCCCGGCGAAGAAATCCACTGCGACGAATATGGCCGGGTGAAGGTGAAGTTTCACTGGGATCGTTCCGACGAAACCGGCGCCCACAGCAGTTGCTGGTTGCGGGTGGCGTCCGGCTGGGCCGGGCCGAGTCATGGCGCCGTCACCCTGCCCCGTGTCGGCATGGAGGTGCTGGTGACCTTTCTCGAAGGCGACCCCGATCAGCCACTGATCGTCGGTTGCCTGAACAACGCGCTGCAGCAAGCGCCCTACCCTCTGCCTGCGCACAAGACCCGCAGTGTGTTCAAAAGCCAGAGCAGCCCCGGGGGTGGCGGCAGTAATGAGATCCGCATCGAAGACCTCAAGGGCCAGGAACAGATCTATGTGCATGCCCAACGGGATTTCGAGCAGCACATCGAACATGACCAGCATGTACAGATCGGTCATGAGCGGCATGAAAGCGTCGGTGCCAACAGCTACGTCGAGTTCAAGGCCGAAGAACATCATACGGTTCACCAGGATCGACGTTGCGAGGTGAAGGGTGATGATCATCTGACGGTGGGTCGAAGCCAGCAGGTGAAGGCGGGGTTGGGTTACCTCGTTGAGGCTGGTCAGGAGATCCATTTCTATGCAGGCAAAAAAATCATTATCGAGGCCGGTGCCGAATTGACGATCAAGGTAGGCGGTCACTTCATCAAACTCGATGGCAACGGCATCAGTCGTGTAGGCCCCGACGCCGCTGGGATCGCTGGTACGGCAGCGAGAGCTGCCGTGTTGACAGCCCTCAAACCCGCAGCCGAGGGACAGGCCGGAACTACACATCACATACCCGGCAGCTCGTCCCAAGAAGCCCACGACGAGCAGATGCAACTGCTCAGCCGCTCCGGTACGCCGCTGAAAGGGATCAAGGTCACCGTTGCAGTGCCTGGAGAAACCGCCCCTCAGGTTGTCACCAGCGATGCCGACGGGCTTCTCCCTCGCATCAAGACCCAAACCGCCCAGGACCTAAAGGCGTTTCTGAGCTGGGACAAATTCCATGTCCCGGAAGGCGCTGACAGTTACGAAAGGAGTCGCAAGCAATGAGCGCAGATCCGATCCTCACATGCACCACCAATACCCGACCCGGCTCAGTCTCTCAGCAGACTTTTGACTGCGCAATACTCTGGGCCTGGGGTCAGCAGGAAGCGATACGTCGGCTGACAGTAGAGAGGCGCGATCCCTATTCGCAACATGTACGCAGCGAATTGGTCGCCAGTTTCAGTGCCCGTGCCGCGCGTATCGCGGCAACCTATGCGCGGTTCTATCTGGAGTTGGAAGACGGTGGAAAGCCCGAACTGAAGGGACGTTTCTACTGGATGGGTCTGGCGGCCTTTGCCAGCAAACAAGTCAAGTGCGGATTGGACTTCATACCGGACGCTCTGGCTGTCTCAGTAGGGGATTATCTGCCCAATCCAATGGCTATCGGTAAGGACGGGCTGGGTAAGGGTAACTTTTGGTTGTTCCAAGACATTTTTGTCTGGCACTGGTTTTACAGCCAATTTCCCGAACAATTCGAAGAATGTGCGTTGGAGCGTAATGCGCTGAACTGCCCTGAGTTGGCACTGGCGGGACTAAAAAGCTTGCCGTGGGCGGAGGAGGCGCTGGTGACCCTTAATCACTTCAGGGTAAACCCTTACATTCTTGAAGCTTTTAACACCATCAAAAAGTGTGAACAAGCCACCATGAGAGAAAAACCAAACCTGCAGTTTGAATCACTTTTAGCCATTGCCAACCATGAACAACTAGAAGTCCTGCAGCCGCTTATCTACGAGGATCACACGTTCCAAAAAGTCTTGGATCTTCAAACTTTGACAGAAGGGCTTCCTTGCTTCCCCTTGAGAGCCGCAGCCTTCAGCACGGCATGCGACGTAGAAGAGGAAGATTTTCGCGTGCAAATGACAGAAGGCGACCTTTACAACAAAGCCGACAGAATGGAGTTCATTCGGACAATCGCACTTCAATATCACAAACAAATGCAAAAGGATATTAAAAACATGGAGTCATCCATAATATCCATCTCAAGCTGGCAAAATCTCGAGTGAAACGCCTGACAACACTAGCATTTATTTTGCTACTGACCTCCTGCAAGGAAACATACAAAACAGAGGTTCTAGACATGCAAAAAGAAAATCCGATCATTGAAATAAAACTTAAAGAAGATATTAATTCAGTCATAGCTCGCAGCCCGTCACAGTTCAAGCTTGACTGCTCAAAAAGCTCCGACGTTTGCTGGTACAGCCTATCAAGCTCACACAACAGCAAAACGCTACCAATCGTTAAAATTAAAACCGGAGAACATACTTTATTACTAAAAAATGCGACCAACATTACAACTGATATATGGACTAAATATGGCAGCCAGATAGAAAGCATCGACATTACTCTAAGAGGCCTCCCCGATGACAGCCTACACACAGACTATCAAGACGCCATATATCGACTCATTGACGGTCTCCAACGAGCAGGATGGAAGCATTACTATCACAGAAGTGACCCGAGGATCTCAGGCAAAGAGATGAATAAAATTAATACCCCGCGCGAAATACTAGGAAAACCGGTATCCAGCCATCCTTGGCTAGATCCAAACTATAAAATTGACGTTAAGCGCTGGCTTAAAATAGGATCTTTTTATAATTGGTATTTCTACAACAACAATTCATACCTACACCTTAAAGCATGGCGTCAACTTTCAAAAAAATACCCAAATGAAAGAGGCACCTATTTAATAAGCTTAAATTTCTCCACAGAAGCTGAATTTTGGCGAGCCCCCTTTCAAGGCGACGACAAGATTCGCTGGAAAGATTTACTTCCCGAAGAATTGGCACTCTATAAAAAAGAACGGGACGTATTGGAAAGTAAAGCCCGAATCGCCGGCATAGAAATTGATGAATCGTATCAAGATCCTCCGATCAACGAGTTAAACCTATGATCAACTTCCAAAGTCAAATCTCACTCACCATTGAAAAATCTGCTACATTCTTAGTTGATACCTAGAGATAAAAACCTCAAGATTTGCATCGCCAGGGCCGACGTTTTCGCGGGCAAGCCCCGCTCCTACAGTAAGCCGTCGTTCACCGAACTTGTGTACGACGCAAGATTGTAGGAGCAGGGCTTGCCCGCGAAAAGGCCCTTGAGCCTTGCACTGCCCTTGCGGACGTCATCGCCAGCAAGCCGGCTCCCACACGAGTGATGTTTAGTCAGGAAACCGGGGCGCTGCGGGCTCGGTCGGTGAAGCGGCCCTGCATCGCGTCCAGCGCGTCGCAGCCATCCTGCAACAGCAGGTAAGAGGCACTGGCGAAGTGCTGAAGATCACGGTCGCAGGTGTTGCCGATGCTCATGCAAGTCAGGCTGTGGCTCAGGTCGCGGGCGGCCTTGATGCGCTGGATGGCACACTCATACAGGTCACGCACCGGGGCATCGAGATTGAGGTAGAGAACGGGGACTTCGGTGAGGTTGCTTTGTAGCGGACGAAAATTACTCATGGTGTTTCTCCCAAGAATGCAAAGGAGCTACCACCGACTACTGCGGCTAAACACTAGGGTGGCGGCTGTACGCGGGTTAGCCGACCGGGGCATTCTTGGAAAACCCGGCACATCCGAAGATGTCCCGCGCACAGCCGCCATTGCACAAAATGCCAAGCAGCAAAAAGCGCCGACATCATGATACGAGGGCGCTTGTGCGTCCATAAATGCCTTTCGACCGGCTAAGATCGATCACCGACACATCGGTGACGACCGAACTATAGTCCAGCCACTCACCCAATAGTCGCCGCTTTTACACCTTGAAATACGAGCCACTGCGGATGCCAGTAATGGCGATTTATCCGCCTCAACCAACCCCCACCTGATTACGCCCACTGTTCTTCGCCGAATACAGCCCCTTGTCCGCCGCCGAAATCAGATCGCGACAGTTGCTGCCCTGCTGCGGTATCACCGTGGACACCCCAATGCTGACCGTCAGCACCGCCCCCTCGCCCGGCATATTGTGGGGGATCTTCAGCCCCGCCACGGTCTGGCGCAGTTTTTCCGCCACCAGTCGCGCTCCGCCTTGGGAGGTGTTCGGCAGCACCAGCGCAAACTCTTCGCCACCATAACGCGCCGGCAGGTCCGACGGCCGGCTGCTGGACTCACGGATCGTCTCCGCCACCTTGCGCAAGGCTTCATCGCCGTCCAGGTGGCCAAAGCTGTCATTGAAGGCTTTGAAATAGTCCACGTCGATCATCAGCAACGACATCTGCGTCTGCTCGCGCTGCGCCCTTCTCCACTCCAACTCCAGGTACTCGTCGAAGTGCCGACGGTTGGACAACCCGGTCAAACCGTCAGAGTTCATCAAACGCTGCAGCACCAGGTTGGTGTCGAGCAATTGCTGCTGGCTGACCCGTAACGCCCGATACGCCGCATCACGCTGCAACAAGGTCATGTAGGAGCGCGAGTGATAACGAATGCGCGCCACCAGTTCGATATTGTCCGGTAACTTGACCAGGTAATCGTTGGCCCCGGCGGCAAAGGCCGCGCTCTTGATCAACGGGTCTTCCTTGGTCGAAAGCACGATGATCGGAATGTCCTTGGTCGCCGGGTGATTGCGGTATTCGCGCACCAGGCTCAGGCCATCGAGGCCGGGCATCACCAGATCCTGCAGGATCACCGTCGGTTTGATGCGGATCGCCTGGGCAATCGCCTGGTGCGGATCAGCACAAAAGTGGAAATCGATATTGCTCTCAGTGGCCAATCCGCGCCGCACCGCCTCACCGATCATGGCCTGGTCGTCAACCAGCAACACCATCGCGGCGTTTTCGTCGGTGGTCTTGAAATCATACATCTGTAAATCATTCATACGCGGTCACCTGAAGTACTGCTTTCAAGCCAGGACTGCTGACTATAGAACTCATGTCGGAAATATCTCCAGCAAACGTGGAGCGATCTTGTTCAGTGGACGAATTTCAACAGCCGCATCGATAGCCGCCGCTGCCTTGGGCATGCCGTACACCGCACTGCTCAATTGGTCCTGGGCGATGGTCAGGTAGCCACGCTCGCGCATCAGCTTCAATCCCTGGGCACCGTCGCGCCCCATGCCCGTCAACAGCACACCCACCGCATCACCATTCCAGTAACTGGCGACACTCTCGAAAAACACATCGATGGAAGGCCGGTAGATCTCGTTCACGGGCTCGGCGGTATAGGCCAGGGTGCCGTTTTTCAACAAGCGGATATGGTGGTTCGTCCCAGCCAGCAGTACGGTGCCGCGTTGCGGCGCCTCGCCGTCGCGGGCCAGGCGCACCGGCAGGCCGCAGGCGCTGCTCAACCATTCGGCCATGCCGGCGGCAAATACCTGGTCGACATGCTGGACCAGAACGATCGCGGCGGAAAAATTAGCAGGCAAACCTTTCAGCAAGGTTTCCAAGGCCGCCGGCCCCCCGGCCGAAGAGCCGATGGCCACCAGCTTCTGTCGCGGACTGTCGTCCCGGGCCGGGCCGGGCACGCTGCGCACCTGGCTGCCGCGCTGGCCGATCAGCCAGCCGATATTGAGGATCTTGCGCAACAGCGGCGCCGCGGCTTCCTTCGGGTTGCCACCACCAATGGCCGGGGTATCGACCACATCCAGGGCACCGTGGCCCATGGCCTCGAACACCCGGTGCACGTTCTGTTGCCGGTCGACAGTGACAATGACAATGGCACACGGAGACTCGGCCATGATCCGCCGGGTAGCTTCGACGCCATCCATCACCGGCATGATCAGGTCCATCAGGATCAGGTCCGGGGTGTCCTCGGCGCAGTATTTCACCGCTTCGGCGCCATTGCCGGCGACCCAGATCACTTGGTGTGCCGGCTCGAACGCCAGGGCTCGACGCAACGCTTCTACCGCCATGGGCATATCGTTGACGATGGCGATCCTCATCCCTGGGCTCCCCCGATCAGCTCGACCACGGCATCCAGCAAGGCGTCGTCATGAAAACTGGCCTTGGCCAGATAATAGTCGGCTCCGGCGTCCAGTCCACGTCGACGGTCTTCTTCACGGTCCTTGTAGGACACCACCATGACCGGCAGCGACTGCAAGCGCGTGTCTTTACGCAAGAGTGTGACCAATTCAATCCCGTCCATTCGTGGCATATCGATATCGGTGATCAACAGGTCAAAGTCTTCGGCGCGCAGGGCGTTCCAACCGTCCATGCCATCCACCGCGACCGCCACCTCGTAACCCCGGTTGAGCAGCAATTTGCGTTGCAGTTCGCGCACGGTCAGGGAGTCGTCGACCACCAGCACGCGCTTGCGCACGGCCTCGCTGGCCTGGCGATTGCGCCGGTCGATACGTTCCAGGCGACCAGTGTTGAGCAGCTTGTCCACCGAGCGCAGCATGTCCTCGACGTCGACGATCAGCACCGCCGAACCGTCGTCGAGCAAGGCCCCGGCGGAAATATCCTGGACCTTGCCCAGGCGCGGGTCCAGCGGCAACACCACCAGGGTGCGCTCGCCGATAAAGCGCTCCACCTCGACCCCATAGACCGCATCACGCTCGCGGATCACCACGACCTTGAGGTTGCCATCATGGTGTTCGCTGGCCGGGCGCTGCAACAGCTGGCTGGCCGCCACCAGCCCGACATGCCGGCCTTCATGCCAGAAGTGCTGGCGCCCCTCGAGTTGCACAATGTCCTCGGGGGCCAGGTCGCACATGCGTTCGATATGGGCCAGGGGAAAGGCATAGGCCTCGCCACCGACTTCCACCAGCAGGCTGCGCACAACCGACAAGGTCAGCGGTACTTCGAGGTGGAAACGGCTGCCCTTCCCAGCCACCTGCTCCAGCACCACGGCACCGTGCAACTGGCGAACCATATGCTGCACGGCGTCGAGGCCGACCCCGCGCCCGGAGACTTCGGTGACCTTGTCCCGCAGGCTGAACCCCGGCAGGAAGAGGAAGCTCAGCAACTCCTCTTCGCTCAGTTGCGCGGCGGTCTCGACCGGGGACAAATGCCGGTCGACAACGCTGCGACGAACCCGCTCCAGGTCCACCCCGGCGCCGTCGTCGCTCAGTTGCAGCACCAGTAACCCGGCCTGGTGCGAGGCCCGCAGGCGAATCAGGCCTTCCGCCGGTTTCCCGGCCAGCACCCGCAACTCCGGGCTTTCGATGCCATGGTCCACGGCATTGCGCAGCAGATGGGTCAGCGGCGCTTCGAGCTTTTCCAGCACGTCGCGGTCGACCTGGGTTTTCTCCCCTTCGATTTCCAGACGCACCTGTTTGCCCAGGCTGCGGCCCAGGTCGCGGACCATCCGCACCTGACCGCTCAGCACATCGGCAAAGGGCCGCATACGACAAGCCAGGGCGGTGTCATACAGGACCTGGGCGCGCTGGCTGGACTGCCAGCCGAATTCGTCCAGTTCCAGGGTTTGCGCCGTCAGCATCTGCTGGGACTCGGCCAGCAAACGCCGGGCATCGCCCAGGGCCTCCTCGGCTTCCAGGCTCAGGCCGACGGTCTTCAAGTGATCGCTGAGCTGGTCCAAGGCGCGCAGGCCTTTGTCCTGCATGCGCCGCATCCGTTGCATCGTCGCCAGATAAGGCTTGATGCGCTGGGTTTCCACCAGGGACTTGCTCGACAGGTCGAGCAGGCTGTTCAAACGTTCGGCGGTGACCCGCAACACCCGTTCACCACCTTCGGCGACCCGACGGCCCGGGGGCGTCAGTTCCGGCGACGGGGGTTCCGCCAACGCGCTATCAAGAGGCAGAGCTTCAAGATCGGCGGCCACAGACGACGGCACGAACGCGACTTGCGCCGGCTCGGGCGCCACCGGCACCACCCGCGCAGTGGCCGCCGTCGGATCGAGCAACGCCTGCAACCGCAGGACATAGGCTTCGATCTCCAGTGGCCCGACATTGGCGCTGGGCGTGGCGATGCGCATCAGCAAGTCGGTGCCGTGCAGCAAGGCGTCGATATGCTCCGCTTGCAGATACAACCGACCTTCCTGGGCGCTGACCAGGCAATCCTCCATCACATGGGCGACGCTGACCCCGGCATCCACGCCGACAATCCGCGCCGCGCCCTTGAGGGAATGGGCAGCACGCATGCAGGCTTCGAGCTGGTCGGCCTGGGTCGGATTGCGCTCCAGGGCCAGGAGGCCGGCGCTGAGCACCTGGGTCTGGGCCTCGGCCTCCAGACTGAACAGTTCCAGCAGCGACGAGTCGCGCATTTGATCGGGGGTCATGTGAAGCTCCGGGTCACGGCCGACAGCAATTGCTCTTCATCCAGCCAACGCAGGCTACGCCCCCTGAACGGCAGTACACCACGGGTAAACCGCGCGCTGGCCTGGGGCCCGGCGGCGCTGGCATTGTCGAGCAGGCGCTGGTCGATGGCATGGATACCGTCCACTTCATCCACCGGCAGCACCACCGGACCGCCCTGGGCGCCGACAATCAGCATGCGCGGCATGATCCGACCGCCTGGCGTGACCGTGATCGAGGCGTCCAGCCCGAGCAACTCCACCAGTGACAGACAGGCCACCAGGGCACCGCGCACATTGGCCACACCGAGCAAGGCCCGCGAGCGCTGGTGCGGCAGGGAATGAATCGTCTGCAGCGGCGCGACTTCCACCAGGCAGCGGGTGGCCAGGCCCAGCCATTCCTCGCCGAGGCGGAACATCAGCAGCGAACGGGTGAGCACATCACTGGCCGCCTCGACCACCGCGCCCTGTTCGGGACGCTCCTGTTGCAACGAGTAACGGTCCAGCAGGCGCGTGGCCGCGGCGGAATACACCGCACAGTTGCGACAGTGGATATGTTCGATCAGCAGCGGGCAGGACTTGTCGCCGTGGATGCCGATGCGGTTCCAGCAATCGTCGATTTTCTCGGCGTCGTGGTGGGTCAGGTTCAGGTCTGTCAAACCGCTCATCGTTTACGCTCACTGTCAGCGGTGCGCTCGCTACGGGCGGCGCGTTCCTGCAATCGCCGGGCGCCTGCCACATCCCCCTGGGAAGCCAGCAGGGCCGCCAGGTGGACGAGGGCCTCGGGATGTTGCGGTTCCAGGTATAAAGCCTTGCGATAAAACCCCTGGGCCTCCAGCGCACTGCCGGCCACGTCGCTCAGCAGGCCCAGCCAGTAGAAGACCTGGGCCACCGGCTCGTGTTGGCGCAGGTAGGTTTCGCAGGCCTGGCGCGCCTGGGCGCCGTTGCCTTCGTTGGCCAGGGTGGCAATCCGCGCCAGCAGGCCGGCCGCGTCGTTCGAGACCAGCGACACTGGCGCGGCGGGCGTGAACACCGCGCTTGGGGCGAACGGTCGGCGCAGAGGCAACACCGGCGCGCTGACGGGTTGCGACACACGCACCGGCAAAGGCGGCGGGACGATCACCGGCAGGGGTTGGGGCTCGACTTCCGTCGCGCGGCGAAAGGCAAAGGACTGCGCCGCGCCGATGGAGCGCATGCCCATCCGCCCCAGCAGGTTGCCCTCGGCCGGGCCGATAAACAGCACACCATCAACATGGGTAAGGCGCTTGAGAATGTCGAAGACCTGGCGTTGCGTCGCCAGGTCGAAATAGATCAGCAGGTTGCGACAGAACACGAAGTCATAGACCTCGCCGACCCGCAACTCGGGGTCAAGCAGGTTGCCGCTCTGCAAACGCACCTGTTCGCGAACTCGCTCGCTGAGCCGGTAACCGTCCGCCAGGGCAGTGAAATGCCGCTCGCGAAACTCGAGACCCTGGCCGCGGAAGGAGTTCTTGCCGTACACCGCGCGCTTGGCCCGATCCACAGACAACGGGCTGACATCGATGCCGTCGACCTTGAACTGGTGCGGCGCCAAGCCTGCATCAAGCAGGGCCATGGCAATCGAATAGGGCTCTTCGCCGGTGGAACAGGGCAGGCTGAGGATCTTCAAGGCACGCATGCCCTTGATCTGTGCCAGCCGCTCGCTGGCCAGGCGCGCCAGGGTCGAAAAGGATTCCGGATAACGGAAGAACCAGGTTTCCGGGACAATCACCGCCTCGATCAACGCTTGCTGTTCCTCGCCGTTGGTCTGCAAGCGGGTCCAGTAGTGGTCCGCCGAGGGCATCTGCAACTGAGTACAACGCTGGCGCACGGCACGCTCGATAATCGCCGGGCCGACCGAAGCCACGTCGAGGCCGATGCGGTGCTTGAGGAAATCGAAAAAGCGCTGGTCGTCACTCATGGCCGCGCCTCATCCACCGTTGGAAACAGCAGCGCGCGCACCTCGGCATTGAGCAGGTCGTTGACCCGAATACGTTGCAGCAGGCCCTGGGCATCTTCGCGCACCGGCCCCAGGTAGGGCGCCGCGCGGTTGTCCAGGCCATAGGGCTGGAAGTCCGCCGGGTTGCAACGCAGGGTATCGGTGGCCTGTTCGAGAATCAGCCCGAGCAACTGCCCGGGCACCTCGTCGGCGGGACGGTAATGCACCAGCACCAACCGTGTGCTGGTACGCGCCGCCGCCGGTTCGCCGAAGGTCATGGCGCTGACGTCGATCACCGGGACCATCGCGCCACGATGGGCCAGCACTCCCGCGACCCAGGCCGGGGCCTGGGCAATCGGCTTGAGTTGCAGGCGCGGCAGCACCTCGACCACTTCCACGGCCTCCAGGGCAAAGCGTTCGCCCTGGATACGAAAGACCAGGAACAGGCTGTTCCTGGGCTGCGCGCTGGCGACGCGTTTCGCCCCCCACTCGCTCATCAGACTTTGAAACGCGAGACGCCGCTGCGCAGGCCCACCGCGACCTGGCTCAGCTCGTCGATGGCGAAACTGGCCTGGCGCAGGGATTCGACGGTCTGGCTGCTGGCATCGCCCAGTTGTACCAGGGCGAGGTTGATCTGTTCGGCACCGGTGGCCTGGGCCTGCATGCCTTCGTTGACCATCAGCACCCGCGGCGCCAGGGCCTGGACCTGATGGATGATCTGCGACAGTTGCTCGCCGACCTGCTGCACTTCGAACATGCCGCGGCGCACTTCCTCGGAGAACTTGTCCATGCCCATGACCCCGGCGGACACTGCCGACTGGATCTCGCGGACCATCTGTTCGATGTCGTAGGTGGCGACGGCGGTCTGGTCCGCCAGGCGCCGCACTTCGGTGGCGACCACGGCAAAACCGCGACCGTACTCACCGGCCTTTTCCGCCTCGATGGCGGCGTTGAGGGACAACAGGTTGGTCTGGTCGGCGACCTTGACGATGGTCACCACCACCTGATTGATGTTGCCGGCCTTCTCGTTGAGGATCGCCAGCTTGGCGTTCACCAGGTCGGCGGCGCCCATCACCGAGTGCATGGTTTCTTCCATGCGCGCCAGCCCTTGCTGGCCGGAACCTGCCAGCACAGAGGCCTGGTCGGCGGCGGTGGAGACTTCGGTCATGGTCCGCACCAGGTCGCGGGAAGTCGCGGCGATTTCCCGCGAGGTCGCGCCGATCTCGGTGGTGGTCGCGGCGGTTTCGGTGGCCGTGGCCTGCTGTTGTTTGGAGGTGGCGGCGATTTCCGTGACCGAGGTGGTGACCTGCACCGAGGAGCGCTGGGCCTGGGAAACCAGGGCCGTGAGTTCGGTCATCATGTCGTTGAAGCCGGTCTCCACCGCCCCGAACTCGTCCTTGCGCGCCAGGTTCAGGCGGCTGCTCAGGTCACCGGTACGCATGATTTCAAGAATTTCGACAATCCGCTGCATCGGCGCCATGATCGCTCGCATCAGCAGCAGGCCACAGAGGCCGGCAGCGATCACCGCGATCAGCAGGGAAATGCCCATGCTGAGTTTCGCCGCTGACACGGCGGCGGAAATCGAGTCCGTGTCCTGGTCGGCGACGTCCTTGTTCTGGTTGATGATGTCATTGAGTTGCTTGCGACCTTCGGCCCAGGCAGGCGCCAATTGCTCGTTGAACATCCGGATAGCCTGGTCGTTCTGCTTGTGCTGATAGAGATCGAGCACGCTGGCCAGCAACTTGTCGTAAGCCACCCGCTCACGCTTGAATACGTCGAAGGCCGCTTGGTCTTCCTGGCTGAAAATGGTCTTCTGGTAGTTCTCGATCTGCACGTTCAGACGGTTTTCGAAGTCCTTGAACTGCGCCTGGTCAGCGGCACTGATATCGCCGTCGGCGGTGAACCCCAGCAATTGCTGGGTCAGCACATAGCTGTCGACCCAGGCGCTGCGGATCATGGTGCTGTAGTAGACCCCGGGAATGGCGTCGGTGCGCACACTCTCCTCGCTGGATTCGATCGACAGCAACCGGGAGTACGAAGCAACGACCATCAGCAGCATGATCGCAATGATGACGGCAAAGCTTGCCAATATTCGTTGGCGCAACGTCCAGTTCTTCACTCGCAGTCCTCTGGAACCATTCAAATGAAGGGCAGTATAGCCGAGCGTGTGTCATCCTTGAGTAATCCGTTCGAGGAACCCAAGCCATGCCCGTCCTGCCCAGCTTACGCAGTCGTTTTGCGTTGATGATCGCCGTGCTGGTCAGCCTGCTGAGCTGGTTGCTGGGTTCGTTCATCAGCCACGATTCCAATTCGCGGATGATCAACGAAATCGGCCAGGATCTCGGCGAAAACGCCTACCAGATGGCGGATCGGCTGGACCGCGACATGGCCAGCCGGATTCACCTGCTGAGCGTCATCAGCCGGCTACAGGTGATGCAACAAGCCTCGGATACCCCACAGATCCGTCACCTGCTCGATCATTTGCAGGAAGAATTCCCGAGTTTCGCCTGGGTGGGTTTCGTCGCGCCCGACGGCGTGGTCAAGGCCGCAACCCATGGCGTTCTCGAACAGTCCGATATCAGCGAACGTCCCGTGTTCAAACAGGGCCGGGAACGCTTGTTCGTCGGGGACGTGCATGATGCCAAGCTACTGTCCAAACTGTTGCCCAACCCCACTGGCGAGGCCATGAAGTTCGTTGACATCAGCCTGCCGGTGTTCAGCGACAAGTCCGTCAACCTATCGTCACAAAATAAAGTAGGGGTACTCGCGGCGCACCTCTCCTGGGGCTGGGCCGAAGAGCTGCGCCAATCCTTGTTCGAACCCCAGCAGGCCCGGCGCAAGGTGGAGTTTTTCGTACTCGCGGCCAACCATCAGATCATCCTCGGTCCCAGTGAGTCGATCGGCCAGGCATTGCCCCTGCCCTTGTTCGACAACCTCGACCCACAACAGACCCGCTGGGGCGTCCAGCGCTGGCCGGACGGCAACGACTATCTCACGGGGATTGCCATGAGCCACGGTTATGGCAGCTATGCAGGGCTGGGCTGGACCGTGGTCACGCGCCAGACGCTCGATGAAGCCTACGCCCCGGCCAAGGAATTGCAGCGTGACATCCTGGCCTGGGGCATTGCCCTGGCGGTGGTGATCGCCTTTGTCGGCTGGTTGCTGGCCACCTGGTTTACCCGACCGCTGCACGCTATCGCCCGGGCCGCCGACCGCTTGAGCCTCGGTGAATCCATGGAAATTCCCGAGGTCAGGGGCACCCGGGAAATCGCCCAGTTGAGCCAGTCGATCCGCCATCTGGTGGACAGCCTGAGCAACCAGCAGACCGCCCTGGGGATGATGGAAAGCCTGGCCCACCATGACGCCCTGACCGGCCTGCCGAACCGTGCCGCCCTGGAGAAATACCTGCCGCGCGCCCAGCAGCGCAGCCAGGCACAGAACCAATACCTGGCGTTGCTGTACCTGGACCTCGACGGTTTCAAGCCGATCAACGACCAGTTCGGCCACGCCGGCGGCGATGAGCTGCTCAGGGAAGTGGCAAGTCGCTTGCGCGTCTGCCTGCGCGAAGGCGATCTGGTGGCACGCCTGGGCGGCGACGAGTTCCTGATGGTGCTGCAAGTGCCCCGCCACGATGCCATTGACCAGGCACGCGGCATTGCCGAACGCGTGCTCGCCAGCCTGGGGCAATCCTTCCGGGTGCACGATGTCCCGGCCTGGATCGGTTGCAGCATCGGCGGCGCGTTGTGGCCCCTGGATGCTGCGGACCTGAGCGACGTGCTCGGCCTGGCGGACCAGGCCTTGTACCGCGCCAAGCATGCGGGCAAGGGCCAGGCGCACTTTCATGAAGCAGCAGAGGCTGGCGGGTCGCACTGAGGCGCCCACCACCTGCAAGGCCATCGATTAAAAAGATATACACTGGGTCGCATCCATAAAAACAACCCGCCGGCTAACCGGCATCGGTGCGCACCCCATGATGACCCTGCGTCAGATCCGTCACTTTATCGCCGTGGCCGAGACCGGCTCGATCTCGGCCGCCGCCCAGGCGGTGTTCATTTCCCAGTCGACCCTGACCCTGGCGATCCAGCAACTGGAACAGGAGATCGGCGTCAGCCTGTTCAACCGCCATGCCAAGGGCATGACCCTGACCCACCAGGGCCACCAGTTCCTGCGCCAGGCGCACCTGATCCTGGCCACCGTCGACAACGCCAAGCGCAGCCTGCAACAGAGCACCGACCAGGTGGCCGGGCAACTGACCATCGGCGTGACCAGCCTGGTGGCCGGCTACTACCTCGCCGACCTGCTGACCCGTTTCCAGCGCGCCTACCCCAATGTGGAAATCCGCGTGATGGAAGACGAGCGGCCCTATATCGAGCACTTGCTGGTCAGCGGCGAGATCGATGTCGGGGTGCTGATCCTCTCCAACCTCGAAGACCGCCACGCCCTGCAGACCGAGGTCCTGACCCACTCTCCCCATCGCCTGTGGCTGCCGGCCCAGCATCCGCTGCTGGAACACGACAGCATCAACCTGGCCGACGTCGCCCGCGAGCCACTGATCCAGCTCAATGTCGATGAAATGGACCGCAATGCCCAGCGCATGTGGCGCGGCGCCGGCCTGCAACCGCGGATCACCTTGCGTACCGCGTCCACCGAAGCAGTGCGGAGCCTGGTAGCAGCCGGGCTGGGAGTGTCGATCCAACCGGACATGACCTACCGGCCCTGGTCGCTGGAAGGCGACATCATCGAAGCCCGGCCGCTGGCCGACCTGAGCCAGACCCTCGACGTCGGCCTGGCCTGGCGCCGGGGCACCGCCCGACCGCCGCTGGTGGACCCGTTCCTGACCGTGGCCCGCGAACAACCCCACGGCGGCCGCAAGCCATCTATTTAATCGAACGCCGCATTCAGTATTTAGTATTTGTCGACCTCCCGTCCGCCCACTAGTCTCTTGCCATCCATCTAGAGAAAGGCCGGACTCCAGCGATAGGGGAAGCTCCATGGCCACACAAGAAAAGAGAACTCGCAAAATGGCTGGCGCACACCCGACCCCACTGTTCACCGCTTTGCTGATCGACGGTGAACTCGTTGCCGGCCAGGGTTTTGTCGAGCCGATCCTCAACCCGGCCACGGGCGAGGTACTCACCCATATCGCCGAAGCCAGCAGCGAACAGGTCGAAAGCGCTATCCTCGCCGCCCACCGGGCCTTTGCCGGCTGGTCGCGGACCACTCCGCAGCAACGGGCCAATATCCTCCTGGCCATCGCCGATGCGGTGGAAAAAAACGCCGACCTGCTCGCCCGCCTGGAATCGCTGAACTGCGGCAAGCCCCTGCACCTGGCCCGCCAGGACGACCTGAGCGCCACCGTCGACGTATTCCGTTTCTTCGCCGGCGCCGTGCGTTGCCAGACCGGCCAGTTGTCCGGCGAATACCTGCCGGGCTACACCAGCATGGTCCGCCGCGACCCGATTGGCGTGGTGGCCTCCATCGCGCCGTGGAACTACCCGATCATGATGGCCGCGTGGAAAATCGCCCCGGCCCTGGCCGCCGGCAACACCCTGGTGTTCAAGCCGTCCGAACACACGCCGCTGTCGATCCTGGCCCTGGCGCCGTTCCTCGCCGAGCTGCTGCCGCCGGGGGTGATCAATATCGTTTGCGGCGGTGGCGAAGGGGTCGGCAGCCATCTGGTCAGCCACCCGAAAGTGCGCATGGTGTCGCTGACCGGCGATATCGTCACCGGCCAGAAAATCCTCCAGGCCGCCGCCAAAAGCGTGAAGCGCACCCATCTGGAACTGGGCGGCAAGGCGCCGGTGATCGTCTGCAACGACGCCGACCTGCAGGCCGTGGTCGAGGGCGTGCGCAGCTACGGCTACTACAACGCCGGGCAGGATTGCACCGCCGCCTGCCGGATCTACGCCCAGGCCGGGATTCACGACAAATTGGTCGCCGAACTCGGCGCGGCGGTCAGCAGCCTGCGGTTTGCCGGCAAGCGCGACGCCGACAACGAAATCGGTCCTCTGATCAGCACCCGCCAGCGCGACCGCGTCGCCAGCTTCGTCGAACGCGCCCTCGGGCAACCGCATATCGAACGGGTCACCGGCGCCGCCGTGCATTCCGGGGCCGGCTTCTATTACCAGCCGACCCTGCTCGCCGGTTGCAAGCAGAGCGACGAGATCGTCCAGCGCGAAGTGTTCGGCCCGGTGGTCACCGTGACCCGCTTCGACGAACTGAGCCAGGCGGTGGACTGGGCCAACGACTCGGAATACGGCCTGGCGTCGTCGGTCTGGACCCAGAACCTGGACAAGGCAATGCAGGTGGCTTCGCGCCTGCAATACGGCTGCACCTGGATCAACAGCCATTTCATGCTGGTCAGCGAAATGCCCCACGGCGGCCTGAAGCGCTCCGGTTACGGCAAGGATCTGTCCAGCGATTCGCTTCAGGACTACAGCGTGGTGCGGCACATCATGGCGCGCCACGGCCAGCATTTGTAAGACGCTCTACTCTAATAACCAGCCCGCAAACGGCACGCTGCATCACGTTCAACTGCCCCGACCATAATTAAAGAAGAGGGAATCCCCATGTTCGTGCACAAGACCGCACTGCTCAGTGCAATGACCACCGCGCTGCTGGCCAGCGTCTCGATCCAGGCCGCCGAGCCGCTGAAAGCCGTCGGGGCGGGCGAAGGCCAACTGGATATCGTCGCCTGGCCCGGCTACATCGAGCGCGGCGAAAGCGACAAGGCCTACGACTGGGTGACGGGCTTCGAGAAGGAAACCGGTTGCAAGGTCAGCGTGAAAACCGCGGCCACCTCCGATGAAATGGTCAGTCTGATGGCCAAGGGCGGTTATGACCTGGTCACCGCCTCCGGAGACGCCTCCCTGCGGCTGATCGTCGGCAAGCGTGTGCAACCGATCAACACCGCGTTGATCCCGAACTGGAAGAACCTCGACCCGCGTCTCAAGGATGCGCCGTGGTATGTGGTCAACAAGCAGACCTACGGCACGCCTTATCAGTGGGGCCCGAACGTGCTGATGTACAACACCAACGTGTTCAAGCAGGCACCGACCAGTTGGGGCGTGATCTTCGATCCGCAGAGCCTGCCGGACGGCAAGCCGAACAAGGGCCGCGTGCAGGCCTATGACGGCCCGATCTATATCGCCGACGCGGCGCTGTACCTGAAATCGGCCAAGCCGGAACTGGGCATCCAGAACCCCTATGAACTGACCGAAACCCAGTACAAGGCCGTGCTCGACCTGCTGCGCGCGCAACAGCCGTTGATCCATCGCTACTGGCATGATGCGACCGTGCAGATGAGCGACTTCAAGAACGAGGGCGTCGCCGCCTCCAGTTCCTGGGGTTATATGGTCAACGGCTTGCAGGCGGACAAGCAGCCGGTGGCGTCGACCATTCCGAAGGAAGGCGTCACCGGCTGGGCCGACACCACCATGCTGCACGCCGATGCCAAGCACCCGAACTGCGCCTACAAGTGGATGGACTGGTCGTTGCAGCCCAAGGTCCAGGGTGATGTCGCGGCCTGGTTCGGCTCGTTGCCGGCGGTCCCGGCGGCGTGCAAGGAAAGCGAGTTGCTGGGGGCTGAAGGTTGCAAGACCAACGGCTTCGACCACTTCGACAAGATCGCCTTCTGGACCACTCCGCAGGCAGCGGGCGGCAAGTTCGTGCCGTACAGCCGCTGGACCCAGGATTACATCGCGATCATGGGTGGCCGTTGATCCCCGAGCGATCTTGAGCACCCGCAGAACCTGTAGGAGCTGGCTTGCCGGCGATGGCGTCCAGATAGGCGATGCAAGGCTCAAGGGCCTCATCGCTGGCAAGCCAGCTCCTACAAGGGATCGGTGTCGAACACCGAGGTTGCGTACGACACAAATCCTGTAGGAGCCGGCTTGCCGGCGATGGCGTCCGAACAGGCGGCGCGCTGTGAGTCAGACCGCTCTCCACCGTTTCAGCTTTTTCAGAAGTCCAGGCCGGGCCGCTGCGGCGACCCACGCCTTCTCGGAGCACCGCATCATGACGCTTGCAGTCCAGTTCACCCACGTTTCCCGTCAGTTCGGCGAAGTGAAAGCCGTTGACCGGGTTTCCATCGATATCAAGGACGGCGAGTTCTTTTCCATGCTCGGCCCTTCCGGCTCGGGCAAGACCACCTGCCTGCGCCTGATCGCCGGTTTCGAACAACCCAGCGCCGGTTCGATCCGCATCCATGGCGAAGAAGCCGCCGGCCTGCCGCCCTATCAGCGCGATGTGAACACGGTGTTCCAGGATTACGCGCTGTTCCCCCATATGAACGTGCGCGACAACGTCGCCTACGGTTTGAAAGTCAAAGGCGTCGGCAAGACCGAACGCCTGAACCGTGCCGAAGAAGCCCTGGGCATGGTCGCCCTGGCCGGCTACGGCGAGCGCAAGCCGGTGCAGCTCTCCGGCGGCCAGCGCCAGCGGGTGGCCCTGGCCCGCGCCCTGGTCAATCGCCCCCGCGTGCTGCTACTCGACGAGCCCCTCGGCGCCCTCGACCTCAAGCTGCGCGAACAGATGCAAGGCGAGCTGAAAAAGCTCCAGCGCCAACTGGGCATCACCTTCATCTTCGTCACCCACGACCAGACCGAAGCCCTGTCCATGTCCGACCGTGTCGCCGTGTTCAACAAGGGCCGCATCGAACAGGTCGACAGCCCGCGCAACCTCTATATGAAACCGGCCACGGTGTTTGTCGCCGAGTTCGTCGGCACTTCCAACGTGATTCGCGGCGAGCTGGCGAAACAGCTCTGCGGCAGCGACCTGCCGCTGTCGATCCGTCCGGAACACGTGCGCTTCGCCGACGGTCCGGTGCAAGGTCATGAGGTCGAGATCAGCGGCCTGCTCCACGATATCCAGTACCAGGGCAGCGCCACCCGCTACGAACTGAAACTGGACAACGGCCAGACCCTGAACATCAGCCAGCCCAACAGCCAATGGCAGGCCATCCATACCGGGCACCAGGCCGGCCAGCGCATCACCGCGCGCTGGGCGCGGGAAGCCATGACCGTGCTGGCGAGCGAGGCCTGAGATGAACACCCTCGCCCTCCCCCAAGCGACCGCGGCCGGCTCACCGATGCGGCGCTTCGCCAACCTGTTGTACCGCCGCCCCAACGTCTACCTGGCGCTGCTGCTGGTGCCGCCACTGATCTGGTTCGGCGCGATCTACCTCGGCTCGCTGCTGACCCTGCTCTGGCAGGGGTTCTACACCTTCGACGACTTCACCATGGCGGTCACCCCGGACCTGACCCTGGCCAACTTCGCCGCGCTGTTCGCGCCGTCGAACTTCGACATCATCCTGCGCACCCTGGGCATGGCGGTGGTGGTGTCCATCGTCGCCGGCCTTATCGCTTTCCCCATCGCCTACTACATGGCGCGCTACACCACCGGCAAGACCAAGGCGTTCTTCTACATCGCGGTGATGATGCCGATGTGGGCCAGCTATATCGTCAAGGCCTACGCCTGGACCCTGCTGCTGGCCAAGGGCGGCGTCGCCCAGTGGTTCGTCCAGCACCTCGGGCTGGAGCCGCTGTTGCAGTTCATCCTGGGGATTCCCGGGATTGGCGGTAGCACCTTGTCGACCTCGCACCTGGGACGCTGCCTGGTGTTCGTCTATATCTGGCTGCCGTTCATGATCCTGCCGATCCAGGCCTCCCTGGAGCGCCTGCCGCCGTCGCTGTTGCAAGCGTCCGCGGACCTCGGCGCCAAGCCGCGCCAGACCTTTATGCAGGTGGTCCTGCCGCTGTCGATTCCGGGCATCGCGGCGGGGTCGATCTTCACCTTCTCCCTGACCCTGGGCGACTTTATCGTGCCGCAGCTTATCGGCCCGCCCGGCTACTTCGTCGGCAGCATGGTCTACGCCCAGCAGGGTGCCATCGGCAATATGCCCATGGCCGCGGCCTTCACCCTGGTGCCGATCGTGCTGATCGCCGTGTACCTGTCCATCGTCAAACGCCTGGGGGCCTTCGATGCGCTCTAATTCACAACATGGGGACAAGGCCTCCCTGGGTCTGCGCCTGGCCGCCTGGGGTGGACTGGTGTTCCTGCACTTCCCGATCCTGATCATCTTCCTCTACGCCTTCAACACCGAGGACGCGGCCTTCAGCTTCCCGCCCCAGGGCTTCACCCTGAAGTGGTTCAGCGTGGCCTTCGCCCGGCCCGATGTACTGGAAGCCATCAAGCTGTCGTTGCAGATCGCCGCGATTGCCACGCTGATCGCCATGCTGCTCGGCACCCTGGCCTCGGCCGCCCTGTATCGCCGGGACTTCTTCGGCAAGCAGGGCATCTCGCTGATGCTGATCCTGCCCATCGCCCTGCCGGGGATCATCACCGGGATCGCCTTGCTGGCAACCTTCAAGACCCTGGGGATCGAGCCGGGGATGTTCACCATCATTGTCGGCCACGCGACCTTCTGCGTGGTGATCGTCTACAACAACGTCATCGCCCGCTTGCGGCGTACCTCCCACAGCCTGATCGAAGCCTCGATGGACCTGGGCGCCGACGGTTGGCAGACCTTCCGCTACATCGTCCTGCCGAACCTCGGCTCGGCGTTGCTGGCCGGCGGCATGCTGGCGTTTGCCCTGTCATTCGACGAGATCATCGTCACCACCTTTACCGCCGGCCATGAACGCACCTTGCCGATCTGGCTGCTCAACCAGCTCAGCCGGCCACGGGATGTGCCCGTGACCAACGTGGTCGCCATGCTGGTGATGATGGTCACGATGCTGCCGATTCTCGGCGCCTACTACCTGACCCGCGGTGGCGAAAGCGTGGCGGGCAGTGGCGGCAAATAACCCAGTTCCAAAGGTGAACGCCGAACCTTGTAGGAGCAGGGCTTGCCCGCGAAGCTTTTAGCGATCTTACGGGCCCCTTCGCGGGCAAGCCCTGCTCCTACAAAGGTTCGGTGTTTATCGAAATATCTGATTGCGTCATGAGGACACCCATATGCAAACCAAACTGCTGATCAACGGCCAACTCGTCAACGGTGAAGGGCCGGCCCAATCCGTATTCAACCCGTCCCTGGGCCGGGTGCTGGTGGATATCCACGAAGCCAGCGAAGCCCAGGTCGACGCCGCCGTGCGCGCCGCCGCCGACGCTTTCGAAAGCTGGTCGCAGACCGCGCCGAAAGACCGCGCCCTGCTGCTGCTGAAACTGGCCGACGCCATCGAGGCCCATGGTCCGGAGCTGGCGAAACTGGAATCGGACAACTGCGGCAAACCCTTGAGCGCCGCCCTTAACGACGAGATCCCGGCCATCGCCGACGTGTTCCGTTTCTTCGCCGGCGCCAGCCGCTGCATGAGCGGCTCGGCGGGGGGCGAATACCTGCCCGGCCACACCTCGATGATCCGCCGCGACCCGGTGGGCGTGATCGCCTCCATCGCGCCGTGGAACTACCCGCTGATGATGGTCGCCTGGAAAATCGCCCCGGCCCTGGCCGCCGGCAATACCGTGGTGCTCAAACCCTCGGAACAGACCCCGTTGACCGCCCTGCGCCTGGCCGAACTGGCGGCGCAGATCTTCCCCGCCGGCGTGCTCAACCTGGTCTTCGGCCGTGGCCCGACCGTGGGCAATCCGCTGGTGACCCACCCGCAGGTGCGCATGGTCTCGCTGACCGGTTCCATTGCCACCGGCTCGCACATCATTTCCAGCACCGCCGACAGCGTGAAGCGCATGCATATGGAGCTGGGTGGCAAGGCCCCGGTGATCATCTTCGACGACGCCGATATCGACGCCGCCGTGGAGGGCATCCGCACCTTCGGTTTCTACAATGCCGGCCAGGACTGCACCGCCGCCTGCCGGGTCTACGCCCAGGCGGGGATCTACGAGAAGTTTGTCGAGAAACTCGGCGCGGCGGTCAGCACCATCAAGTACGGCTTGCAGGACGATCCGGAAACCGAGCTGGGCCCGCTGATCACCGCGCAGCACCGTGACCGCGTGGCCGGTTTCGTCGAGCGCGCACTGGCCCAGTCGCATATCCGCTTGGTCACCGGTGGCAAGACGGTGCCCGGCAATGGCTTCTTCTTCGAACCAACGGTCCTGGCCGATGCCCAGCAGGATGACGAAATCGTCCGCCGAGAGGTATTCGGGCCGGTGGTGTCGGTGACGAAGTTTTCCGATGAAGCCCAGGTACTGGGTTGGGCCAACGATTCGGATTACGGCCTGGCATCGTCGGTATGGACCGCCGACGTCGGTCGCGCCCACCGTCTGGCGGCCCGTTTGCAGTACGGCTGCACCTGGGTCAATACCCACTTCATGCTGGTCAGCGAAATGCCCCATGGCGGGCAGAAACTGTCCGGTTATGGCAAGGACATGTCCATGTACGGGCTGGAAGACTACACCACCGTGCGCCATGTGATGTTCAAGCACTAAGTACCAACCCACCAAAACAATACCGAACCGGGACGGACCGTCATGGCCCGGCCACGGTTTCGGACACCTGAAATCTGCCGATTTTCCGGAGCAATACCGTCATGACTGCACAACCCCATCTCGGCGCAGCCGCCGACAGCGATGCCGAACAGCTGCGCAAACTGGGCTACACCTCGAACTTCAATCGCAGCATGAGCCTGTGGGAAAACTTCGCCCTGGGCTTTACCTACCTCTCGCCGGTGGTCGGCGTCTACACCCTGTTCGGCCTGTGCCTGGCCGCCGGCGGCCCGCCGATGTTCTGGGCCTATCTACTGGTGGGCTGTGGACAACTGCTGGTGTGCCTGATCTTCGGTGAAGTGGTCTCGCAATTCCCGATTTCCGGTGGCGTCTACCCGTGGGCCCGGCGCCTGGTGGGTAAACGCTGGGCGTGGATGGTCGGCTGGATCTACTCCATCGCCCTCTGTGTGACCATTGCCGCCGTAGCCGTGGGTGCCGGCCCTTACCTGGCGGCGATGCTCGGTTTCGAACCGAGCAACAATACCAATATCGTCATCGCCCTGGTGCTGACACTGTTCGCCACCCTGGTCAACCTCAGCGGTACCAAGGTCCTGGCGCGCATCGCCATGTTCGGCTTTCTCTGCGAGCTCGTCGGTGCGGTGATCGTCGGCGTCTACCTGCTGGTGTTCGAGCGTCACCAGCCGATCAGCGTGCTGTTCAACACCTTCGATATCCGTGTCGACGGCTCCTACCTGCCGGCGTTCCTCACCGCGTCCCTGGCGGGCATGTTCCTCTACTACGGTTTCGAAGCCTGCGGCGATGTGGCCGAGGAAACCCCGAATCCGAGCAAGCAGATCCCGGTGGCCATGCGCATGACCATCTATATCGGCGGTATCGCGGCGATGTTCGCCTGCCTGGCGCTGATCCTCGCCGTACCGGACATGCAGGCGGTGATCAATGGCACCGACAAGGACCCGGTGACCACCATCCTCAACAATGCCTTCGGCAGCGTCGGTTCGAAAGTGGTGATGGGCGTGGTGATGATTTCCTTCATCTCCTGCGTCATCAGCCTGCAAGCAGCCGCCAGCCGTCTGCTGTACTCCTACGCCCGGGATGAAATGGTCATCGGCAGCAGCCTGCTCAAGCGGCTTTCGCCGACCACCCAGGTGCCGGTGGCGGCACTGTTCGTCTCCGGCGTCCTGCCGGCGCTGATCATCGCTCTCGGTTTCTTCCTGCAGGACGCGGTGGCGACCATCGTCAGCTTCGCCGCCATCGGCATCTACCTGGCCTTCCAGATGATCGTGCTGGCCGCCCTGTTCGCCCGGGCGCGCGGCTGGAAACCCAGCGGCAAGTTCACCCTGGGCGCCTGGGGCCTGCCGGTGAATATCGGTGCGCTGGTCTACGGCGTCGGCGCCATCGTCAACATGGCCTGGCCGCGCACCCCGGATGCGGCGTGGTACATCAACTACGCCATGGTCCTGAGCACCGCCATCGTCATCGGTCTCGGCCTGCTCTACATGTGGCTGGGCAAGCCCTATGACCGTGGCACTGCGCCGGCGGGCGATGCCTGGAAAATCGGTCGGTAACGGCAAGCGTTGATAAGTAGCCAAAAACCCCTTGGGTGATCGGTCCTCCGACCATCCAGGACCGGTAAAGAAAAAATCAATAAATGATCTTTATATAGATCTTAAAGCCACCTTAAGATCCATATAAAGATCATTTATTGTTAAATCCGAGTACATGTTCTAGGGTTAACGCTA
This sequence comes from Pseudomonas sp. MWU13-2862, assembly GCF_023242495.1. Lineage (NCBI taxonomy): Bacteria > Pseudomonadati > Pseudomonadota > Gammaproteobacteria > Pseudomonadales > Pseudomonadaceae > Pseudomonas > Pseudomonas sp. MWU13-2862. Next base: position 66,100 of record NZ_JALMEZ010000014.1, on the reverse strand, counting down.
TCCATTCACTCCAGGCTTTACACCCCCGATGACCGTTCGCAGTTACTCCCCCGCCAGCCTTGATGCCCTGCAGGTCATGGGCCACGTCATCCGCCTCAAGCGCAAGGAGCGGGGACTGACGGTGCAGGCGCTCGCAGACAAGGCAGGCGTGTCGCGCGGAACGGTTCAGCGTATCGAACACGGTGATCCACGATGCGAAATCGGTGTGGTCTTCGAGCTGGCGACCCTCCTGGGCATCACACTGTTTTCCGATACGACCCCCTTGCCCCATCTGAACACCTACCTGGATGCCAAAATCGCCGTGCTACCGAAAAGGATTCGCACACCGACAAAAAAGGTAAGCAATGACTTCTAACGCCGATCAATGCTTTGTCTGGCTGTGGCTGCCCGATGAAACAGAACCCGTGGTCGCGGGAAACCTGGTTCGTGATAAAAGTCGTTTCGTGTTCGTGTACGGCAAAAGCTATCTGGCACGAAAAAACGCCATCGCGCTGAACCTGCGCGAACTGCCGCTGGGCACCGAGGTCATTGAGCCCATCGACTCCATGACCATGCCCAGTAGCATCCGTGATGGTTCACCAGACGCATGGGGGCGGCGAGTCATCATCAACCGGCTGTACGGCAAGCAAGGCGCAGCCGCTTATAACCAGGACCTGGATGAGCTTACCTACCTGATGGAGTCAGGCTCGGATCGTATTGGAGCTCTGGATTTCCAGACATCCGCCACCGAATTCGTCCCCAGAAACTCCAGATCGGCGACCCTGGATGAGCTGATGCAGGCAGCGGACCTGGTGGACAAGGGAGTGCCTTTACCCATCGATCTCGACCAGGCGCTCAACCACGGGACCTCCATCGGAGGTGCACGCCCCAAGGCACTGATCGAGAGCAACGGGCACAAGTACGTCGCAAAATTCTCAGCGTCAAACGATCAGATCAACGTCGTGAAATCAGAATTTATCGCCATGAAGTTGGCGTCCCTGACCGGTATGAATGTCGCACCCGTGCGGATAGAGCGGGCTCTGGGCAAGGATGTGTTACTCATCGAGCGCTTTGACCGAACGGCTACGGAAAAAGGCTGGACGAGAAAAATAATGGCGTCGGCACTGACGCTGTTCGGGCTGGATGAAATGCTGGCACGCTACTGTAGCTATGAGCAATTAACAGACATCATCCGTGCCGACTTTACCGATCCGAAAGCCGATCTCAAGGAACTGTTCTCACGACTGGTCTTCAACATTCTGTGCAGCAATACCGACGATCATGGGCGTAATCATGCTGCATTTTTTGATGGGAAAGCTTATCAACTGACGCCGGCCTACGATATCTGCCCACAGATGCGTTCGGGAACCGAGGCCACACAGGCCATGCTGATACTGGGCAACAATAACCAGAGTCGACTCTCTGTTTGCCTTGCCGCACGGGAAAAGTTTCTACTCGAAGAAGCCCAGGCACTGGAGATCATCGAACAGCAGCTGGAGGCGATAGCCATCTATTGGTCGAGTGTCTGCGCCGAATCGGGTATCAGTGAGATCGACCTTCAAGTCCTGAAAAGCCGACAGATGCTGAATCCTTATGCTTTTGAAGGGCTGTCCGGGAATGCCGAACGCGTGGCCAATCAAGCAGAACGTATTCGCCGCTCGCTCTAGCGCTGATCCAACACCTCGCCAAAATGCCCCATATAACGATCATAAAATCACTTTATGATCGCTATATAGATCATTTATGAAAAATAAATCGCACTTAGAACAAATCGATTCAGAGTAATGACGGCACGCTCAGCTCAAAACCGCGAAACGCCCTCCATCACATTCAACAGGCAGCCCAGCGCATTGCGGTCCTCTTCCGACAACGCGCGATAACGCGCCACCAGTTGCAGTTCCTCATCGCTGAGCTTGCGCACCCTGGGTCTGGGCGCGGCCCTGAAGGTCCAGAGAAACAGCATGAAACCGAAGATACTTCGCTGCTTTGACATGGACGCCTTCCCTCTGTGACAGGACCGGAATCGCCTGGAAAAACCGCCTCAGACTTAGCCTAAGGGTAGGAACAATCCGAATTCACCTAAGATCATTTCGAAATTTCCAGAAGGAAAATCTCCTTAACTGTGCAGGGCAGCCCCACTGGTATCCCGATGATGACAGGTGAATATCCTCCGAGCGGGCTCATTCATACCGCACCACCTCAAATGCTTCCTCCACTGCCGGCGCTTCGAAATAGCGGGAAATCACCTCGAACTCGGCCTCGGTGGTCTTGAACGGGTGATCGCCCGTTTCATTGCGGACCTTCAGGCGCGCCTTGCACACGTCATCGCCCACATCGAGAAAATGCAGCCGATGGGCAACGCCAGCGCGCTCAAAGACCGACCGGGCCCAAAGCCGGCTGGCCACGGTATTGGACGGAAAATCGAGCACCACCGAGATCCCCGCTTTCAATAGTGCAACGAGATGCTCGGCCAAGGCCCCGCGCAAGCGGGTGGCGCAGCGCACATAATCGGTGATCTCGCTGATTTCTCCCGGATACAGCCGCGCGAGCCAGACGTCCTCGCTGATCAACACCGTCGAGGGTGCCGCTGCCAGATGTTGCGCCAGCGTCGATTTGCCTGAACCGATCTTTCCACAGACCAGGTGCAGGGTCGGAACAGTATCGCCAGGGCCAGGGGTTTCAGGTTGCGACATTTCAATCTCCTTTTGACGTCCAGTAACCCAGAGAAGCGGCCAGAAAAAACCCGCCTCGGTGGGCGGGTTTCGGGTGTTTTCAGAACACGCGTCAGCCCACCCTCGGATCGAGGGTGGGAATAATCGAGATGTTCAGATGTGAGTTCATGAAACCGACCTTATTCGCTCAAACGCCTTACGGCAAGCTTCCAACCCTCAATCACGCAAATCCGACTCATGAATCGGCTGATCGCGATGGGTCGCACGCTGATACTGCGCCGGCCAGATCGCCTTGCGCCCTCCCAGGTCATCATCGGCATGCAGCGGCCAGTAAGGGTCGCGCAACAACTCACGGGCCAACAGGATCATATCCGCCTGGCCGGTGCGCAGGATATGCTCGGCCTGGGCCGGTTCGGTAATCAATCCGACGGTACCGGTGGCGATATCGGACTCCTTGCGTACGCGCTCGGCAAAACGGGTCTGATAACCGGGGCCCGTGGGGATTTCCGCATTGGCAGCGGTGCCGCCCGAAGACACGTCGATCAGGTCGACACCCAAGGCTTTCAGACGCCGCGCCAACTCCACCGTTTCGTCCGGATTCCAGCCGTCTTCCACCCAATCGGTCGCCGACACCCGCACAAACAGCGGCAACTCGTCAGGCCAGACCGCCCGCACCGCTTCGGTTACCTGCAACACCAGACGAATCCGGTTTTCGAAGGAGCCACCGTATTGGTCACGGCGCTGATTGCTCAAGGGTGATAGAAACTGGTGCAGCAGATAACCATGGGCCGCATGCACTTCGACCACTTTGAAACCAGCAATCAGTGCCCGCTTGGCCGCCGCGACAAACGCCTGGATCACCTCGGCGATCTGGCTCTCGTCCAGGGAGGTGGGCGATGTGTGCTGCGGATCGAAGGCAATCGACGAAGGGCCGACCGGGGTCCAGCCACCGTCCTCGGGCTTGACGCTGCCATGCTTGCCCAGCCAGGGTCGATGGGTGCTGGCCTTGCGCCCGGCATGGGCCAGCTGGATGCCCGCCACCGCGCCCTGGGCGGTGATAAACCGGGTGATGCGTTGCAGCGGTTCGATCTGTTCGTCGTTCCACAGGCCCAGGTCCTGGGCGGTGATCCGGCCATCGGCGGTGACCGCGGTGGCTTCGGTGAAAATCAGCCCGGCCCCGCCCACCGCCCGACTGCCCAGGTGGACGAGATGCCAATCGTTGGCGAGGCCGTCGACACTGGAGTACTGGCACATAGGCGAGACCGCGATGCGGTTGAGCAGGGTCAATTGGCGAAGGGTATAGGGTTCGAGCAGCAGACTCATGGGGCACCTCTCAAATCAAGTGGGCTGGCTCCAGGGTTCTGTTAGAACGTCGGCAAGTGACAAGAGTGGTGGAGAACCGCCCCCCAGCGGGTAAAAAACAGGACGACGTCACAAGACCATTCAGACAGTGCTTACAGACTAGTCGACAACGGCACAGGCGGGAGGGTTCAGCGGATTTAAACCGGCTGAATCGCCTGTAACCTGCCCTCATAACATCAATCAACACGGTCCCTGCAGGAGCCGGCTTGCCAGCGATGGCGTCCGGGCAGGCGATGCAAGACCCAAAGGCCTCATCGCCGGCAAGCCGGCTCCCACGGAAGACGGACCGCATCCCCTCAACAGGTCTCAGCGCGGCTCGATATGGGCAATCATCAACTGCACGCTTTCCTTGCCACGGAACTCGTTGAGGTCGAGCTTGTAGGCCAGCTCCACCCAGTCGACCCGCGCGTTGGTCCACAGCTCCGGATCGATACCGAAGGCAATACCATCAAGCTTCAGCGAACCGCATTCGCTTTTCAGCACCACCTTCAGATGCCGCTCGCCGACGATGCGTTTTTCCACCAGTTGGAACACACCATGGAACAGCGGCTCGGGGAAATGCTGGCCCCAGGGACCGGCATTGCGCAGCGCCCGGGCCAGTTCCAGGTTGAACTCCTCGATGGCCAGCGAACCATCGGTCTGCAGGCGTCCGGTCAGGTCGTCTTCCGACAGCTGACGGCGCACTTCGGCGTCGAAGGCTTCGGCAAACAACGGGAAATTTTCCTGGGGCAGGCTCAGACCCGCCGCCATGGCGTGACCGCCGTACTTGCCCATCAGCTCCGGGTATTGCGCCGCCACCACGCTCAAGGCATCGCGAATATGGAATCCCGGCACCGAACGGCCGGAGCCCTTGAGCATGCCATCGCCCGCATCGGCAAAGGCGATGGTCGGACGGTGATAACGCTCTTTCATTCGCGAGGCGAGGATACCGATCACCCCCTGGTGCCAGTCCGGCTCGAACAGGCACAGGCCGAACGGCATCGACTCCAGCGGCAGGTCCTTGAGCTGGGCCAGCGCTTCGCGCTGCATGCCCTGTTCGATGGACTTGCGGTCCTTGTTCATCTCATCGAGCTGGCTGGCCATTTCCAGGGCCAGGGCCGGGTCCTCGCAGAGCAGGCATTCGATGCCCAGGCTCATGTCGTCCAGGCGCCCCGCCGCATTCAGACGCGGGCCGAGGATAAACCCCAGGTCGGTGGAGGTCAGACGAGAATGGTCGCGCTTGGCCACCTCCAGGATCGCCTTGAGCCCCGGCCGCGCACGCCCGGCGCGAATCCGCTCGAGGCCCTGGTGCACCAGGATGCGGTTGTTGGCATCCAACGGTACCACGTCGGCGACGCTGCCCAGCGCCACCAGGTCGAGCAGTTCGCCGATATTTGGCTGCGGCGCGCTGGCGTACCAACCCAGGCTGCGCAAACGCGCACGCAAGGCCATCAGCACGTAGAAAATCACCCCGACGCCGGCCAGGGCCTTGCTCGGAAACTCGCAGCCCGGCTGGTTGGGGTTGACGATGGCATCGGCCGCCGGCAATTCGCTGCCGGGCAAGTGGTGGTCGGTGACCAGCACCTGAAGCCCCGCCGCCTTCGCCGCCTGTACGCCCTCGATGCTGGAAATGCCGTTGTCCACGGTGATCAGCAATTGCGGCTCGCGCTGCAAGGCCACGGCGACAATTTCCGGAGTCAGGCCATAGCCGTATTCAAAGCGGTTCGGCACCAGGTAATCGACATGGGCCGCCCCCAGCAGGCGCAGCCCCAGAACCCCGACCGTGCTGGCGGTGGCGCCGTCGGCATCGAAGTCGCCGACGATAAGGATCCGCTGACGCTGCTCCAGTGCAGTCACCAGCAGGTCCACCGCCGCGTCGATGCCCTTGAGTTGCTGGAAGGGAATCAGCCGCGCCAGGCTCTTGTCCAACTCGTCCTCGGACACCACGCCGCGCGCGGCGTACAGGCGGGTCAACAACGGCGGCAGATCACCAAGAAACGGCAGTGTGGCGGGCAGCGGGCGGGGTTCAATACGCATGGGAATAATTAACCGCGCTCGCCCATCAGCCATTCCAGCTGGACTTCATGCTGGCCACGATCGTCGGTGACGAAGATCGTGCCTTCGCTGATCATCACGTCCCACTTGATCACCCGCGGCATGTCCTTGGCCAGGGTCTCGAGGATTTCCTGGGGCACGGCGGCGATATTCACGTTCTTCAGGTTCTTCACCGCGTCGACCACCTTGGTCTGCCAGACCCGCAGGCTGCCGTAGGCCAACAGGCTGGTACGCTCGGTACGACGGGAGCACCAGGTCAGGCGATCGGCGTCCGGCTGGCCGACTTCGATCCAATGCAGTACACGATCATCCAGGCTCTTTTCCCACAGTGCCGGCTCATCCACTTCCGACAGACCCCGACCAAAGGACAGCTGCTCGTTGTACCAGAAGGCGTAGGCCAGCAGACGCACGGTCATGCGTTCCTCGGTTTCCGACGGGTGGCGGGCGATGGTCTGGTTGACGCTCTCATAGACCCCGCGATCCAGGTCGGTGAGGTTCAGGTTGAATTTGTAGGTCGTGGACGGCTGGGCCATGAACAGGGCTTCTAAGGACGAGGAAAGGCGGCCAGTCTAACCGATACGCGGGGCAAGCAACGACTGCTCGCAGTTATGCGGATGGCGCCAGCCATGATAAAAGGCTCTATTGCCCCGTGTTGTCCTACAGGATCTACCATGCCGCTCACCGCCAAACCCCTTTCCGGCCTGAAGGTCATTGAGCTCGGTACCCTGATCGCCGGCCCTTTCGCCTCCCGCATCTGCGCCGAATTCGGCGCCCAGGTGATCAAGGTCGAATCGCCGGACGGCGGCGACCCGCTGCGCAAATGGCGCAAGCTCTACGAGGGCACCTCGCTGTGGTGGTTTGTCCAGGCGCGCAACAAACAATCCCTGACCCTGAACCTGAAACACCCGGACGGCCTGGCCATCCTCAAGCAGTTGCTGAGCGACGCGGACATCCTGATCGAGAACTTCCGCCCCGGCGTGCTGGAAAAGCTCGGTCTCGGCTGGGAAACCTTGCATGCGCTGAACCCGAAACTGGTGATGGTGCGCCTGTCGGGCTTCGGCCAGACCGGACCGATGAAGGATCAACCAGGCTTCGGCGCGGTCGGTGAGTCCATGGGCGGCTTGCGCTATATCACCGGCTTCGAGGACCGCCCACCGGTGCGCACCGGGATTTCCATCGGTGACTCGATTGCCGCGCTCTGGGGCGTGATCGGCGCGCTCATGGCCCTGCGTCATCGCGAAGTCAACGGCGGCAATGGCCAGGTGGTGGACGTAGCCTTGTACGAAGCGATCTTCGCCATGATGGAAAGCATGGTCCCGGAGTTCGATGTGTTCGGCTTTATCCGCGAGCGCACCGGCAACATCATGCCGGGGATCACGCCCTCTTCGATCCACACCACGGCCGATGGCAAGCATGTGCAGATCGGCGCCAATGGCGATGCGATCTTCAAGCGCTTCATGCAAGCCATCGACCGCAACGACCTGGCGGACGACCCGGTACTGACCAGCAATGATGGCCGCGACAGCCGGCGTGACGAACTCTATGGCGTGATCGATCGCTGGGTGAACAGCCAATCGCTGGACGCGGTGCTCACCACCTTGAACCAGGCCGAGGTGCCGGCCAGCCGGATCTACAGCGCCGAAGACATGTTCAGCGACCCGCAGTTTCTCGCCCGGGAAATGTTTATCCAGGCCAAGCTGCCCGACGGCAAGGCTTTCAAGATGCCGGGGATTGTGCCGAAACTGTCGGAGACCCCGGGCTCCAGCGAATGGGTAGGACCGGAACTGGGCGAGCACAACACCCCGATATTGGCTAGCCTCGGTTATGACGCCGCGCAGATTGCCCGCTTGCGCGATAGCGGCGCTATCTAGGATGCCGTGGTGGCAAGACTTTGACCTGACTGCGCAGAAGGTATGGACCTCATGAGTCCTCGATTTCTCTGGCAACACGTGCTCTGTCGACGACCAGCCCTCGCCCTGCTGGCGGCGCTCGCCTGCGCCCTGCCGAGCGTTGCCGAGGCCAAGGACACGCTGATCTGGCTGCTGCGGGACCTGCCGCCACTGACCATTTTCGACGGCCCGCAAAAAGGCCTGGGCGCCATCGATCAGCTGCGCCAGCTGTTGACCGCCGCCATGCCCGAGTACGAGTACACATCCTTCCGGGTCAACCGCGCGCGGGCCATGCAGATGCTCGCCGAGCCTTCGTTCACCTGCGACCCGGTCCTGCTCTGGACCGCGGAGCGAACCAAGAAAATTGTCTTCTCGATTCCCAGCCTCGGCCTGGCCAGCAACGGGCTGGTGGTACGCCAGGAGGACCGTCGGCTGATCGAGCCGTTTGTCCAGGACGGTGAGGTCGACCTCGCCGCCCTGCTGGCCAGCGACCAGCTCAAACTGGGGATTGTCGCTGGACGCAGCTACGGCCAGTCGATCGACGATCTGTTGCAACGGACAGCCGCGACCCACCTGACGCCGCATTTCGGCAACGATGCCCTCGGCAACCTGTTGCAAATGCAGCGTCTCGGACGCTTGACCGCGCTACTCGGCTACTGGCCGGAAGTCCGCTACCTGGCCCAGCAACAAGGTATCGCCACCGAGAGCCTGGCGTTCTATCGGCTCAAGGGCACCGCCAAGTACCAGTTTATTCGCGTCGGTTGCTCGGACACGGAGCAGGGGCGCACGGCTGTCGCGCACATCAACCAGATCCTGCGTGAAGTGCGCCAGCATCAGTTGCTCGATTTCTATGTGCAATGGCTCGACCCGCAACAACGGGACAGCTATCGGGAAGACGCCAGGCAGTTTTTCCTGGCGCCTGAGGACCAGTGACAAACGCCAGACAAAAGAAACCCCGAGAAGTGGGGAAACGACTCGGGGTTAAACGTGGCCTACAAAGACCAGTACGACAAGCTACAAGCACCGGAGCACAATGCCTGATCCTGCCGTTATAAATCTGACACCCCTTTCGGAAAAAAGGTTCCCCAAAAAATTCTACACTCGAGCCGAGCGGAACATCTTGTCCTCAGCCGCATGACGCAAGGCCGCGATGACGCAGGGTTCCAGGCGTCCTTCGGCAATGCGCAGGTCGCGATGCAGCCCATCGACCACATCGGTCAACAAGCGCTTGTCGTTGAGTTGCGCCTGGCTGATTTCACGGGTCACCAGGATCAGGCCGGCGCGACTGTTCACGGTCAGCAGACACTCACCGTGACTTCCCGAGGGCGTCAGGGTGACGGGATAAGGACTCAATGCTTCATTCAGCAACAGACTGATACTTTCCATCTCGATCACCACTCAATAGTCAAAACCCGACAGGTCAAAAACAAGGGGGCTGGAGTCAAAGACCGCCAGTCAGAGAAGAAAGTTCGTCAAGCCAGCTAACCTGATATCGGTAGAAGCCGCGCCTCAAGACGCTGCGTCTACCGTTCCATTGCGAGCATGAACGAGAAAGATGACAGAGAGAAAACAACGAAATTCAGCGTCCCCGCCGCCTTTGCGCATCATCCTGGCAGACGATCATCCGATTTTCCTGATCGGCCTGCGCGCCGTCCTCGAACGCGATCCCGGACTGAGTGTGGTCGGCGAGGCCAGCTCGCCAGAGGATCTTCTGGAGCTTCTGCAAGGTTGTACCTGCGAGGTACTGGTCACCGACTTCATGATGCCGGTCGAACAGCAGAGCGACGGCCTGCGCATGCTTGAAAGCGTGACTCGGCAACACCCGCAACTGCCGGTCGTGGTGGTGACCATGCTCAACAACGCCGGGCTGTTCCGCTCCATTCTCGATCTCGGGGTCATGGGACTGCTGAGCAAGGCCAGCCTGGCCGCCGAGCTGCCGGAGGCCATCGCCCAGGTCCACCGCCGACGGCCCTATGTGGCCAACTCGATTCGCCAGACCCTGGCGCTGGCCGGCGAGGTCGGCGAACACCGCCTGGGCGACCAGGAGCAACTTTCACCCCGGGAGCTGGAGGTGACACGCCTGCTGGCGGCCGGGCGCACCGTCGGTGAAATCGCCACGCAGTTATGTCGCAGCAAGCAGACGGTGAGTGCGCAGAAGGTCAGCGCCATGCGCAAGCTCGGCCTGTCCAACGATGCGGCGTTGTTTCTCTACCTGCAGGAACATGGCCTGGCCTGAGTGGGTCGGACGCTACAGATTGACGCTGTGCAGGGCGGCGTGTTTCAAAGGCCCGGCCAAGGGGTAAACCGGGCCGAACCCCGCCACTTCAAGCCAGGACAAGAGTTCGGCGCGGCTCATGGACACGGCGACGAAGTCCCCCTGAACCAGCGAGTCGCCCAGGGCCATGACGGCCTGGTAGTCGCTTTCGCTCTCGATCCCGCTGAGCACCACCTGCAAGTTCATGCCCCGCGCCATGCGCAAGGCTCCGGCGACAATCGCCGACTTGCGTGAATCCGCGGCCATCCCGACCACGAAGGGCGCGGTGATCTTCAGTTCGGTGAAAGGCAGTTCGAGCAGGCGCTGCAGGCTGCCGCCGCCCATGCCGAAATCGCCGACGGACAGCTGGCAGCCCAGCATGCGCAACCTCAGCAAGCCTTCAGTCAGCGCAACGCTGCTGCCGGACTCGGTGGTTTCCAGGACCTCAAGGGTCAAGCGCTCGGCGGGTAACTCGAAGCGCTCCAGCAAGGCCTTCAGCCGCTCGGCGAAGTCCAGTTGCTCCAGCAGACTCCCCGGAATACTCACCGCCACCGGCAAGGCCTCATCCGTGGCGAAACGCACCTCGGCCGACAGACTCACCGCCAACTCCAGCACCTGCCAGACCAGCGGCTGCGCCAGCCCCGCGTACTCCAGTACCGGCATGAAACTGCCAGGCAGCAACAGGCCTTGCTCCGGATGCTGCCAGCGCGGCAACACCTCGACCCCGGCGACTCGACCGTCATGGGTCAGCTTGGGCTGAAAGTGCGCGGTCGCGTATTTTTCGATAGCCGAAGCCCCGGCGCAGGCCTGGAGTTCGTGCAGCGACAGCAACTCGCAGACCTGGGCCAGCGGCAGGCCAGGGCGCTGCCGGGCGAAACGTTGCTGGTAGCTCGCCAGCAAGTCCGCCAGGGCCGGGGCCGACGCCGGTTTGCGCAGGCAGCCGAGGACATGCAGCCCCTGCTGGCGTGCCATATGCGCAGCCCCCTCGAGCACCTCCTGCTCGGCACTGCTGAGAATGATCAGTGCCTGCGCTTCCCGCCCCTCGGCCAGGGAACGAATCAACTCCAGGCCGTCACCCGCCTCCAGTTGCAGGTCGCAGATGGCCACATCGATAGGGCCGCGATTGGCCAACGACTGGCGTGCACTCTCGACATTTTCCGCCGTCAGCACATCAAATACGCCGGTGGCATTGAGCATCTGGTGCAGGGCCATCAGTTGAAAAGAGTTGTCTTCAAGAATCAGGACTTTGAGTGCGCGCATCGAGGGTCTCCACAAAATGAGGCGGTCGTGGTCCGCAATGACCCTCGACTTTAATCAACCGCCCACCCGCGCCCCATAGGACAAGTCCTAAAATGCCGGGATATCCGCCTGCAGATGCGGCTCGATATCCTCCAGCACCCGTTCGATGGCCTGCTTGAGTGCCTGCCAGTCCGCCGCCACCCGTTCGTTGGACTTGAGCCGCACGCAGCTGTCGAGGTCGGCGCAGGCATGGGCCAGGGCGATGGCATCGATGAGACAGGCGATGCCCTTGAGCCGATGGACCGCCACCGCCAGGCCTTCCCAGTTGTGCAACTCGGCCGCGACCTCCAGGGCCCCGCGCTCCTGTTCGAGATTCTTGCGCAGCTCCAGCAACATGCGGCGCATGACCTCGGCATTGGCACAGGTCATGGCGCTCAGGGCCTGAATATCAAAGGAACGCCCGGGCACGATGCTCGCCAGCAGTTGCGCCAGCTCGTCCAGGGAAACCGGCTTGACCAGCAGTTCGGTCATGCCCGCCTGCAGGCAGCGTTGGCGTTCGTCGCTCATGGCATTGGCCGTGCAACCGACCACCGGGCACGGCGGACGCCGCTCCTCGGACTCGATCCGGCGTATCGCCTCGGCCAGCGCATAGCCGCTCATGTCCGGCATATTGCAATCGGTGATCACCAGATCGAACGGTTCCTGCTGCAAGGCCTGTAACGCCGCCTCGCCACTCTGGCAGGCAACGACCTGCTGGCCGAGAAAGCTCAACTGCTGCTTGAGCACCAGGCAGTTGGCGGACAGGTCGTCGACAATCAACAGCTTGAGCGACGGCAGCCGAGGCCTGGACTCCTCCACTGCGGCAGGCGCGGCCGGGGCCTGCTCCACGGGCTTGAGCGCCAGCTCGATACGCACCCGCGTGCCATCTCCCGGCCGGCTCAACAAGAGGATACTGCCGCCCATCAACTCCACCAGTTGCTTGCAGATACTCAAGCCCAGGCCCGTGCCGCCATATTCTTCATCGGCCTGACCACGGATCTGGACAAAGGGCGCGAAGAGCGTCTTCTGCTGTTCGAGGCCGATCCCCTTGCCGCTGTCTTCGATGCTGATGCGCAGGGTTTCCAGGTCCGCGGTGCACGACACACTGCGCACGTGAATGTGCACGAAGCCCTCGGCGGTGAATTTCAGCGCATTGCCGATCAGGTTGTTCAACACCTGGCGCAAACGCAGCGGATCGAACCAGTAATCCCCCTCCAGCCCTGGCTCTACCTCCAGGCTCAGCTCAATGCCCTTGCCCCGCGCCGCGGCCTCGAACAGTTGCAGCACGCTTTCCAGAAACCCGACCAGGGAACCGGCACGCAACGCCAGGTGCATGCCGCCGGCCTCGATCTTCGCCAGATCGAGGCTGTCGCCGATCAAGGCCGTCAGTTCCTGCGCCGATTGATACGCCACCTGCAGCGCCTGGGAGAGTTCCTGTCCATTGGCCCGAGCCTGCTCGCGCTCGAGTTCGAGCAGGCCGATGATGGCCACCATGGGGGTGCGGATCTCATGACTCATGGTGGCCAGGAACGCGCTCTTGGCCTGGTTGGCCTGCTCCGCCTGCTGGCGCGCTTCCATCAGCTGGGCCTCGAGCTGCTTGCGTTCGGTGATGTCGATCCAACCACCGAGCAGTCCCTGCAACTGCGCCTCCGCCGAGTAGAACGGCACCATCCACTGATAGATATCGATCCGGCCGCTGGCGAAGTCGAGCTGGCGGTCCTGGAACAGCGGCTGCTGGGTCTCGAACAACTGGATAAACTCGGCATGCAGTTGCTCCGCGGTGGCCTGGGGCAAAATATCCACTTCGGTGATCCGTCGGCCCTGTACCTGCTCCAGGGTGGTGGCAAAACGTTCCTCGTAACTGCGGTTGCAGGTTATCAGGCGACCGTCCAGGTCGCGCACGAAGATGGGATTGGGGATACCGTCCAGCAAGGCGCGCTGGAAGGCCAGCTGATCGCTGAGCTCCTGTTCGGCCCGGCGGCGCTGGCGAATCTGGACGTTCAGTCGGCGGTTCCAGGCCAGGGACACGCCCCCCAGCAGGATCATCACCGCCGTCAGGCCATAGACCCAGCGCGGCACCCGCTCCCAGACCGGACGCATCGGCGCCACGCCGATCGCGCCATGCCATTTGATCCGCAACGCGCGCAGCTCGGCCACGGGAAACGCCTCCAGGGCCTTGTTCAGGATACTGAGCAGTTCCGGCTCGGTCTTGACCACCGAGAAACTGTCCGCCGACCAGAGTCCCTCGACACTGCGCCCGACCTTCAGCCGTCCGGGTGGATACAGGTAGGCCCGCGTATCGCTCTGGATCGTCGCGGTCGCCTCGCCGCGCTCGACCATCGCCCTGGCCTCCTCCGGCGTCTTCACCGTGATCAGTTGGATATCCGGGTAGTTCTTGCGGATCATCGGCTCCAGCGCATGTTTCTCCGGCATCACCAGCACCCGCCCGGACAACTGCGAGAGCGAGCCGAGGGGCGAGTCGTGCACGCGCACCACGAACACCCAGGCGCTGCCGCCAAAGGCATAGGTGAAGTTCAGGAAGGTCTTGCGCTCGACACTTTCGGCCAGCGTGGTGCTCATCAACGCCTTGCCATCGTGAAGCAGATCGACGCTTTCAGCCGTGGAGCCGGTTTCGCGGAACTCGAACTGCAGGCCGGTCATGCGCGAAATGCGCGACAACAGGTCCGGATTGAGGCCGACCCAACGGTTGTGACCATCCTTGTAGATATGCGGCGGATACGGCTGGGCCACCACCGTGACCTTGGGGTGACGGTCGATCCAGGCCCGCTCCGCGGCGGTGAGACTGATGCGCTGCTGGGTGATGTCCGAGCCGAAGCCGGTGGTCCAGCGGGCGAGGATCTCCCGCCGCGTGGCGTTGTCGGTATTGTCCAGGACCCGCTCCACCAGAGCGCTGAGCACATGATCGGACTCACGCGTGGCAAAGGCGAAGCCAATCGGCGGCAAGTCGCTCTTGTCCTTGATGTGCACGCCCATGTAGGGCCGCAGGCTCTTGTAGGCGCGGACAATCACCTCGTTACCGATAAACGCCTCGACCTCGCCCTGGGACAACGCCTCCAGGGCACTGTAGAGGGTCGGGGCGAGGATGATTTCGCTCTGCGGGTAGGTGGCGTGTACCACCTGGGCGTCGGCGTAACCGTCGAGCAGCACCACCTTCTTGCCGTTCAGATCGTGAAAGCCATGACCGCCGACGCGGCCGACGATCACCGAACGGTCCGGCATATAGTCGCTGGAGAACGTCAACCCGGGCACGCCTCGCTCGTAACCGTTGGCACTGGTGAGGATATCGATCTGCCCGCTGCGCAGGGCCTCGACCGCCTGGTCGCGCTCGCCGAAGCCGAGGACCTGGACTTCAACCCCCAGGCGATCGCGGATCAGCCCGACGTAATCGGCACTGATGCCCTGGTAGCGGTTGCGATCGTTGGTGATGTCGACGGGTTCATAGTCGGCAACCGAAATCCCCACCCGCAAGATCCGTTCGGGCCCCAGCCATTGCTCCTCCTCCGGGCTCAGGGACAGCCGGTCGACCTCGACGAACGACGGCGGCAGGCTGAACGGCAGGCCCTGGGCCGCCATCGCACTGACGGGCACGCAGAGCAACAGCCACCCGCACAGACTGGCCAGAACGGATTGTATGGATCGACCCAAAAACACCATGACGAACTACCTGCCCCCTTCGGTCCATTTCAGGAAATGGCAAAAAAACAAGGCAAGTTTGACATGCGAAAACGATAAAGCCCGCCAAGGGGCGGGCTTTAATGTGTGACCGTTCTAGTCTGTCAGAGCGGCTTACCACGGTTACCATGCTGGCTGACAAAGGCCTGGACGACTTTCAAGTCATTGGCCAAGACGGTGCAACGCTCATCTCGCTCAAACAAATCGGAAAGGTGCGCAGGTAGTTCGAGTGCTTTTCCTACGCCAGCCTTCTCCACAGCCTCAGGGAATTTGACCGGATGCGCGGTCCCCAGGATCACCATCGGGATGTCCAGGCTGCGCCGGCACTCACGGGCCGCGCGCACGCCGATGGCGGTGTGCGGATCGAGGACCTCACCGCTCTGGGCGAAAACCTCGGCGATGGTCTCGCAGGTCTGGGCATCATCCACGGCCAGGGAGTCGAACAGCTTGCGTGCTTCACTCCAGCGGTCCTGGTCGACACTGAAACCGCCACCCTGCTTGAAGGTGTCCATCAGCCCGGCGATGGCCGCGCCGTTGCGCCCATGCAGATCGAACAGCAGGCGTTCGAAGTTCGACGAGACCATGATGTCCATGGACGGCGACAGGGTCGCGTGCAGGGTGTCCTTGACGTACTGGTTGCCGCTCATGAAGCGGTGCAGGATGTCGTTGCGGTTGGTCGCGACGATCAGTTGGCTGATCGGCAGGCCCATGTTGCGTGCCAGGTAGCCGGCGAAGATATCGCCGAAGTTGCCGGTCGGCACCGAGAACGCCACCGAACGGGCCGGGCCGCCCAGTTGCAGGGCGGCGTGGAAGTAGTAGACGATCTGGGCCATGATCCGCGCCCAGTTGATCGAGTTCACCGCGACCAGGCGTGTGCCCTTGAGGAAGCTCTGGTCGGCGAAGCTGTTCTTGACCATTTCCTGGCAGTCGTCGAAGTTGCCTTCGATGGCGATGTTGTGGATGTTGTCGCCGAACAGGGTGGTCATCTGCCGACGCTGCACCTCGGACACCCGGTTGTGCGGGTGGAGGATGAAGATGTCGACGTTCTCGCAGTGCTTGCAGCCTTCGATGGCGGCCGAGCCGGTATCACCGGAAGTCGCGCCGACGATCACCACGCGCTCGCCGCGTTTGGCCAGCACGTAGTCGAGCAGGCGACCGAGCAGTTGCAGGGCGAAGTCCTTGAACGCCAGGGTCGGGCCGTGGAACAGCTCCAGCACCCATTCGTTGCCGTTCAGTTGGCGCAGCGGTGCCACGGCGCCATGGGAGAAGGCGCCGTAGGTTTCCTCAAGGATCTTCTTGAAGTCCGCATCCGGAATGCTGCCGGTGACGAACGGGCGCATGACACGGAACGCCAGTTCGTGATACGGCAGGCCGGCCCAGGAAGCGATTTCCTCCTGGGTGAAGCGCGGCAGGTTTTCCGGCACATAGAGGCCGCCGTCGCTGGCTAGCCCCGCCAGCAGCACGTCTTCGAAGTTCAGGGCCGGTGCCTGGCCACGGGTACTGATGTAACGCATGAAAAATTCCTCTTGATCGGCAGCGCCGGCTTAGTTCAAGTGCTCGACACGGATCCGCACGACAGGGCCGACCACGCCTTGCAGGGCCTCCAGCGCTGCGATGGCGTCGTTGATATGCTGTTCGCGCACGCGGTGGGTCAGCAGGATCATCGGCACCAGGCCGTCGTGTTCTTCGACTTCCTTCTGCATGATCGATTCGATATTGATGCCGCGCTCCGACAGGATGCTCGCGACCTGGGCCAGCACGCCCGGGTGGTCCTTGGCCTGGATGCGCAGGTAGTAGGCGCTTTCGCACTCTTCGATCGGCAGGATCGGGTGGGCCGACAGCGAGTCCGGCTGGAAGGCCAGGTGCGGTACACGGTTTTCCGGGTCGCTGGTCATGGCGCGAACCACGTCCACCAGGTCGGCGATGACCGACGAGGCGGTCGGTTCCATGCCGGCACCGGCCCCGTAGAACAGGGTCGAACCGGAAGCGTCGCCATTGACCATCACCGCGTTCATCACGCCATTGACGTTGGCCAGCAGGCGGTCGGCCGGGATCAGCGTCGGGTGCACGCGCAGCTCGATACCGGCGGCGGTGCTGCGGGCCACGCCCAGGTGCTTGATGCGGTAGCCCAGGGCCTCGGCGTAGTTGACGTCGGCGGTGGTGAGCTTGGTGATGCCTTCGGTGTAGGCCTTGTCGAATTGCAGCGGGATACCGAAAGCAATGGACGCCAGGATCGTCAGCTTGTGCGCGGCATCGATGCCTTCGACGTCGAAGGTCGGATCGGCTTCGGCGTAACCCAGGGCCTGGGCTTCGGCCAGCACGTCTTCAAAGGTACGGCCCTTCTCGCGCATTTCGGTGAGGATGAAGTTACCGGTGCCGTTGATGATACCGGCGACCCAGTTGATACGGTTGGCCGAGAGGCCTTCGCGAATCGCCTTGATCACCGGGATACCACCGGCCACGGCAGCTTCGAACGCAACGATCACGCCCTTCTCGCGGGCCTTGGCGAAGATTTCATTGCCGTGCACGGCGATCAGCGCCTTGTTCGCGGTGACCACATGCTTGCCGTTCTCGATGGCGCGGAGCACCAGCTCGCGGGCAACGGTGTAGCCGCCCACCAGTTCGACGACGATATCGATTTCTGGGTTGCTCGCCACTTCGAAGACATCGTGGGTAATCGCAATACCGGTGGTCTGGAACTGAGGCTTTGGCGTACGCATGGCAATCTGAGCCACTTCGATTCCACGCCCGGCACGGCGGGCAATCTCCTCGGCGTTACGCTGAAGTACGTTGAAGGTGCCGCCACCGACGGTACCTAACCCACAGATGCCTACTTTGACCGGTTTCACTCTGAACTCCCCATGAAACGGCCGACACGAGGTCGGCCGTGGAAAACAGCCGCTGGACTGCCAGCGGCTCGCTATTGATGACCCGGGAACCCTGTCCCGCGGGCCATGCTCGTCACAGGTTGAACGTGACGAGGCTGAATTACTTGGCGGACAGTGCCAGTTTGGCAACTTGTGCCGCCGGCTGGTAGCCCGGAATTACCTGACCATCGGCCAAAACAATTGCCGGCGTGCCATTGACACCAATGGATTGACCGAGGGCGAATTGCTTGGAAACCGGGTTGGCGCACTTGGCGGCCTTGATGTCATCGCCTTCGACCATCTTGTCCATCGCCGCTTTCTTGTCGGCCGAGCACCAGACCGCCTGCAACTGCTCGTCGCCCGGCGAGCCGAGACCCTGGCGCGGGAACGCGACGTAGCGCACTTCAATGCCCATCTTGTTCAGCGCCGGCACTTCGGCATGCAGCTTGTGGCAGTACGGGCAGGTGGTGTCGGTGAACACGGTGATATGCGACTTGGTTTCGCCGATGGCCGGGTAGACCACGGTTTCGGCCACCGGAATACCGTTGATCAGCTTGGACACGCCCAGGCGTTCGGTTTTCTCGGTGAGGTTGACCGGCTTGCCGTCCTTGAGCTGGAACAGGTAGCCCTGCATGACGAACTGGCCGTCGGCGCTGGCGTAGAGCACGCGGCTGCCCTTGAGCCGGACCTCATAGAGACCGGCCAGGGGGCTGGCGCTGATGCTCTCCACCGGGGTTTCCAGTTGAAGGCTTTCGAGGCTCTTGCGAATCGCCTGCTCGGCGGTGTCGTCGGCCAAGGCCAGGGAGCTGACCAGGGCGAGGGCAGCAGCGGCGAAAATCTGGGTCAAACGCATGGGAACTCCTGAAGGCGGGCAAAGGGGCCGAGGCTGATACGACCGCGGGGAAACTGATCGGTTTCAAGCGCCCGCTTTGCAAACCGATAGAGCCTATCACATAAGCCCGGCGGGGCCGAACCCCTGTGTAGCTTAGCCGCGCGGGTGATGTTTGGCATGCATATCCTGCAACCGCGCACGGGCCACATGGGTGTAGATCTGCGTGGTCGACAGGTCGCTGTGGCCGAGCAACATCTGCACCACCCGCAGGTCGGCGCCGTGGTTGAGCAGGTGCGTGGCGAAGGCATGACGCAAGGTGTGCGGCGACAACGATTTACCGATCCCGGCGACCTTGGCCTGGTGCTTGATCCGGTGCCAGAAGGTCTGGCGGGTCATCTGCTCGCCGCGCTGGCTGGGGAACAGTACATCGCTGGGGCGTCCACCGAGCAGTTCGATGCGAGCATCGCGCATATAGCGTTCAACCCAGACAATCGCCTCTTCGCCCATGGGTACCAGCCGCTCCTTGCTGCCCTTGCCCATGACCCGCAACACGCCCTGGCGCAAGTTGACCTGTTCCAGGGTCAGGCTGATCAGTTCGGTGACCCGCAGCCCACAGGCGTAGAGCACTTCGAGCATGGCCCGGTCGCGCTGGCCGATGGCCTCGCCCAGATCCGGGGCGGCCAGCAGCGCCTCCACATCCGCTTCCGACAGGGATTTGGGCAATGGCCGCCCCAATTGCGGCATCTCGACCTGCAAGGTCGGGTCGACGGCAATCAGCTTTTCACGTAACAGGTAACGATAGAAGCCGCGCACACCGGAGAGAAAGCGCGCGGTGGAGCGCGGTTTATAGGCCTGCTCCAGGCGCCAGGCCAGGTGATCGAGGATCAGCTCACGGCCGGCCTTGTCCAGCTCCAGGCCTTTTTTCTGCAACCAGCCGTTGAACAGCGCCAGATCGCTGCGATAAGCGTCACGGGTATTGTCGGACAGACCTTTTTCCAGCCACAGGGCGTCGAGAAACTGGTCGATAAGCGGGTGATCGATGGCGGGCATAAGGGCTCGAAAAGCAAAAGGCGATAAGCAGGTGAGCATTGTGGGAGCTGGCTTGCCGGCGATGGCGTCCGGATAGGCGCTGCACGTCTCAAGGGCCTCTCGCCGGCAAGCCAGCTCCTACAAGGTGTTCACTGCAACCCAACTGTGACAGCGGCAAACGGCTTTTTCAAAACCCGAAATGCAAAAAAGCAGCCCGTAGGCTGCTTTTTTCTGCATCGGAAGCTGGACTTAAGCCAGTTTTTCCTTGATGCGAGCTGCTTTACCCGACAGGTCACGCAGGTAGTACAGCTTGGCCTTACGTACATCACCGCGACGCTTGACAGCCATGCTGTCGATTTGCGGGCTGTAGGTCTGGAAAGTACGCTCTACGCCAACACCGTTGGAGATTTTACGTACGGTGAACGCGCTGTTCACACCGCGGTTACGCTTGGCAATTACCACGCCTTCGAACGCTTGCAGACGCGAACGGTCGCCTTCCTTCACTTTCACCTGAACGACAATGGTGTCGCCCGGGGCAAAGGTAGGGATCTCTTTGGTCATCTGCTCGGCTTCGAGTTGCAGAATGATTTTGTTAGTCATGCTGTGCTCCTAAGGTAAATCGTTCGATCTACCATCGATACGTTGTTAACTATCGTCCCGCTCGCGGATGTATTCCTCGAGCAGCTTCTTCTCTTCTCCAGAAAGCGAGCGGCTTTCCAGAAGATCGGCGCGTCGTTCCGAGGTCCTGCCAAGGGACTGCTTCAGACGCCAACGCCGGATATGTGCGTGGTTGCCACTGAGCAACACGTCGGGAACACGCTGATCCGCATACACCTCCGGACGGGTGTAGTGCGGGCAATCCAGCAAACCATCCGTGAAGGAATCTTCCTCCGCGGAGTCCGCATGCCCTAAAGCTCCGGGCAGCAGCCGTGTAACCGCATCTATCAGGACCATCGCCGGCAGCTCGCCACCGGAAAGAACATAGTCCCCAATCGACCACTCTTCATCGACATGAGCATCTATAAAGCGCTCGTCAATGCCTTCATAACGACCTGCAATGAGGATCAAGGCTTCCTCTTTCGCCAGGTCGCGTACCGCCAACTGATTCAGTTGCCGGCCTTGGGGCGACAGGTAAATCACCTTCGCCGCCTCCCCTGCCGCTGCCTTGGCCTGAACCAGGGCGTCCTCAAGGGGCTTGATCTTCATCACCATGCCCGGACCACCGCCAAATGGGCGATCATCCACAGTGTGATGTCGATCCGTCGTGTAGTCCCGCGGATTCCAACAGGTCAGCTGCAAGAGCCCCTGTTTCACCGCACGACTGGTGATGCCGTAGTCGCTGATGGCGGAAAACATTTCGGGAAACAAACTGATCACTTCTACGCGTAGGCTAGCCATCGCTTAGAAGTCCGCGTCCCAATCCACCTTCATCTCGCCAGCGACCAGGTCGACAGCCAACACGCATTGCTCGGTATAGGGCAACAGGCGTTCGCGATCATCCAGGCTGCCCGGGCAAGGCTTGACCACCATGACATCATTCGAGCCAGTCTCCAGCAGGTGATCGATTTTCCCGAACAGTTGTCCGAGGGTGTCGATGACCTTGAGACCTTCCAGCTGGTACCAGTAGTACTCGCCGTCGGTCAGGTCTGGGAACAGGTTGCGCGGCACGCAGATCTCATAACCGGCCAGAAGACGCGCTTCTTCACGATCATCGAGATCCTTGAGCTTTGCGACCAGGAACTTGTCGTTCCCGCGTCCGCTGACCAGCTCCACCTGTTTCACGCTGCCTTCGCGCCGGAGCGTCCAGGTTTTGTAGTCCAACAGGTTTTTAATTGGATCAGTAAAGGAATAAACCTTCACTTCGCCGCGAACGCCATGAACGGAATAGATCTTGCCGATAACGATCAAATCATCGGTAGAGGCCGGCGTCGCGTTCATATTGCTCAGGCCGCAACCTTAGCGTTTTCCTTCAGCAACTGAGCAACACGCTCAGAAGGTTGTGCACCAACGCTCAGCCAGTAGGCTACGCGCTCTTGGTTCACGGACAGACGAACTTCCTGACCACGAGCAACCGGGTTGAAGAAACCCACTTGTTCTTTGTGCGAACCGTCACGAGCGTTGCGGCTGTCGGTTACGGTCAGGTGGTAAAACGGGCGCTTTTTGGAGCCGCCAAGGGCAAGACGGATTGTTAGCATGTGAACATCGTTCCTGTAGTCGGTGCTGCAAATCTAAATGCACAGCGGGCATGGGTGCCCGAAAGGCCGCATATTCTAAGGAATATACGGACTTTTGCAAATGACTTTTTCCGGCGCCCGGCGCCGTGCAATCTGGATTTGCCATAGAGCCGTCGTTAAAACGGCAGGTCAGCTCCCGCTGAACGCGGGTTTACTGGCGATCCCCCGCATCCCTGCGGGGGTAGCGCCGACCGTCAGGTCGACGCGAATCTTTTACATTTTCGGCATGCCGCCGCCGGGCAACATACCGCCCATGCCGCGCATCATCTTGGCCATACCGCCTTTGGCGGAGAATTTCTTCATCATCTTCTGCATCTGCTTGTGCTGCTTGATCAAGCGTCCGATGTCCTGCACCTGGGTGCCGGAGCCCATGGCGATCCGACGCTTGCGCGAACCGCTGATCAGCTCAGGGTCGCGGCGCTCGGCCGGGGTCATGGAGTTGATGATGGCTTCCATCTGCTTGAACTGCTTCTCGGCCGCGCCCTGGGCATTGCCCATCTGCGCCAGATTGACCCCGCCGATATTCGGCAGCTTGTCCATCAGGCCACCGAGGCCGCCCATGTTCTTCATCTGTTGCAGCTGGTCGCGGAAGTCTTCGAGGTCGAAGCCTTTGCCTTTCTTCAGCTTTTTAGCCAGTTTGTCGGCTTTGTCCTTGTCGAGGGTCTGCTCGGCCTTCTCGATCAGGCTGAGCACGTCGCCCATGCCGAGGATGCGCGAGGCAATCCGCTCCGGGTGGAAGGGCTCGAGCGCTTCGCTCTTCTCGCCCATACCGATAAATTTGATCGGTTTGCCGGTGATGGCCCGTACCGACAGCGCGGCACCGCCACGGGCGTCGCCGTCGACCTTGGTCAGGATCACCCCGGTCAGCGGCAGCGCATCGCCAAACGCCTTGGCCGTGTTGGCGGCGTCCTGGCCGGTCATGGCGTCGACCACGAACAGCGTCTCCACGGGCTTGATCGCCGCGTGCAGCTGCTTGATCTCGGCCATCATCTCGTCATCGATGTGCAGACGACCGGCGGTGTCGACGATGACCACGTCGATGAACTTGAGGCGGGCTTCCTTGATCGCCGCTTCGGCGATGTCCACCGGCTTCTGGCTCAGATCGGACGGGAAGAAGGTCACCCCGATGTCGCCAGCCAGGGTTTCCAGCTGTTTGATGGCCGCCGGACGGTAAACGTCGGCCGAGACCACCATCACGGTTTTTTTCTTGCGCTCTTTAAGGAAGCGCGCCAGCTTGCCGACGGTGGTGGTTTTACCCGCGCCCTGCAGACCGGCCATCAACACCACCGCAGGCGGCACGGCGCTGAGGTTGAGGTCTTCGTTGGCGGCGCCCATCAGGCTTTCGAGTTCGGCCTGGACGATCTTCACGAACGCCTGGCCCGGGGTCAGGCTGCGCGACACCTCGGTGCCGACCGCGCGGTCCTTGACCGAATTGACGAAGTCCTTCACCACCGGCAGGGCGACGTCGGCTTCGAGCAACGCCATGCGCACTTCACGCAGGGTGTCTTTGATGTTGTCCTCGGTCAGCTTGGCCTTGCCGGTGACATGGCGCAGCGTCTGCGAGAGACGGTCGGTCAGGTTTTCAAACATGCGCGATCCTTTGAGGCCCTTATGGAGACCGAAGTGATGGCTGCCGGAACAAGGAAAAACAGCGCCTGGCGAGCCTGCGGCGTGGGCAGGTCGCGGATTATAGCGGAGACTGCATGCCGCCACTAGCGCCACGGTCTTTCGTGGACCGGGGGTTCTATGCCAAACTCAGCGTCTTTCGGGCTTGCCTAACAGGACTTATGCTCCCTTTGTCACCCAGTTTGCTGACCAGCCTCGCCGCCGCCTTCGTCTACGCCGCTGCGACCCTCTATCAGGGCACCCGCCTGCGCCAGGGCGCCAAGGCGAACAAACGCCTGCTGGTCGGACTCGGCGTAGTCGCCGTGATCGCCCACGCGGTGAGCCTGCTCACCCACCTGATGACCCCGATCGGCCTGGGCCTGGACTTTTTCAACGCCGCCAGCCTGATCGCCGTCGCCGTGATCGCCCTGACCCTGGTGGCCTGCTCGCGCATTCCGGTGGAAAACCTGCTGCTCCTGCTGTTTCCGCTGGGCCTGCTGACGGTGCTGCTAGCGCAGTTCGCGCCCTCGGGCACGGTGCAGATCATCGACGAGGAACCGGGGATCCTCGCCCATATCCTGCTGTCGATCCTGGCCTACGGCATGTTCACCATCGCGGTGTTCCAGGCCCTGCTCCTGCTGCTGCAGGACCGTCAGCTGAAAAACAAGCACCCTTCCGGGCTGATCCGCAACTTCCCGCCGCTGCAAACCATGGAAAGCCTGCTGTTCGGTTTCCTCTGGGCCGGCTGGAGCCTGTTGTCGCTGTCGCTGATCTCCGGCTGGCTGTTCGTCGAGAACCTGTTCGCCCAGCACCTGGTGCACAAGACCCTGCTGGCCTGTCTGGCCTGGGTGGTGTTCAGCGTGCTGCTGTGGGGGCGCAATCGTCTCGGCTGGCGCGGGCACAAGGCGATCCGCTGGACCCTGGCCGGTTTCTGCCTGCTGATGCTGGCCTATTTCGGCAGCAAGCTGGTCCGCGAATACATCCTGCATATCTGACGGGCACACAAGACCATGGACAACTTGCCCGCCGGGCCAATGCTCGCCGTATTGGCCCTGCTGATTCTCTGGTCGGCGCTGTTTACCGCCATCGAAGTCGCACAGCAACAAATCGCCGCCCTGCGCCCGGCTTCACGCACGGGTGAAAAACCCACCGCCAGGATGAAGTTCCCCCGCGACAGCCTGATCCTGTGCAATACCCTGTGCCGGGTCGTGGTCGTGATCATCGGCACCCTGCTGTCAATCCTGGAGTGGGGCCAGCATGGGCCCTGGCTGGCCTGCCTCGGCGCCACGGTGTTGCTGCTGGTCTTCGCCGACTACCTGCCGCGCCTGCTCGCCGTCCGTTATCCCGAACCGATCCTGGCCACCGGCAATGCCCTGCTGGGCATTCCGCTGAAGATCCTCTACCCCGTGGCCTGGCTGCTCAACGGCATCGCCCAGTTGCTGCTGCGGCCCTTTATCAGCAAGGCCGGCACGGTCAAGCAGAGCGATGAAGACCAGCCGCCCCTCGATCCGGAAGATGAACCGGAGCACCCGCCACGCAGCCCGTCGCTGTCGAGTATCAAGGCGCTGGACAACATCACGGTCAACGACATCCTGGTACCGCGCAGCGAAGTGGACGGGATCAACCTCGACGACTCCATCGAGGAAATCACCGCACAGTTGCTGAAGAACCGCCGTACCCGCCTGCCGGTGTTCCACAACGATATCAACCAGGTCGAGGCGGTGATCAATACCCGCCAGATCCTCAATCTGCTGTTCGATGCCAACCTCACCAAAGCCGCCCTGCTCGCCGCCTGCCACGAACCGTACTTCGTCCCGGAAAGCACGCCGCTGCAACTGCAACTGCTGAATTTTCACAAGCAGCAACGGCGCCTGGGCATGGTGGTGGACGAATACGGCGAGGTGCTGGGCATCGTCACCCTGGAAGATATCCTGGAAGAAATCGTTGGCGAGTTCGAAAGCGAGCACAGCCTCGACAACCCGCACATCCATCCCCAGCCCGATGGCCGGCTGGTGATCGAAGGGGCCGCGTCGATTCGCGAACTGAACAAGAGCCTGGGCTGGCACCTGCCCAGCGACGGCCCGAAAACCCTCAACGGTCTGGTGACCGAAGCCCTGGAAACCATCCCGGAGAGCGCCGTGTGCCTGAAGATCGGCCGCTACCGCCTGGAAATCCTCGAGACCGAGGACAATCGGGTCAGCCGGGTGCTGGTCTGGCACACCAGTTCGGTCCCGGTTGCGCCTTGATACAGCCTGCCCCCTTGTTTGATCGATAGACGCATTCCTATAATCGGGCGGGCTTATCCAGCCCCGCCGGAACGCCCGCTTACCCGCACCTGGCCTCCTCCGGCCAGCAATGCCTTGTCATGAATCCGCCGCCGACACTCACAGCCTGTCGCGCCGGAACCAGCCCTTATCCCTGGGCGTTCAATACTAATAATTCGCACGCGCAAGACTTTCAGGGACGCCCGCAATGACCTCCAGCAGCACCTTTGACACTGCCACGCCGAGCAAACCGCTGAATTCGACCTCGAGAGTGGCGACCGCCAGCTTTATTGGCACGGCCATCGAGTTCTACGACTTCTACGTCTATGCCACCGCCGCCGCCCTGGTGATCGGGCCGGTGTTTTTCCCGCAGACCGACGGCACCGCGCAGATGCTCTCGGCCTTCCTGACCTTCGGCATCGCCTTCCTCGCCCGCCCGCTGGGCTCGATCCTGTTCGGCCACTTCGGTGATCGCATCGGGCGTAAATCGACGCTGGTCGCTTCGCTGCTGCTGATGGGTGTCTGCACCACGCTGATCGGCGTGCTGCCCGGCTATGCGACCATTGGCGCCTGGGCGCCGATCCTCTTGTGCCTGCTGCGCTTCGGCCAGGGCCTGGGGCTTGGCGGCGAATGGGGCGGGGCCGCGTTGCTGGCAACCGAAAACGCCCCCGCAGGCAAGCGCGCCTGGTTCGGCATGTTTCCGCAACTGGGCCCTTCGATCGGTTTTCTCGCCGCCAACGGCTTGTTCCTGATCCTGGCCATGACCTTGAGCGACGAGCAGTTCCGCTCCTGGGGCTGGCGCATTCCGTTCCTGCTCAGCGCCGCGCTGGTGATGGTCGGCCTGTATGTGCGCCTCAAGCTTGAGGAGACGCCGATCTTCGCCAATGCCATGGCCCGCCAGGAACGGGTGAAAATGCCCCTGGTCGAGCTGTTCAGCCGCTATTGGGCGCCGGTGCTGCTCGGTTCGCTGGCGATGGTGGTGTGTTACGCACTGTTCTATATCTCGGCGGTGTTTTCCCTGAGTTATGGCGTGGCCAACCTTGGCTACAGTCGCGAGACTTTCCTGGGACTGCTGTGTTTTGCCGTGCTGTTCATGGCCGCGGCCACGCCACTGGCGGCCTGGGCCAGCGATCGTTTCGGGCGCAAGCCGGTGCTGATCCTGGGCGGGGTGCTGGCGCTGTTGTCCGGTTTCACCATGGAGCCGCTGCTGGGCCATGGCTCGACTGCGGGCGTCGCCCTGTTCCTGTGCCTTGAGCTGTTTCTGATGGGGATTACTTTCGCGCCGATGGGGGCATTGCTGCCGGAGCTGTTTCCGACCCACGTGCGTTATACTGGCGCATCGGCGGCGTATAACCTGGGCGGCATCGTCGGGGCCTCGGCCGCACCGTTCTTTGCCCAGAAGCTGGTGGCGATGGGCGGTTTGAGTTGGGTCGGCGGGTATGTATCAGGGGCGGCGGCGTTGAGCCTGATTGCGATTTTCTGCTTGAAGGAAACGCGCTACAACGATTTGAACAAGGTGGCCTGAAGATCGGCGCCACTTCTGCGCCAAGCACGATTATTGTAGGAGCAACTGTCTTGACCGTTTTTTTGAAAATCATTTCAAGGGACGGTCAAGCTCCTACAGTTCAGTGGTGAACGCGGATTGTGCGCAGGGCACAAATCCGCGCTCGTCAGCGTGCTTACAGCTCTACCACAACCGCCTGAGCAGCACGGGTCGCCTTGGCCCGCGCCGCTTCGATCGACTCGTCCCGCGCCAACGCCACGCCCATGCGGCGCTGGCCGTTGACTTCCGGCTTGCCGAACAGGCGCAAGGCGGTATCCGGCTCGCTCAACGCCACACCGAGGTTGGCGAACGCGGTCTGGGTCGACTGCCCCTCCACCAGGATCACCGCCGACGCCGACGGGCCGAACTGACGGATCAACGGAATCGGCAAGCCGAGAATCGCCCGGGCATGCAGCGCAAACTGCGACAGGTCCTGGGAAATCATGGTCACCATGCCGGTGTCATGAGGACGCGGCGAGACTTCGCTGAACCACACCTGGTCGCCCTTGATAAACAACTCGACGCCAAACATACCGCGCCCACCGAGGGCCTCGGTCACCGCCTTGGCGACCCGCTCCGACTCGGCCAGGGCCAGCGGGCTCATGACCTGCGGCTGCCAGGACTCCTGATAGTCACCCTTCTCCTGACGGTGGCCGACCGGCGCGCAGAAGGTAGTGCCACCCACATGACGAACGGTCAGCAGGGTGATTTCGTAGTCGAAGTCGATAAAGCCCTCGACGATCACCCGGCCTTTACCGGCACGCCCGCCTTCCTGGGCGTAGTCCCAGGCCTTCTGCACGTCGTCGACACTGCGCAGCAGGCTCTGGCCCTTGCCCGAAGAACTCATCACCGGCTTGACCACGCAAGGGAAGCCCAGGTCCGTAACGGCCTGGCTGTAGGCCTCGAAGGTGTCGGCGAAGTGGTACGGCGAGGTCGGCAGTTGCAACTCTTCGGCGGCCAGGCGACGGATGCCTTCACGGTTCATGGTCAGTTGCGCGGCACGGGCGGTCGGAACCACGGTGAAGCCTTCGGCTTCCAGTTCCACCAGGGTGGCGGTGGCGATGGCTTCGATTTCCGGAACGATGAAATGCGGCTTCTCGGCCTCGATCACCGCCCGCAGGGCCGCGCCGTCGAGCATATTGATCACGTGGCTGCGATGGGCCACCTGCATGGCCGGCGCATCGGCGTAACGGTCAACGGCGATCACTTCGACGCCCAGGCGCTGCAACTCGATCACCACTTCCTTGCCCAGCTCACCACAGCCACAGAGCAATACGCGGGTCGCGGTCGACGACAGTGGAGTTCCGATACGGGTCATTTCAGGTCCTCAAGGAAGCGGAATCAACGACGGCGCCTGGACAATCAGGCACCTGTCGGGAAGAAAGGCCGGCATTTTACATGAACTGAGCGGGACATGAACCGAACGGGCCTGACTTCAGCTGGAAAGCGCCGCCTTGCGCATCCGCCAGGCCATGGCCAGCCAGACGCAGGTCACCCCGGCGAATTTCGAGCCCAGGGCGGTGAGGATCACCCCCGGGGTCAGCGCGCCGATCAGGCCGAAGAAGATAAAGGTGTCCAGCGGGATGCTGAGGGCCGAACTTATCCACAGGCGATCGTGCAGCGGGCGCTTGGTGATGCTGAAGACCAGCCAGTCGATGCATTCGGAGATGGCGAAGGCGGTGGCGCTCGCCAGGGCGATGGCCGGCTCGGAGGTGAAGTAGGACAGCAGCAGCGCCGCGATCATCGCGACAATCGCGCCGTGACCGAAGCGGGTCTGGACCATGTCCCGCAAGATAAATACCAGTCCGCCCCAAGCGGACCAGATAATGTCCAGGTGCGGCGCCGCGGAGAAGGCGAAATTGATCAGTACGACGCTGGCGATGTAGGCGAGAAGAAAGAGCATGGAGTGCAGACGACCTTGTCTATGAGCCCTACAGGGTACTTCAGCCACCGCACGGGGCCAAGCTCAAGACTTTGTCGGGATCCACAGCAAGCCGCTGGCCTTGGCCCGCCCATGACAACGCGCCAGCACCTCGCGGCGCTCGTTGTTGTCCATGCGGCTCCAGCGGGTGATCTCCTCGACCGTACGCTGGCAACCAATGCAGATGTCCTGCTCATCCAGCGCACAGACACTCACACAAGGCGAGGCCACCGGACGTTCCGGCGTGCTCATGCTTCGTCAACCGCCAGGTCGCGGGCATAACGCTGGGCGTTGTGCACATAGTGGGCGGCGCTGGCTTCGAGCATTTTCTTCTGCGCCTCGGTCAACTCGCGGACCACCTTGCCCGGCGAGCCCATCACCAGCGAACCGTCGGGGATTTCCTTGTTCTCACCGATCAACGCATTGGCGCCGATGATGCAGTGCTTGCCGATCTTCGCGCCGTTGAGGATCACCGCGTTGATACCGATCAGGCTGTAGTCGTCCACCGTGCAGCCATGGAGCATGGCGTTATGACCGATGGTCACCCCGGTGCCGATGGTCAGCGGATAGCCCATGTCGGTATGCATCACCGTGCCATCCTGGACATTGCTGTTGCGGCCGATCAGGATCAGTTCGTTGTCGC
Organism: Pseudomonas sp. MWU13-2862; assembly: GCF_023242495.1. Classification (NCBI taxonomy): domain Bacteria; kingdom Pseudomonadati; phylum Pseudomonadota; class Gammaproteobacteria; order Pseudomonadales; family Pseudomonadaceae; genus Pseudomonas; species Pseudomonas sp. MWU13-2862. Next base: position 36,001 of record NZ_JALMEZ010000014.1, on the reverse strand, counting down.
CGCGCAACACCGCGTTGAACCAGACACTGGCGCCCTCCTCCAGCCGGACCTTGCCGACCAGGGTCGCATTGGGCGCTACCCAGCTCTGCGGATGCGTCTCGACCCGGGCATCGCCCAGACGGTATTTCATAGGGTTGTCCTCAAGGCTCACGACCACCTGAACGGCGGCTCTAGATGTTGATAAAACGTTCCGGGGGATTGTGCAGGCTGATCCGGGCGTCATACAACAGGTTGACCAGTTCGACGATCATGATCGCCGTCAGCCCCCAGATCTTGTACTCGCCAAAACGATAGCTGGGCACGTACCAGCTGCGGCCCTGGTAGTCGATACGATGGGTATGCTCACGCGGGTCCTGGCGGAAAAACTCCAGCGGTACATTGAACACCGCGGCGATCTCGGCGTCATTGGCCCGATAGTCGACAAAATCCGGCACCACCCCGACGTAAGGCGTGACCTTGATCCCGTGCAGGGAGATCAACGGGCTGAGGGGCCCGATGATCTCCACCAGCCCCGGCGGCAGGCCGATTTCTTCTTCGGCTTCGCGCAGGGCGGTGAAAATCAGGTCCGGATCCTCCGGATCACGGCGCCCGCCGGGAAAGGCCACTTCGCCGCCGTGGGTCGACAGACCGCTGGCGCGCAGGGTCAGCACCAACTCCGGCTCGTCACTGCGGGTAATAGGCACCAGTACCGCCGCCTCGGGAAAACGACGGTCCGTTTCCAGGGGGCGGGGCGTATGGCTGCTTATCCGTCGAAGTAACTCATCCAGCATGGCTGATCTCGATTTGCGACTTACCCGGCATCATGCACCAAAAGAAGTGACTGGCCCAAGTCCCGGACGTTGCCATGTCGCGAAAGCACAACTTGCCGACAGACCGCCACCCACGCGAAGATAGGCGCATTGCCAAGAGAATCCAGCATGAAGTTCTGTAGCCAGTGCGGCAAACCGGTGAGTCAACGCATACCCGAGGGCGACACGCGCCTGCGCTTCGTCTGCGACCACTGCGACACCATTCATTACCAGAACCCCAATATCGTCGCCGGCTGCCTGCCGGTCTGGGGCACCCAGGTCCTGCTCTGCCGCCGTGCCATCGAGCCGCGCCGGGGTTACTGGACCCTGCCCGCCGGTTTTATGGAAAACGGCGAGACCGTGGAACAGGCCGCTCGCCGGGAAACCCTGGAAGAGGCTTGCGCGCAGGTGCGCAACCTGAGCATCTATACGTTGATCGACGTGCCGCATATCAACCAGGTACATGTGTTCTACCGTGCCGAACTGGTGGACCTGGAATTTGCCGCCGGCGAAGAAAGCCTGGAAGTACGGCTGTTCGAAGAACACGAGATCCCCTGGTCCGAACTGGCGTTCAGGACCGTCGGACGGACCCTGGAATGCTTCTTCGCCGACCGCCCGAACCAGCAATACCCGGTTCGCAGCGAAGCCGTGCCGCCCATGGTGCCACGCGGCAACGACCAATAACCCGATAATCAGAAACGCTTCACCTTCAGGGATACCGTTTTAATGCGCTGGTTGTTAGTAGTCTTCTGCCTGTCGTTCGCCGCTCTGTCCCAGGCCTCCGCCGCCGACCCGCTGGCCGGCAAAATCATCGAGAAAGTCCTGATCCTCAAGTCCGCCCATCAGTTGCAACTGATCAGTGATGGCAAACCCCTGAAGACCTACCGTATTTCCCTGGGTCGAAATCCCAAGGGCCAGAAACTCATCGCCGGCGACCGGCGCACGCCCGAGGGCTTCTATTGGGTGGACTGGCGCAAGACCAGCGACAAATACAACCTGTCGATGCACCTGTCCTACCCCAATATCAGCGACTCGGCCCGCGCCCGCCGCGAAGGCGTGGACCCCGGCGATATGATCATGATCCACGGCACCCCGGATTCCGAGGACTACCCGGAACAGCTGTTCCACACCCTGGACTGGACCGACGGCTGCGTAGCCATGCGTAACGTCGACATGCGCGAGGTCTGGAACCTGGTCAAGGACGGCACCCTGGTGGAAATCCGTCCCTGAGCCGAACCACCCTGATACCACTGATTTATCCGACGCCCGTCATGCCTCCCATGATGGGCGTTTTTATTGCACTCGCACGAAACCACTGGCATTGACATGGTATTCAAGTGGTATTACTTTCATCACCACTGTCCGAGTGCAAAATTTCCAACAAACGCACAGGAAAAATCTTACATGAACGACATCCTCGCCCTGCGACCCGACGAGTCCCAGCCGACACCGCTTTACCTGCAACTGGCGCGCAACCTGGAAGCGGCGATCCATGCCGGCCAGTGGAAAGCCGAACAGGCATTGCCCTCGGAGCGCAACCTGAGCGAGCTGTTGAGCATTTCCCGGGGCACCGCGCGCAAGGCCCTGGAGGTCCTCCTGGAACAAGGGCTGATCCGCCGCAGCCAGGGCTCCGGGACCTTTATCACACCACGCCTGGAACAACCCCTTTCCCGCCTGTCGAGTTTCAGCGAACGGCTGCGGGCCAAGGGTTTTGTCCCCGGCTCGCGCTGGCTGGAACGCGAGATCGCCCTGCCGAGCCATGAGGAACTGATCCGCCTGGCCCTGTCGCCACGGGACCAGGTCACCCGGCTCAAGCGCCTGCGCACCGCCGACGATACCGTCATGGCCATCGAGATGAGCACCCTGCCCGCCGCCCTGCTGCCCGACCCCGAGGCCGTCGGCGATTCGCTCTACGCCTTCCTCGACAGCATCGGCCGTCCGGTGGTGCGGGCCCTGCAACATATTCGCGCGATCAACGCCTCGACCGAATTCGCCGCGCTGGTGGGCATCGAGCCCGGTACCGCGATGCTGCTGATGACCCGGGTCGGCTACCTCGAGGACAACACCCCCATCGAGCTGACCGACACCTACTGCCGTAACGATTACTACGACTTCGTCGCCGAACTGCGGCGTTAGCCTGTTCAGAGAGCCTGCCATGTCCGAAGACAACATTCTCACCCCGCAAGGCTGGATTCGCGGCCGCCTGCTGCACCAGCACGGCAAGGTCACGCAGATCGAGGGCACGCCCTGCGATCCGAGTGAAAACGACCTGCCGTACCTGCTGCCCGGTTTTATCGACCTGCACGTCCACGGCGGCGGCGGCAAGGACATCATGCAGGGTGGCGACGCCTTCGAGACCATCGCCCGCACCCACCTGCGCTTCGGCACCACCTCGCTGCTGGCCACCACCATGACCGCGCCGCCCGAGGAAATCAGCGCGATCCTCGGCCAACTCGGGGTCTATTGCGAACAGCGCCAGCCCGGTACCGCCCGGGTCCTCGGTGTGCATCTGGAAGGTCCGTTCATCAACCCCGGCAAGCTGGGGGCGCAGCCGAACTTCGCCCATACGGCGGTCAGCGCCGAAATCGAGGACTACCTGCGCCTGGCACCGATCCGGGTGATAACCATCGCCCCGGAAATCGCCGGCCACGCACCGTTGATCCGCGACCTCAGCTCACGGGGCATCCGCATGCAGATCGGCCATACCCTGGGCAGCTACGAAGAAGGTGTCGCCGCCCTCGAGGCCGGGGCCACCAGCTTCACCCACCTGTATAACGCCATGAGCCCGCTGCATCACCGCGAGCCCGGCATCGTCGGCGCCGCCCTGGCCCACGCCCGCTACGCCGAACTGATCCCGGACCTGCTGCATGTGCACCCCGGGGCCATGCGCGTGGCCCTGCGCTCGATTCCCTGCCTGTATTGCGTCACCGACTCCACGGCGGCGGCCGGCATGCCGGACGGCGAGTACAAGCTGGGCAGCCACACCGTGACCAAATGCCTGGGCGGCGTACGCCTGGCCGATGGCACCCTGGCCGGCAGCACCCTGACCATGGACCAGGCCCTGCGCAACCTGGTGAAGATCGGCCTGCCCCTGGCCGAAGCCTCGCAACGCCTGTCGCAATTCCCCGCCGACTACCTTGGCCTGCCCGAGCGCGGACGCCTGCAAACCGGCAGCTGGGCCGACTGCGTGCGCCTGGACCGTTCACTGACACTGACCTCGATCATGGTCGAAGGAGAAGTCCATGACTTCCAGAATGCTTGAAGAGGCACTGTCGGCCCACGAGGCGGTCAGCCGCCAGTTGCAGCAGCTCGATACCCGGCTGATGGCCCTCGGCACCCGGCTGCGCGAGCAACCGCCACAGGTGGTGATGACCGTCGCCCGTGGCAGTTCCGACCACGCCGCCAGCTACTTTGCCTATATCGCCATGCAGCAGACCGGGGTCCCGGTGGCCTCCCTGCCAATGTCGGTGGTGACCCTGCAACACTCGCCGTTGCAGGTCAGCGGCCAGGCGGTACTGGCCTTTTCCCAGTCCGGCCAGAGCCCTGATCTGGTGGACAGCCTGTGCCTGCTGCGCGAACGCGGTGCCTTGACGGTGGCCCTGGTCAACGCAGCGGACTCGCCGCTGGAAGCCGCCTGCGAATATACGATCCCGCTGCTGGCCGGACCGGAACAAAGCGTGGCCGCGACCAAGAGTTTTATCGCCACCCTCAGCGCCAGCGCACGGCTGCTCGGCCATTGGCACCAGGACCCGGAATTGCTCGCCGCCACGGAGGCCCTGCCGGAAGGCCTGCGCCAGGCAGCAACCCGCGACTGGAGCAAGGCCATCGAGACCCTGCGCGATTGCGAACGGCTGATGGTGATCGGCCGTGGCGCCGGTTTCGCCATCGCCCAGGAAGCGGCGCTGAAATTCAAGGAAACCTCGGCGATCCAGGCCGAAGCCTTCAGCAGCGCGGAAGTCCGCCACGGCCCCATGGCCCTGATCGACGCCGGCTACCCGTTGCTGGTCTTCGCCCCACGCGGTGCGGAACAGGCCGGGCTGCTCAAGCTCGCCGCCGAGATGCGCCAGCGCGGGGCCCGGGTGCTGCTGGCCGCGCCGCCGGACGTGGCCGAACGCGACCTGGACCTGTGTTGCGCCGAACACCCGGCCCTCGATCCGATCCTCGCGATCCAGAGCTTCTACGTGATGGCCGCCCACCTGGCCGTGGCCCGTGGCATGGACCCCGACCAACCGCGCCACCTGAGCAAAGTCACCCGTACCCACTGACGAGTACAGCGCCATGCATAACAAGAACAACATCACCCTCAGCGCCCCGCTGAGCGGGCCCGTGTTCCCGCTTGCCGAGGTCGACGATGCGGTATTCGCCAGCGGCACCATGGGTCCGGGACTGGCCATCGACCCGCTCAACGATTGCCTGCATGCGCCTTGTGCCGGCGAGATCATTCATATCGCCCGAACGCGGCACGCCCTGACCTTGCGCGCCGACAACGGCGCCGAACTGCTGCTGCACCTGGGCCTGGACACGGTCGAACTGCAAGGCGAAGGTTTTGCCCTGCTGGTCGAGACCGGCGCCCGGGTGCAGGACGGCCAGGCCTTGCTGCGGATCGACCTGGATCGGGTGGCGCGCCAGTGCAAAAGCCTGGTGAGCCTGGTGGTCCTGACCAACGCCGAGCATTACGACCTGCAGCCCGTGGCCCAGGGCCAGGTCAAGGTCGGTGAGCCCCTGCTGCGGATCGTCCCGCGCCAGAACGCCGAACAGCAGGCCCCTACCCCGATGACGGACACCGACGAAGTCCGCGGCAGCGCCCGGGTCGCCCATCACGGCGGCCTGCATGCACGCCCGGCGGCCTTGCTGCGCCAGACCGCGCAGGGCTTCAATTGCAGCGCGCGCCTGCATCTGGGCGATAAATCCGCCGCCCTCGACAGCCTGATCGGCATCATGGGCCTCAGCGTCGGCGAACAGCAGGAAGTGCAGATCAGTTGCCAGGGCCCGGACCGCGAAGCGGCACTGCTGGCCCTGCTGAAGGTGCTGCGCACGCCTTTGAACGATGCACACCATTCGGCACCACCACCGCTGCAGACGGCGGCGCCGCAACCGAACGAAGACGGCGTTCTCCAGGGCGTGTGCGCCTCGCCCGGCCTGGTCAGCGGTCCGCTGGTACGCCTGGCCGCCATCAGCCTGGCGCCGGACGCCGGCCAGCACAACGCCGATGAACAACTGCAAGCGCTGGACGCCGCCCTGGAAAAGGTCCGCTCGGATATCCACGGCACGCTGTTACAGGCCCGCCAGCGCAAGGCCGTCGAAGAAGAAGCGATCTTCAACGCCCATCTCGCCCTGCTCGAAGACCCCGCGCTACTGGATGCCGCCAGCCATGCCATCGAAGCCGGCCAGGCGGCCAGCCACGCCTGGGACCAGTCGATCGAAGCGCAATGCCAGGTCCTGCTCAATCTCGGCAATCCACTGCTGGCCGAGCGCACCAACGACCTGCGCGACCTCCGGCAACAGGTGTTGCGGGCCCTGCTGGGTGAAGACGCGCACTACGACCTGCCGCCCGGCGCCATCGTCGCCGCGCAGGAACTGACCCCCTCGGACCTGCTGCTGCTCAGCCAGCAACAGGTCGCCGGGCTGTGCATGGCTACCGGCGGTGCGACTTCCCATGTGGCGATCCTCGCCCGCAGCAAGGGCCTGCCTTGCCTGGTCGCGCTAGGGAGCGGGCTGCTGGACATCGCGCCCGGCCAGGGGGTGGTCCTAGACGCCGATCACGGCCGCCTCGAACTGACCCCCGATGCCGCCCGCCGCGAAGGCGTTGCCCTGGCCCAGGGGCAGCAGCAACTACGACGCCAGCAACAACACTCCCAGGCCCAGTTACCGGCCGACACCCGCGATGGCCTGCGCATCGAGGTCGCGGCCAATGTCGCCTCGGCCGTCGAAGCCGGCGAGGCCCATTCACACGGTGCCGATGGCGTCGGTCTGTTGCGCACCGAGTTCCTCTTCGTCGACCGCCGCAGCGCGCCGGATCAGGAGGAACAACGCAGTGCCTACCAGGGCGTCCTCGATGCCATGGGCTACCGACCGGTGATCATCCGCACCATCGATGTCGGTGGCGACAAGCAGCTCGACTACCTGCCGCTGCCGATGGAAACCAATCCGGTGCTGGGCCTGCGGGGCATCCGGCTGGGCCAGGCCCAGCCGGAACTGCTCGACCAGCAACTGCGCGCCCTGCTGCAGGTCAACCCGCTGCAACGCTGCCGGATCCTGTTGCCGATGATCAGCGAAGTCGACGAACTGCTGCAGGTGCGCCAGCGCCTGGATGAGCTGGCCACTGAGATGGGACTCAACCTGCGCCCGGAACTGGGGGTGATGATCGAAGTGCCTTCCGCCGCCCTGCTGGCCGAACAACTGGCCGAGCATGCGGACTTCCTGTCCATCGGCACCAACGACCTGTCGCAATACACCCTGGCCATGGACCGCGACCACGCCGGCCTCGCCGCCCGGGTCGATGCCCTGCACCCGGCCCTGCTGCGGCTGATGGCCCAGACCTGCGCCGGGGCCGCCCTGCATCAGCGCTGGGTCGGGGTCTGCGGCGCGCTGGCCTCCGATCCGCTGGCAACCCCGGTGCTGATCGGCCTGGGGGTCACCGAGCTGTCCGTGAGTACCCCGCAAATTGGCGAAATCAAGGCGCGGGTCCGCGACCTGGATGCCGCCGAATGTCGGCGGATCGTGCCGTCGCTGCTGCAACTGGGCAGCGCCGCGAAAGTCCGTGAAGCCTGTCGCCAACACTGGCCCCTGGGCTGATTGATCCAGCGCCTGCATACAACAACAAGAAGGAGACACGTCATGTACCAGTTCTTCATCGAAGGTCTGCAACGCCTGGGACGGGCGTTGATGCTCCCCATCGCCATCCTGCCGATAGCCGGCCTGCTGTTGCGCCTGGGTGATACCGACCTGCTGAACATCGCGATCGTCCACGATGCCGGCAACACCATCTTCGCCAACCTGGCGCTGATCTTCGCCATCGGCATCGCCGTGGGTTTCGCCCGCGACAACAACGGCACCGCCGGGCTGGCCGGGGCCATCGGTTACCTGGTGCTGATCGCCACCCTCAAGGTGCTCGATGCAAGCATCAACATGGGCATGCTCGCCGGGATCATCAGCGGCCTGCTGGGCGGTGCGCTGTACAACCGCTTCAAGGACATCAAGCTGCCGGAGTACCTGGCGTTCTTCGGCGGGCGACGCTTCGTGCCGATTGTCACCGGGTTCTCGGCGGTGGGCCTGGGGGTGGTGTTCGGCTTTATCTGGCCGCCGATCCAGAGCGCCATCAACAGCCTCGGCCTGCTGATGGTCGAGAGCGGCAGCCTCGGCGCCTTTGTCTTCGGCGTCTTCAACCGGCTGCTGATCGTCACCGGCCTGCACCACATCCTCAACAATATGATGTGGTTCGTGTTCGGCAGCTACACCTCGCCCGAGACCGGGCTGGCGGTGACCGGCGACCTGGCGCGTTACTTCGCCGGCGACCCGAAGGCCGGACAGTTCATGACCGGGATGTTTCCGGTGATGGTCTTCGGCCTGCCGGCCGCCTGCCTGGCGATGTACCGCAATGCCCTGCCGGAACGGCGCAAGCTGATGGGCGGGCTGCTGCTGTCGATGGCCCTGACCTCGTTCCTGACCGGGGTGACCGAGCCGATCGAATTCGCCTTCATGTTCCTTGCGCCGATGCTCTATGTGTTGCACGCCTTGTTGACGGGTCTGTCGATGGCGGTGACCAACGCGCTGAACATCCACCTGGGCTTTACCTTCTCCGGCGGCGCTATCGACATGGCCCTGGGCTGGGGCAAGTCGACCAACGGCTGGCTGGTGTTCCCGGTGGGGTTGGCCTATGCCCTGCTGTACTACTTCGTCTTCGATTTCTGCATCCGTCGTTTCGATTTGAAGACGCCCGGGCGCGAGAACATCGCCACTGCGACCGCCACCCGGATACTCAGCGAAAACCAGCGGGCCGCCGCTTATATCCAGGCCCTGGGCGGGGCGGCCAACCTGCTGACGGTCGGTGCCTGCACCACGCGCCTGCGGGTGGAGTTGCTGGACCGTGACAAAGCCCTGGACGCCGAACTGAAAAGCCTCGGGGCGATGGCGGTGGTCCGGCCGGGCCATGGCGGCAGCCTGCAAGTGGTGGTCGGGCCGTTGGCGGACAGCATTGCCGATGAGATTCGTTTGGCCTTGCCCGTAACCGGTTCGATCGATATCGCGGTGAGTAAGCCGGTGCGGGCCGAGTCGACAGCGATCAGTACGGAACAGCTCCAACAATGGCTGGACGCGCTAGGCGGAAAAGACAATGTGCTGGCATTGGAATGCGTGGCCCAGACTCGGCTGCGGGTGCAACTTGAGGATGGTCGACGGTTATCGGAGGCGGATCTGAAAACCCTGGGCTGCCAAGGCGTCAGTCAGGTGGAAGGTGGGACCTGGCATGTGCTGGTGGGGAATCCGGCCAGCGGAATCAGTGAAGCACTGGGGGCGCTATTGAACCGCCGGGAAACCTGTGCAGCGCCACTCTAGCTCCGCCGCTTGAGGTAGCGGCACCGCTGCGTTACCTCAAACTGCCTGGCTCCCCATGAATAGCGACTACCCAGCACCGGGACAAGAAGCGTTACAAGTCTGGGAGCCCGAAGGCAGCTATCGCACCCGTGACAATCTACACTCAACATTCACTCTGCGGATCGAGGCTCCGCTCAGCGCAGCTTTCTCCCGCGAAAGTGATGAAAGGTGTCACGTCGAAGAATGTGTAGTCATGACGTATGTGATTCGGCATGGCTTGACCGTTCTGGATGAGGCACAAAATCATGAAAAAAGATGGCGGTTTTCTTCGGACGACTGCGGTCGCGGCGGTAGTGTTGGCAGGCGCGTGGCTGCCGGGCAATGGCGCATGGGCGGCAGGAACACCCCAGGGCGACGAGGAGCCCTGGTATCAAGCCTGGCTTCAGGTCGCGGCGGATACCAGCGTACCGATCCGCGACACCCTGCCCTCCTTGCACTGGCGGACCGACATGGACACGCTCTATCGGGGCGACACCACGGATCAGGGGCTTGAGGCCTTCCAGGTCGGGCTCTTGCCCAAAGCCGTGAACTTCCCCGAGAACGAGTGGATGTACGACTGGTTCCGCCACGGGGCGGGGGCGGGAAAGTCGGTCTATAGCAGTACCACACGCAGTCAGCGGATCGCCCAGAGCTTCGCCAAGGAATGGGTGTTCGAGTTCAAGGCCCCCCATGGCATCGACCAGGAGAAATCCGGGGGAGCTATTGTCAGCGAGGAAGAGATCAGCTTCCCGGGCGGGGTCAAGGGGCGCTTTATCAAGCAGGCGTGCAAGAAGAACGACGCGGCTGATTGCGTCCCGAACCAGGCCTACCGCGAACCCACCGGCCAGGAAAGCCGATTGGAGGTCGCGGCGACGTCCATCGACTGGAGCCAGCTGACACCTCCAGAAGGTCTGGCCTGGGTAACGAGCAATCAAACCCTCTGGGCGGTCGGCTCCTCGGTCATCAACCCCGTACAAGGGGCTGAGGCGCTTGCCCATGGGTTGCGGGCCTGGAACTCGCAGGCACCGAATTTGCGATTGGGCAGCAACCCGGAGTCGCCGGTCTTCACCAACTCGATCGTTGTGGCGTTTCGCGACTATACCGCGGCCAGGAACTGGGCGGTCGCGGATGCGCAGAACGGCGGCTGGGTCTATGAAGTCAAGCCCAACAGCGTGGCGGTGGACCTTTCAGGGCCTAGTACTGGAGGGCGTGAAGGCGCCGTCGCGTTCATCGGCGGTATCAAGAGTGAGTTACTGCTAGGCGCGTGCCGATTCGAGAAAGGTGCGAGTCTGCCGGCCGAGTGCGTCGGCGAGAGAAAGATGCCTCCAGTGCAAAACTAGAAGGGTTTTCCAACTCATGGAAGCTGCGGCAATCCGCTGGAAACGGCCAATGCCCAGACAAGCAAAACCCGCCGAGGTGGCGGGTTTTGTGAAAGCGGTGAAACGGTCAGAAATCCGCTAATCGCCAGACTTCATAAGCCGGCGTTTCGTAGGGATGGCTCTGCTTCAGAGCCAGCACCACCGCCTCGATCAGGGCGTCCGCCACCACCAGCTCAACCTTCCACTCCTCCACCTGCTCGACCACACCAGTCTGCCCGAGAAACGGCTGGCTGCCGTCCAACGGGCGAAACTGGCCCTGGCCCAGCACCTGCCATGCACACTGGTCGTAAGCACCGATCCGCCCGCCTCCGGCGGCGAATACGGCACTCTTGACCTGTTCCACATGGCTCGGCGGCACGAAAAAGCTGAGCTTGTACATCGTGGCTTAGTTAACCCAGACGCGGGCGTTGCGGAACATACGCATCCACGGCGCGTCTTCGTTCCAGTCTTCCGAGCGCCAGGAGTTCTGCACGGCACGGAATACCCGCTCAGGGTGCGGCATCATGATGGTGACGCGACCGTCGCGGCTGGTCAGCCCGGTGATCCCGCGCGGCGAGCCGTTCGGGTTGGCCGGGTAGGTCTGGGTGACCTTGCCGTTGTTGTCGACGAAACGCATAGCCACGCAACCCGACAGGTCGGCTTGCAGCAAGGCTTCCTCGCTTTCGAACTCGGCATGGCCTTCGCCGTGGGCGATAGCAATCGGCATACGCGAACCGGCCATGCCCTGCAGGAAGATCGAGTTCGACTCCTGGACCTGGACCATCGCCACCCGCGCTTCGAACTGCTCGGAGCGGTTACGGACGAAGTGCGGCCAGAATTCGCTGCCCGGAATCAGCTCGTGCAGGTTGGACATCATCTGGCAACCGTTGCACACGCCCAGGGTGAAACTGTCGGTGCGCTCGAAGAAGCCCTGGAAGGCATCGCGGGCACGGGCGTTGAACAGTGCCGACTTGGCCCAGCCTTCACCGGCGCCGAGTACGTCACCGTAGGAGAAGCCGCCGCAGGCAACCAGGCCCTTGAACTCGTTCAGGTCAACGCGGCCGGCGAGGATATCGCTCATGTGCACGTCGATGGCGTTGAAACCGGCACGGTCGAACGCCGCGGCCATTTCCACCTGGCCGTTGACGCCCTGCTCACGCAGCACGGCGACCTGTGGGCGAATGCCCTTCTTGATGTACGGCGCGGCGATGTCCTGGTTCACATCGAAGCTGGTCTTGTAGCTCAGGCCCGGATTGCCCTCGTCGAGCAGGACATCGAACTCCTGGTCGGCGCATTCGGCGTTGTCCCGCAGGCGCTGGATGCGATAGCTGGTTTCCGCCCACTGGCGCTGCAACAGGCGACGCTCGCCGGTGAAGACCGTCTCGCCGTCGAAGGTGATGCTGACTTCGCCGTTGTTCAACGGCTGGCCGATCACCGACACGCAGTCGCCCAGGCCGGCGGCGCTGAACTGCGCCAGCACGTCCGGGGTGGAGTCCTGGCGAACCTGGATCACCGCACCGAGTTCTTCGTTGAACAGGATGGCCGCGAGGTCGGCGGAGGTTTCCGCCAGGCCGTCGAGGTTCAGGTGCAGGCCGCAGTGACCGGCAAAGGCCATTTCCAGCACGGAGGTCAGCAGGCCGCCGTCGGAACGGTCGTGGTAAGCCAGCAGATGACCGTCGGCGTTGAGGCCCTGGATCACCGCGAAGAAGGCCTTCAGGTCTTCGGCGTCGTCGACGTCTGGAGCCTGCTTGCCGAGCTTGCCGTAGACCTGGGCGAGGATCGAGGCCCCCATGCGGTTCTGGCCACGGCCGAGGTCGACCAGGATCAGGTCGGTGGTGCCCTTGTCCATGCGCAGTTGCGGGGTCAGGGTCTGGCGGATATCGGTGACCGGGGCGAAACCGGTCACGATCAGCGACAGCGGCGAGGTCACGCTCTTGTCGGTGCCTTCGTCGTTCCAGCGGGTGGCCATGGACATGGAGTCCTTGCCCACCGGAATGGTCAGGCCCAGTTCAGGGCAGAGTTCCATGCCGACCGCCTTGACGGTGTCGTACAGACGGGCGTCTTCACCCGGATGACCGGCAGCCGACATCCAGTTGGCCGACAGCTTGATATCGGACAGCTTGCCGATCCGCGAAGCGGCGATGTTGGTCAGGGTTTCGCCGATCGCCATGCGCCCGGAAGCCGGGGCGTTCAGCAGGGCCAGCGGCGTACGCTCGCCCATGGCCATGGCTTCACCGGTGTAGACGTCGAAGCTGGTGGCGGTCACGGCGACGTCTGCCACCGGGACCTGCCACGGGCCGACCATCTGGTCGCGGGAGACCAGGCCGGTAATGGTGCGGTCGCCGATGGTGATCAGGAAGCTCTTGCTCGCCACGGCCGGATGATGCATAACACGCTCGACGCACTCGGCCAGGGCCAGGGTGCTCGGATCGAAATCGTCGCCCAGTTCGGTTTCGCGAACCGCCGAACGGTGCATGCGCGGGGCCTTGCCCAGCAGCACTTCCAGGGGCATGTCCACCGGGCTGTTGCCGAAGTGGCTGTCGGTGACGGTCAGTTGCGGCTCGGCAGTGGCCTCGCCGACCACGGCGAACGGGCAACGCTCACGCTCGCAGATGGCCTTGAAGCGTTCGAAATCCGCAGCGCCGACCGCCAGGACATAACGTTCCTGGGATTCGTTCGACCAGATTTCGTGCGGGGCCATTCCCGGCTCGTCATTGGGGATATTGCGCAGTTCGAAACGACCGCCGCGGTCGCCGTCGTTGACCAGTTCCGGGAAGGCGTTGGACAGACCGCCGGCACCCACGTCGTGGATAAAGCTGATGGGGTTCTTGTCGCCCAGTTGCCAGCAACGGTCGATGACCTCCTGGCAACGGCGCTCCATTTCCGGGTTTTCGCGCTGTACCGAAGCGAAATCCAGGTCCGCCGAGCTGGTGCCGGTGGCCATGGAAGAAGCCGCGCCGCCCCCCAGGCCGATCAGCATCGCCGGGCCGCCGAGGACGATCAGCTTGGAGCCGACGACGATTTCGCCTTTCTGTACGTGCTCGGCGCGGATGTTGCCCATACCGCCGGCCAGCATGATCGGCTTGTGGTAACCGCGCACTTCGTCGCCACGCGGGGTGGTGATGGATTGCTCGAAGGTACGGAAGTAGCCGGTCAGGGCCGGACGACCGAATTCGTTGTTGAACGCGGCGCCACCCAGTGGACCTTCGATCATGATGTCCAGCGCGGTGACGATGCGCTCAGGCTTGCCGTACGGTACTTCCCACGGCTGTTCGAAGCCCGGGATCTGCAGGTTGGACACGGTGAAACCGGTGAGGCCGGCTTTCGGCTTGGCGCCACGACCGGTAGCACCCTCGTCGCGGATCTCGCCGCCGGAACCGGTGGCTGCGCCCGGGAAAGGGGCAATCGCGGTCGGGTGGTTGTGGGTCTCGACCTTCATCAGGATGTGCACCGGCTCCTGCACCGCGCCGTACTGGCGGGTTTCAGGGTCCGGGAAGAAACGGCCGGCCACGTTACCGACGATCACCGAGGCGTTGTCCTTGTAAGCCGACAGAACGCCTTCGCTGTGCATCTGGTAGGTGTTCTTGATCATGCCGAACAGGCTTTTTTCCTGGCTCTGGCCGTCGATATCCCAACTGGCGTTGAAGATCTTGTGCCGGCAATGCTCGGAGTTGGCCTGGGCGAACATCATCAGTTCGATGTCGTGGGGGTTGCGCTTGAGGCCGTTGAACGCATCGACCAGGTAGTCGATCTCGTCTTCCGCCAGGGCCAGGCCCAGCTCGACGTTGGCTTTTTCCAGCGCGGCGCGACCGCCGCCCAGCAGATCGATGGCCGTCAGCGGCTTGGGCGCGGCATGGCTGAACAGACCGGCGGCCTCTTCCAGCTTGCCCAGCACGATCTGGGTCATGCGGTCATGCAGGACCGCGGCGATCAGCTCGGCTTCGGCTTCGCTGAACTGGCCGGCCACGTAGAAGGCAATACCGCGCTCCAGGCGCTGGACGTTCCCCAGGCCGCAGTTGCGGGCAATGTCGCTGGCCTTGCTCGACCAGGGCGAAATGGTGCCGAAACGCGGCAACACCAGAAACAGACGACCGGTCGGCTCCTGGACCGGCACGCTCGGGCCGTATTTCAGCAGGCGGGCCAGCACTTGCTGTTCGTCGCCAGTCAGCACGCCAGTCACTTCGGCGAAATGGGCGAACTCGGCATACAAACCACTGACAGCTGGAACTTTTTGGCTCAGTTGTTCAAGCAGTTTGCTGTGGCGAAAGGCGGAAAGGGCAGGAGCGCCGCGCAGGATCAACATCTTCGGGACAGCCTCGGGAAGGGGTGTGCTTTGAGGCCGTGCATTCTAGCCTAAACCGCCCGCGACGGCACCCGAAACGGCACGCTTGCCTCACAGCACATGCCCCTCGAGGTCTAATAACCCATTCCTACAGATCATTAGCATTATTCATCGCCACTATTTTATAAAGTTCATACGCTCTCAAAAGCCCATTCCTACAGCCTCCAGCCATTCCCGGGGATCGCTAGCAGACCGGCGCGATTCTGTCGAGATATGGCGGCCGGGGTCCTTTGCGTATACTGCGCAGATGTTCTCCCCAACTGCTTTCCGCCCGCGCTGTGCCAGGTGGCTCATCGCAACCGGACTCTTCCTGATGCTCGGCGCCTGTGTTGATAAACCCAGCACACTCGAGCGCGTAAAGGAGGACGGCGTACTGCGGGTGATTACCCGCAACAGTCCGGCCACCTATTTCCAGGATCGCAACGGCGAAACCGGCTTCGAGTACGAGCTGGTCAAGCGCTTTGCCGATGACCTGGGGGTCAAGCTCGAGATCGAAACCGCGGACAACCTCGACGATCTGTTCAATCAGCTGGGCAAACCCAACGGTCCGGTGCTGGCGGCCGCCGGCCTGGTGAGCAGCGACCAGCGCAAGCTGCAGGCGCGCTTTTCCCACCCGTACCTGGAAGTCACCCCGCAGATCGTCTATCGCAATGGCCAGTCCCGCCCCACCACACCGGCCGACCTGGTGGGCAAACGCATCACGGTGCTCAAGGGCAGCAGCCATGCCGAACAACTCGCCGAGCTGAAAAAGCAGAATCCTGCGATTGAATACGAAGAGTCCGACGCGGTTGAAGTGGTCGACCTGCTGCGCATGGTCGACGAAGGTCAGATCGACCTGACCCTGGTGGATTCCAACGAAGTGGCGATGAACCAGGTTTACTTCCCCAACGTGCGGGTCGCGTTTGACCTCGGCGATGCCCGCAGCCAGCGCTGGGCGGTGGCCCCTGGCGAAGACAACAGCCTGCTCAACGAGATCAACGCCTACCTCGACAAAGTGCAGCAGAACGGCACCCTGCAACACCTGAAAGATCGCTATTACGGGCATGTCGATGTACTGGGTTACGTCGGCGCCTATACCTTTGCCCAGCACCTGCAGCAGCGGCTGCCCAAGTACGAGAAACATTTCCGCGCGTCGGCCAAGGAAGAAAAAGTCGACTGGCGGTTGTTGGCGGCCATCGGTTATCAGGAATCGCTGTGGCAGCCGGGTGTCACCTCCAAGACCGGCGTGCGCGGCCTGATGATGCTGACCCAGAGCACGGCCCAGGCCATGGGCGTGTCCAATCGTCTGGATGCGCGACAGAGCATCAGCGGCGGGGCCAAGTACCTGGTGTATATGAAGGATCAGTTGGACGAGCAGATCGAAGAGCCGGACCGCACCTGGTTTGCCCTGGCGGCGTATAACGTCGGCAGCGGTCATCTGGACGATGCGCGCAAGCTCGCCGAGAAGGAAGGCCTGAACCCGAACAAGTGGCTGGACGTGAAGAAGATGCTGCCGCGCCTGGCGCAGAAGCAGTGGTACAGCAAGACCCGCTACGGTTATGCGCGGGGCGGCGAGCCGGTGCATTTCGTCGCCAACATCCGCCGTTACTACGACATCCTGACCTGGGTAACCCAGCCGCAGCTGGAAGGCAGCCAGGTGGTGGACAGCAACCTGCATGTGCCGGGCGTGGACAAGACCAAGCCGACCGAGCAGCCGTCACAGCTCTAGCCAGCTGCCAGCCTGTGCTATTTGTAGCGCGCTCACGGGCCTCTTCGCGGGCAAGCTCCGCTCCCACAGTTTGACCGCGTCCCCCCTGTGGGAGCGGAGCTTGCCCGCGAAGAGGCCGGAACAGGCGCAACAAAACTCCAGGTTGCGCCGCGATATGAAGTGCCCAGCCCTCAAGCCTTGGGCGCAGCCGCCAGAATCAGCTCTTTCATCTCCACCACCGCGGCCTTGAATCCGACGAACAGCGCGTGCGCCACCAGCGCATGGCCGATGTTCAGCTCATTGATCCCCGGAATCGCCGCCACCGCCTCGACGTTGTGGTAATGCAGGCCATGCCCGGCATTGACGATCAGGCCCTGGGCCACGCCAAACGCCACGCCGTCGGCAATCCGCTTCAGCTCTTCGGCAACTTCGGCCGGCGTATGGGCATCGGCATAACGTCCTGTGTGCAACTCGATGGCCGGTGCCCCGACACGCTTGGCCGCGGCAATCTGAAGCTCGTCGGCATCGATGAACAGCGATACTTCGCTGCCGATCTTGCCCAGGCGCTCCACCGCCGCCCTGATCCGCTCCTCCTGCCCCGCCACGTCCAGGCCACCTTCGGTGGTCAGCTCCTGACGGGTTTCCGGCACGAGGCAAATATGTGCCGGCCGAATGCGCTCGGCAAACGCAATCATCTCTTCGGTCACGCCCATCTCGAAGTTCATCCGCGTCTGCAACACATCCTTGAGCAGCAGCACATCGCGCTCCTGGATATGCCGGCGGTCTTCACGCAGGTGCACGGTGATGCCGTCGGCGCCCGCCTCTTCGGCATCCAGCGCAGCCTTGACCGGATCGGGATAACGCGTGCCCCGGGCCTGGCGCAGGGTGGCGACGTGGTCGATGTTCACGCCGAGAAGGATACGAGTGCTGGTGCTCACGGAAAGACTCCTGAAGAGTGGAAGATTCGGTGCACAGCATACACGTCAGCCGCAGGTTTATGGCCAAGGCGCTCAGGGCTTGCGAAACAACTCGCGACTGACCAGCGGCTTGCCGCCCAGGTGCACTGCCAGAGCCTGGCGCATCAGGCGCTTGGCCGCCGACAAGGCGCCCACCGCCGTCCAATCGGCCTCGGCCATGGCCAGCAATTCGGTGCCCTGGAACAGGCCCGGTTGCAACAGGTAGACCCGCTCCAGGCCGGCATCGACCTGCAGGCGGTACAAGCCGTCCGCGGCCAGCGGTTCGCCGTGAATATCCTGGTCCAGGGAAAAACCATAGCCGAGGTCGTCCAGCAGCCGCCATTCAAAGGAGCGCAACAGCGGTTCGAGGGGTCGGCCTTCGGCCAGGGCGAGCAAGGTCGCGGCGTAGTGATCGAAGACCGCGGGGTGCGGGTCTTCGGCGGGAAGCAGGCGGATCAACAGCTCGTTGAGGTAGAGACCGCTGAACAGCGCCTCGCCAACCAGCCAGGTGGCGACACCGGCGCTTTCCATCCGGCCGACGTTCTTCAGTTCGCCGCGACCGCGAAATTCCACTTCGAGGGGCACGAAGGGCCGCGCCAGGGTCCCGGCCTTGCCCCGCGCACTGCGCAGCACGGCACGCAGCCGACCTTGCGGGGTGATGAAGTCCACCAACGCGCTGTTTTCGCGATAGGCACGGGAGTGCAGGACGTAGGCCGGTTGGCCGGGAGGCGGGTTAGCGGACATGAAGCCGAGACTCAAAAGAGGAATTTACCGAAACCCTGTAGGAGCAGGGATCGCGTTCCGCCAGGGAGCGCTCGAACAGCCCGGTTACAGGTCGCCGTAACCCAACGAACGCAGTGCACGCTCGTCATCGGACCAACCGCCCTTCACCTTGACCCACAGGTTGAGCATGATCTTCGAATCGAACAGCAGCTCCATATCCTTGCGCGCCTCGGTGCCGATGCGCTTGATGCGCTCGCCCTTGTCGCCAATGATGATCTTCTTCTGGCCGTCACGTTCGACGAGGATCAGCGCATGGATATGCAGGGTCTTGCCCTGCTGCTTGAATTCTTCGATTTCCACGGTGATCTGGTAAGGCAGCTCGGCGCCCATCTGCCGCATGATTTTCTCACGCACCAGCTCCGCCGCCAGGAATCGGCTGCTGCGGTCGGTGATCTGGTCTTCCGGGAAAAAGTGCTCGTTTTCCGGCAGGTGCGTAGCGATCAGGCTTTCCAGGTGCTCGAGGTTGTGTCCGTGCTGCGCCGAGATCGGCACGATCTGCGCCTTGGGCAACTGTTCCTGCAACCAGGTCAGGTGCGGCATCAGCTCGGCCTTGTCTTCGATCCGGTCGGTCTTGTTCAAGGCCACGATCACCGGGCCTTCGACGTACTGGATGCGTTCCAGGACCATCTGGTCCTCGTCGGTCCAGCGGGTCCGGTCAACCACGAAGATCACCACGTCGACGTCTTTCAACGCCGCCGAAGCGGTCTTGTTCATGTAGCGGTTCAGGGCCTTTTCGCCGCCCTTGTGCATACCGGGGGTATCCACGTAGACCGCCTGCACGGTGCCTTCGGTCTTGATCCCGAGCATGTTGTGACGAGTGGTCTGGGGCTTGCGCGAGGTGATCGCCAGTTTCTGCCCGAGGATATGGTTCAGCAGCGTGGACTTGCCCACGTTCGGCCGGCCGACGATGGCGACGTAGCCGCAGCGTGTTGCCGTTGAATCAGTCATTACCATTCTCCACGCCCAGGGCAATCAGTGCCGATGCCGCCGCTACCTGTTCGGCAATACGACGGCTCACGCCCTGTCCTCGGCTTTTTTCATTCAATAGGGTGATCTCGCACTCGACGAAGAACGTCCGGCAATGCGGTTCACCCTGGATATCCACCACTTCGTAACGCGGCAGGTCGCAGGCCCGGGACTGGAGAAACTCCTGCAGCCGGGTCTTGGGGTCCTTGTTGGTGTCCACCAGCGTCAGGCTGTCGAACTCCGAGGTCAGCCAGGCCAACACCCGGTCCCGTGCCGCTTCCATGCCGGCATCCAGGTAAATGGCGCCGATCAGGGCCTCCAGGGCGTCGGCGAGAATCGACTCACGGCGGAAACCACCGCTTTTCAATTCGCCGGAACCCAGGCGCAGGTACTCGCCCAACTCGAAACCACGAGCCAGTACCGCCAGTGTTTCACCTTTCACCAGGCGCGCGCGCAAACGCGACAACTGGCCTTCGCGAGCCTGGGGGAAACGCTCGAACAACGCCTCGCCGGCCACGAAATTGAGAATGGCATCACCGAGGAATTCCAGGCGCTCGTTGTTGCGCCCGGCAAAACTGCGGTGAGTCAGGGCCAGGAGCATCAGCTCCTGATCCTTGAAGGTATAGCCGAGCTGGCGCTCGAGACGACTTAAAGACACGCTCACGGTTTGGCCACGCTGAATTCGTGGTCGAACTTGACCACCAGATCGATGTTCTGAATCAGCGGATCGCGCTGCTCATATTTCAAGTGCGCGAGGAACTTGTTGTTCTCCAACGTCACGCTTAACACCTTGTTCAAATCCAAATCCTGAATACTGTTGACCTGCATGCCGCGGGTAACGTGGGTATAGAAGTCGTTGACGGTGGTGATATCCGCCGCTTTGTCGGTTTCCACCGACATGATGATTCTCTTCATCGACATATAGTCGAGGTAATGCGGGACCACCTTCAGCGCCACACTGGCGGCAAAGGCCACCAACGCCAGGGTCAGCAACCAGCCAAAAAACGACAGGCCTTTTTGCGAGCGAGCAGAAGTCATCTTCATGGTACTGCGGCACCTGAAAAAGCACTCGGCGCTGTGTTCACAGCGCCGGGTTTGGTTACTTGATCAGACCGACCCGGGAAAAATTCGGGAAGTGGCTGAGTTTCGGTTCGGGCCAGCTCATCCAGACCGCGAAGGCCTTGCCGACGATGTTCTCGTCGGGAACCATGCCCAGCAGCTCCTTGGGAATATTCGGATCATCCCAGTAGCGGCTGTCGTTGGAGTTGTCGCGGTTGTCGCCCATCATGAAGTAGTGGCCCGCGGGGACCGTCCACTCGTGATCAGGCGGCGCGCGGTAGCGCCCCATCTCCTTGCGGATCAGGTGCTCGGCAGCGCCCAGTTGCTCCTTGTAGAGCTCGGCACTGCCCAACATGCCCGGCTCGGCGCCGACCAGCTGTTCAGCCACCGGCTGGCCGTTGACGAACAGCTTCTTGTCACTGGTGTAACGCACCACGTCGCCCGGCAGGCCGACTACACGCTTGATGTAGTTGACGTTGGGGTCGCTCGGGTAGCGGAACACCATCACATCGCCGCGCTGCGGATCACCGACCTGGATGACCTTCTGGTCGATCACCGGCAAGCGAATCCCGTAGGAAAACTTGTTCACCAGGATGAAGTCGCCGACATCCAGGGTCGGCTTCATCGAGCCGGATGGAATCTGGAACGGTTCCACCAGGAACGAACGCAGCACCAGCACGATGAACAACACCGGGAAGAAGGACTTGCCGTATTCAACCAGCAAAGGCTCCTTGTTCAGCTTTTCGACCACGTCGCCATCGGGCTGCGCCACGCTGCCCTGATAGGCAGCGATGGCGGAACGCCGACGAGGCGCCAGAAAGATCAGATCGAACAACGCCAACACACCACAGACGGCGACGGCGATGACCAGCAACAGCGGGAAATTTAGTGACATAGGACCTAACTATCCAACCTGAGCACTGCAAGGAAGGCTTCCTGTGGAATTTCCACGTTACCCACTTGCTTCATGCGTTTCTTACCGGCCTTTTGCTTTTCCAACAGCTTGCGCTTACGGCTGACGTCGCCGCCATAGCACTTGGCCAGTACGTTCTTTCTGAGGGCCTTGACGGTTGTCCGCGCCACGATCTGCCCGCCAATGGCGGCCTGGATGGCAACGTCGAACATCTGACGAGGAATCAGTTCTTTCATCTTCTCGGTCAACGCACGACCTTTGTAATGCGCGTTATCACGATGCACGATCAGCGCCAGGGCGTCGACCTTTTCACCGTTGATCAGTACATCCAGCTTGACCAGGTTGGCCGACTGGTAACGATCAAAATGGTAGTCCAGCGAAGCATAGCCGCGACTGGTGGATTTGAGACGGTCAAAGAAGTCCAGGACCACTTCGTTCATCGGCAAATCGTAGGTCACTTGCACCTGGGAACCGAGGAACAGCATGTCGTGCTGGATGCCACGCTTCTCGATACACAGGGTAATGACGTTGCCCAGGTGCTCCTGCGGTACAAGGATATTGGCCCGCACGATCGGTTCGCGCATATCCTCGATGGCCGACAGGTCCGGCAGCTTGGACGGGTTGTCGACGTAGATGGTTTCGCCGTTCTTGAGCAGCAGCTCGAAGATTACCGTCGGCGCGGTGGTGATCAGGTCCAGGTCGTACTCGCGCTCAAGGCGCTCCTGGATGATCTCCATGTGCAGCATGCCGAGGAACCCGCAACGGAAGCCGAAGCCCAGGGCGTCGGAGCTTTCCGGGGTGTACTGCAGCGAGGAGTCGTTCAGCGTGAGCTTTTGCAGGGCTTCGCGGAAGTCTTCGAAATCGTCGGAGCTGACCGGGAACAGACCGGCGTAGACCTGCGGCTGGATGCGTTTGAAGCCCGGCAGCACGTCGACGTCAGGGGTGGTGCTCAGGGTCAGGGTGTCACCCACCGGCGCACCGTGGATGTCCTTGATACCGGCGATGATAAAGCCCACTTCACCGGCCTTCAGGTCGACGGTGGCGGTGTGTTTCGGGTTGAACACACCGACGCTGTCCACCAGGTGCATCTTGCCGGTGGACTTGACCAGGATCTTGTCGCCCTTGCGCACACGGCCGTGGCGCACGCGCACCAGGGACACGACGCCCAGGTAGTTGTCGAACCAGGAGTCGATGATCAACGCTTGCAGCGGATCTTCGATATTGCCGGTCGGCGCGGGGATGGTGGTCACCAGGCGCTCGAGCACTTCGTCGACACCCAGGCCGGTCTTGGCGCTGCAGGTGACGGCGTCGGTGGCGTCGATACCGATGATTTTCTCGATTTCTTCCTTCACCCGGTCCGGATCGGCCTGGGGCAGGTCGATCTTGTTCAGCACCGGCATGACTTCCAGGCCCTGCTCGATGGCGGTGTAGCAGTTGGCAACGGACTGGGCTTCGACGCCCTGGCCGGCATCCACCACCAGCAACGCACCTTCACAGGCCGCCAGGGAACGGCTGACTTCATAGGTGAAGTCGACGTGGCCGGGGGTGTCGATGAAGTTCAACTGATAGGTGATGCCGTCGCGAGCCTTGTAGTACAGGGTAACGCTATGGGCCTTGATGGTGATCCCGCGCTCGCGCTCGAGGTCCATGGAATCCAGCACCTGCGCTTCCATCTCGCGCTCGGCAAGGCCGCCGCACATCTGGATGAAGCGATCGGCCAGAGTCGACTTGCCATGGTCAATGTGGGCGATGATGGAGAAATTGCGGATATGACTCAAATCACTCACGGATCAACACTCAAAAAGGTTGCAGGCAGACTGCCCGCCGAAAAATAGCCGGGAATTGTACCTGATGCGCGACCAAGGCGTCACGTGAACAGGCCGGGCGGCACGGACAAAAAAGCCCCGGTCACGGGACAGGGGCTTTTTCCAGGATCATTTACCGCTCAATCGCTTCATCATCCGGCCCGACGCAACAGCCAGACACCGGCCACCGCGCAGATCGCCGCCGGCACCACCACCGCCAGCAGCGGCGGGAAACCGAAGACCAGGCTCGAAGGCCCGAGCAGGTCCTGAGCGATGCGGAAGGTGAAGCCCACCAGCACGCCGGTGAACACCCGTTGCCCCAGGGTAACCGAACGCAGCGGGCCGAAGATGAAGGAAATCGCCATCAATACCAGCGCCGCGGTCACCAGCGGTTGCAGGACCTTGACCCAGAACGCCAGCCAGTAACGACCGTTCGCCAGGCCCTGGTCCGCCAGGTAGTGGATATAGCTCCACAGGCCGCTGATCGACAGGGCCTCGGGCACCATCACCACGGTACTCAGCAGGTTCGGGCTCAAGGCCACGTCCCAGCCCTCTTCCGGCACATTGATCACTTCGGTGCGACCGTCACGGAAATAGGTGGTGGTCACGTCCGTCAGCGTCCAGAGGTCCTTGTCGAAGTGAGCCTTCTTGGCAAAACTCGATGAGAGCATGTGGCGCTCACTGTCGAAGTGATAGCGGGTCACACCGTAAAGCAGGCCATTGGGCTGCACGGCGTTGATATGGATGAACTCGTCACCCTGGCGATGCCAGAGGCCGTTGCGCGAGCTCTGCGCGTCGCCCGAACCCTGGGCCAGGGCCTTGGCCGCCTGGGCCTTGCTCTCGGTGGCCGGGGCGACATACTCGCCGACCAGTACGCCGATCAGCATCAATAACAGCATCGGCTTCATCACCGCCCAGACGATACGCCCGACCGAGACGCCCGCCGCGCGCATGATGGTCAATTCGCTGTTGCTGGCCAGGCTGCCGAGGCCGATCAGGCAACCGATCAGGCCGGCCATCGGCAACATGTCATAGACCCGGCGCGGCGCCGTGAGCACCACGAAGCTCAGCACATCGCCCAGGGTGTAGGTATCGGAGATGCTGCCCATCTCGTCGATAAAGGCAAACAGCGAGGCCAGCCCGAGGATGATCCCCAGTACGGCAAGGATCGCCATGAACACACTGCTGCCAATGTAGCGATCGAGCTTAACCACGAGCCATCTCCTTCACAGTGCGACGACTCGCCAGTTTCAAACGCAGGGGTTCCCAATACAGCAGCGCCAGGCCGATGGCCAGGAACAGGCCATGCACCCACCACATGCCCAGCAGCGGGGACAAGTTGCCTTTCTCCAGCGCGCCACGGGCGGAAATCAGCATGGTCAGGTAGGCCATATAAAGGAGGATCGCCGGCAGCAGCTTGAGGAAACGGCCCTGGCGCGGATTGACCCGCGACAGCGGCACGGCCATCAACGTCACGATAAACACCAGCAGAGGCAGCGAAAGCCGCCATTGCAATTCGGCGACCGCCTTCAGATCCGGGTTGCCGAGCAGGGTCGAGGTCATCATCGCATCGCGGTCGGTGACTTCTTCGCTGATCTCGGGTTTGGGCAGCATGACGCCGTAGGTCTCGTACTTGATCGCCCGGTAATCGGCCATGCCTGGACTGCCGTCATAGCGATAGCCGTTTTCCAGGATCAGGTAGCGATTGCCGTCCTTGCGCACTTCCTGGCGGCCTTTTTCGGCCACCAGCACGGAAATGCCGCGGTCCTTCTTGTTCACGCCGAAGCGTTTTTCCGAAATGAACACACCGCCCAGGTTCGCCCGGTCATCGGAGAGTTGCTCGGTATAGGTCACCCGCGAGCCATCGTTGAGCTCCTGGAAACGGCCGGGCACCAGGGTGTCGAACTCGGTCATGGCGTCCTGCTGGTTGAGCAGCAGCTGAAATTGCAGGGCCCCCTTGGGCGCCAGGCTCAGGCTGATCCAGGCAACCAGCAGGGCCACCAGCAACGCCGGCGCCATGGTCATGCCGAGCAGGCGCTGCTGGCTCATGCCGGTGGCGGACAGCACGGTCATTTCGCTTTCGAGATAGAGCCGTCCGTAGGCCAGCAGAATGCCGAGGAACAAGCCCAGGGGCAGGATCAGCTGGAGGAAACCGGGCAGGCGAAAGCCCATGATCAGGAACAGCGAGCCCGGGTCCAGTTGACCCGAGGCGGCCTGGGCGAGGAACTTGACGAAGCGTCCGCTCATGGTGATGACCAGCAATACGGCGCTGACCGCACTCAAGGTGATCAAGACTTCGCGGGACAGATAACGAAAAACAATCAAACCAGACACTCCAGGGTTGTCAGGCTAAGGTGGCCGAACAAGCAAACATAGGCACCGACAGAGGGCTCGCCGCGGCGGGCCGCCTAAAAAGAGGCGCATTATCCTGTGATTGCTCCCGGCTGTCACTGCGCACTTGTCCGCAGTGCCGACAGAGCCGTAACGGATCGGTATTGGGACTTGCCCCCGGCCAGCGCCGGGGTTCAAACTGCGGCCTTTGCCGAAAGCCACGCCATTGCGTCGCTTCGCCCCGGTGCAGAGCTGTCTCTGCGCCCTTTGACCTTAATATTCAGGGACCCGGACATGGAACTGGTTGTAAAAAGCGTCAGCCCAGAAACGTTGAAAACCGCCACCCTGGTACTCGCCGTCGGCGAAGGCCGCACACTCGGCGCGGTCGCCAGCAAAGTCGATGAACTCAGCGGCGGCGCCCTCAGCGCCATCCTCAAGCGCGGCGACCTGGCCGGCAAGGTCGGCCAGACCCTGCTGCTGCAAAGCCTGCCCAACCTCAAGGCCGAACGCGTGCTGCTGGTGGGCGTGGGCAAGGACGCCGAACTCGGCGACCGTCCGTTCCGCAAAGCCGTGGCCTCGATCCTCGCCACCCTCAAGGGCCTGGGCGGCAGCGACGCCGTGCTCGCCCTCGACGAAGTCGTGGTCAAGGGCCGCGACAGCTACGGCAAGACCCGCCTGCTGGCCGAAAGCCTGCTGGACGGTGAATACAGCTTCGACCAGTTCAAGAGCCAGAAAGCCGAACCCCGCGCCCTGAAGAAAATCACCCTGGTGACCATCAAGGCCGCGCAAGCCGAAGTCGAACGTGCCGTCAGCCACGCCCGCGCCATCGCCGGCGGCATGGCCTTCACCCGCGACCTGGGCAACCTGCCACCGAACATCTGCCACCCGAGCTACCTCGCCGAGCAGGCAAAGAACCTTGGCAAGGCCAACAAAGGCCTGAAGGTCGAGATCCTTGACGAGAAAAAGATCAAGGAACTGGGCATGGGCTCGTTCTACGCCGTGGGCCAGGGCAGCGACCAGCCACCACGCCTGATCGTCATGCAATACAACGGCGGCAAGAAATCCGAGAAGCCATTTGCCCTGGTCGGCAAGGGCATCACCTTCGACACCGGCGGCATCAGCCTCAAGCCGGGCCTGGGCATGGATGAAATGAAGTACGACATGGGCGGTGCCGCCAGCGTGTTCGGCACCCTGCACGCCGTGCTTGCCCTGCAACTGCCGATCAACCTGGTGTGCATCCTGGCCTGTGCCGAGAACATGCCGAGCGGCGGTGCGACCCGTCCGGGCGACATTGTCACCACCCTCAGCGGCCAGACCGTGGAAATCCTCAACACCGACGCCGAAGGCCGCCTGGTGCTGTGCGATGCCCTGACCTACGCCGAACGCTTCAAGCCCCAGGCGGTGATCGATATCGCCACCCTGACCGGCGCCTGCGTGGTCGCCCTCGGCGCCCACACCTCTGGCCTGCTGGGCAACAACGACGAACTGATCGAGCAACTGCTCAGCGCCGGCCGTCAAGCCGATGACCGCGCCTGGCAATTGCCGCTGTTCGATGAGTACCAGGAACAGCTGGACAGCCCGTTCGCCGACATCGCCAACATCGGCGGGCCGAAAGCCGGGACCATCACCGCGGCGTGCTTCCTGTCGCGCTTCGCCAAACAGTTCAACTGGGCCCACCTGGACATCGCCGGCACCGCCTGGACCAGCGGCGGCAAGGACAAGGGCGCCACCGGCCGTCCGGTGCCCCTGCTGACCCAGTACCTGCTGGACCGCGCCAAGGCCTGAACCTGAGCCTGCCGGGCGGCGTCGGTCAATGACGTCGCCCGGAATCCGGAACCCCCTATGACCCAAGTCGACTTCTATATCCTTCCCAGCGCGGATCCTTCGGCACGCCTGGACTTTGCCTGCAAGCTGACCGAAAAGGCCTGGCGCCTGGGACACAAGGTCTACCTGCATTGCAGCGACAGCGCCCAGCGCGATGACCTGGATGCCCGCCTGTGGCAGTTCAAGGGCGAGAGTTTCGTGCCCCATGGCCCAGCGGAAAGCGAGCCGGAAGGCACCGTGGTGCTGGGGCTGGGCGAAGACCCCGGCCCCCATCAGGACCTGCTGGTGAACCTTGATATGAAGGTGCCGCCCTTTGCTTCGCGCTTTGCCCGCGTGGCGGAAGTGGTGGTGGAAGACCCGGCAATCCGTCAAGCGGCGCGGGAGAGTTTCCGCTTCTACCGCGAACAGGGCTATCCTCTGCAAGATCACCGTCTACAGCGACTTTGAGCACCCCGATGGACACTCCAAAACAAACGCAAAAAGCCGCGCCCCTGCTGGACGAGCTTGAATCGATCCGCAAGCTGTTGGGCGATGACACCCTGCAACCGCCGCTGCTGACCGAAACAGTCGCCAGCGAAGGGCAGATCCCCCTGCTGTTCGACATGGTGGGTAATAAAACCAAGGTCGAGGTTCAGCCCGAGGTTGTCGCCGCGCCTGTGGCCGAGCCGAAACCGGCACCGGTAGTCGTCGCAGCGGACCCCGCCAAACAGAAGAACCAGGACGCCTTGCTGCACCTGGACAGCGAACTGCGCGCCGCCGCGCAATTGATCATGCAGGACGTGATCGACGACTTCGCCCCACATATCGAAACCGAGATCAAGCGCCGCCTGGACGCCCGTATGGAACGCCTGCTCAGCCAGTATCCTTCCTGACCTGCACGCACTCCGTGTAGAAGCAGGGCCTGCCCGCTGGCGCCAGCGGGCATTTTTGTGCCATCAGCGCTCACCTCGCTCTACGCCCCGCGCCATATCCCCGTTATACTTGCCGGCTTTCCTGAATTAATGCCTAAGGGTCCCGCCGCGCATGGATAAGACCTACCAGCCGCACGCCATTGAAACTTCCTGGTACCAGACTTGGGAGTCCGAGAATTACTTCGCCCCGCAAGGCACCGGCGACGCCTACACCATCATGATCCCGCCGCCGAACGTCACCGGCAGCCTGCACATGGGCCACGGTTTCAATAACGCGATCATGGACGCCCTGATCCGTTTCCGTCGCATGCAGGGTCGCAACACGCTGTGGCAGCCGGGCACCGACCACGCCGGGATCGCCACGCAAATGCTGGTGGAGCGTCAGCTCGAAGCCCAAGGGCAGAATCGTCACGACCTGGGCCGCGAGAAATTCCTGGAAAAGGTCTGGGAATGGAAGGATCAGTCCGGCGGCAATATCAGCCGGCAGATCCGGCGCCTGGGCTCGTCCGTGGACTGGAGCCGCGAGCGCTTCACCATGGACGACGGCCTCTCGGAAGCGGTGAAGGAAGCTTTTGTGCGCCTGCACGAAGATGGCCTGATCTATCGCGGCAAGCGCCTGGTCAACTGGGACACCAAGCTGCACACGGCGATCTCCGACCTCGAAGTGGAAAACCACGACGAGAAAGGCTCCCTCTGGAACCTGCGTTATCCACTGGCTGACGGCGCCAAGACTACCGACGGCCTGGATTACCTGATCGTCGCCACCACCCGCCCGGAAACCATGCTCGGCGACTCGGCCGTGGCGGTCAACCCGGAAGACGAGCGCTACAAGGCCCTGATCGGCAAATTTATCGAGCTGCCCCTGGTCGGCCGCCGTATCCCGATCATCGCCGACGATTATTGCGACCCTGAATTCGGCACCGGCTGCGTGAAAATCACCCCGGCCCACGATTTCAACGACTATGAAGTCGGCAAGCGCCACAACCTGCCACTGCTGAATATCTTCGACAAGAACGCCGCCGTCCTGCCAGCCTGCCAGGTGTTCAACCTCGACGGCACGCTGAACGACAGCATCGACGGCAAGATCCCGGCCGAATACGCCGGCCTCGACCGTTTCGAAGCGCGCAAGCAGATCGTTGCCGCCTTCGACGCCGCCGGCCTGCTGGTCAGCGTTGACGACCACGGCCTGAAAGTGCCGAAGGGCGACCGCTCCGGGACCATCATCGAGCCGTGGCTGACCGACCAGTGGTACGTGTCGACCAAGCCCCTGGCCGAGCCGGCCATTGCCGCCGTGGAAGACGGCCGCATCGCCTTCGTGCCCAAGCAATACGAAAACATGTACTTCTCCTGGATGCGCGATATCCAGGACTGGTGCATCAGCCGCCAGCTGTGGTGGGGCCACCGGATTCCGGCCTGGTACGACGAGTCGGGCAAGGTCTATGTCGGTCGCGACGAAGCCGAAGTACGGGCCAAGCACAACCTCGGCCCGGACGTTGCGCTGCAACAGGACAACGACGTTCTCGACACCTGGTTCAGTTCGGGCCTGTGGACCTTCTCCACCCTCGGCTGGCCGGAGCAGACCGACTTCCTCAAGACCTTCCACCCCACCGACGTGCTGGTGACCGGTTTCGACATCATTTTCTTCTGGGTCGCCCGGATGATCATGCTGACCATGCACCTGGTGAAGAACGAGGACGGTACCCCGCAGGTACCGTTCAAGACCGTCTACGTCCATGGCCTGGTGCGTGATGGCCAGGGCCAGAAGATGTCCAAGTCCAAGGGCAACGTCCTCGACCCGCTGGATATCATCGACGGCATCGAACTCGAAGACCTGGTGCAGAAACGCACCACCGGCCTGATGCAGCCCAAGCTGCAGAAAGCCATCGAGAAGCAGACCCGCGCCGAATTCGCCGAAGGCATCGCCAGCTACGGCACCGACGCCCTGCGCTTCACCTTCTGCTCGCTGGCCTCCACCGGTCGTGACATCAAGTTCGACATGGGCCGCGTCGAAGGCTATCGCAACTTCTGCAACAAGATCTGGAACGCCGCGCGCTACGTGCTCGACAAGGGCGAAGACTGCGGCCAGAACGGCGAAGCCTTCGAGCTGTCCCTGGCCGATCGCTGGATCATCTCGCAGTTGCAGCGCACCGAAGCCGAAGTGACCCGCCAGCTCGACCAGTTCCGTTTCGACCTGGCCGCCCAGGCCTTGTACGAGTTCATCTGGAACCAGTATTGCGACTGGTACCTGGAACTGTCCAAGCCGGTGCTGTGGGACGAGAACGCGCCGGTCGAACGCCAGCGCGGCACCCGTCGCACCCTGGTGCGCGTGCTGGAAGTGGCGCTGCGCCTGGCGCATCCGTTCATGCCGTTCATCACCGAGGAAATCTGGCAGCGCCTGGCGCCGCTGGTCGGGGCTGAAGGCAAGACCATCATGCTGCAACCGTGGCCGGTGGCCAACGAAGCACGCATCGACGAGGCGGCCGAAAGCGATATCGAATGGCTCAAGACCCTCATGCTCGGCACGCGCAACATCCGCGCCGAGATGAACATCGGTCCGGGCAAGCCGCTGGCCGTGTTCGTGAAGAACGCCAGTAGCGAGGACCAGCGTCGCCTCACCGAGAACGACGCACTGCTCAAGAAGCTGGCGAAGCTGGAGTCGATCACTGTATTGGCCGCAGGCGCCGAAGCACCGCTGTCCGCTACTGCTCTGGTGGGCGAGATGGAAGTGCTGGTGCCGATGGCCGGGCTGATCGACAAGGGCGCCGAACTGGCGCGCCTGGACAAGGAAATCCAGCGTCTGCAAGGTGAAGTGCAGCGGGTCGGCGGCAAGCTGTCGAATGCCGCGTTCGTCGACAAGGCTCCGGCCGAAGTCATCGAGAAAGAACGCGCCAAGCTGGCCGAGGCCGAACAGGCCCTGGGCAAGCTGGCCGAGCAACATGCGCGGATCGCCAGCCTGTAAGCGTGACGATTGACTGAAAAAGGGAGGCCCTCGGGCCTCCCTTTTTCATACCCGCCGCATACTTCCAAACACCACAAACCTGTAGGAGCAGGGCTTGCCCGCGAAGCTTTTAGCGGTCTCACGGGCCTCTTCGCTGGCAAGCCATGCTCCTACAAGGACTGCGTTCACCTCAATGCCCTGCGCGTCAGCCCCGATGAATATGGGACAATGTCCGCCATTCCAAGCCCTGCCCGAATCGACCCAGCCCATGACCGCCCCGAGCAAACCCAAAGCCCCACGCAAGAAGCCCAAGCCCGCCACCCCGGCCAAGGCCGTCGAGCCACGGGAAAAAGCCAGCCTGCACCCGCGTAACCGCCATCAGGGCCGCTACGACTTCCCGCAGCTGATCAAGAGCAGCCCCGAACTGGGCCAGTTCGTGGTCCTCAACCCTTATGGCAAGGAAAGCATCGACTTCGCCGACCCTGCCGCCGTGCGCGTGTTCAACCGTGCCCTGCTCAAGTCCTTCTACGGCATCGCCCACTGGGACATCCCGGCGGACTTCCTCTGCCCGCCGGTACCGGGTCGTGCCGACTATGTGCACTTCCTCGCCGACCTGTTGGGCGAAAACAACGAGGGCAATATCCCTCGTGGAGCGGCCATACGCGTGCTGGATATCGGCGTCGGCGCCAACTGCATCTACCCACTGATCGGCCACAGCGACTACCGCTGGCGGTTTCTCGGTTCAGACATCGACAAGACCGCGCTGGCCGCGGCCAAGGCCATCGTCCAGTCCAACGGCCTGAACAAGGCCATCAGCCTGCGCCTGCAAGCCAATCCGAAGCACATCCTCAGCGGTCTGCTGGAAAGCACCGAACATTTTGACCTGACCATGTGCAACCCGCCGTTTCACGCCTCCCTGGACGAAGCCCAAAACGGCAGCCGGCGCAAATGGCGCGCCCTGGGCAAGGCCGATCCCAAGCGCAAACTGCCCGTGCTGAACTTCGGCGGCCAGGCGTCGGAATTGTGGTGTGAAGGGGGCGAAGCACGCTTCGTGAGCCAACTGATCAGCGAAAGCCCGTCGTTGTCGAAGCAAGTGCTGTGGTTCAGCACACTGGTCTCGAAAGCCTCGAACCTGCCGGCCATCGAAGCGGCCCTGAAGAAGGCCGGCGCCCTGGAGAGCAAGGTCGTGGAGATGTCCCAGGGCCAGAAGCAGAGTCGTTTTGTCGCCTGGACGTTCCACGACAAGGCCCAGCAACAGGCCTGGGCGCAACAGCATTGGAGCGCGGCGCAGATAGCCCAGGGATGACAGGCCGTTCATTCAGCACACTGGACGAATTACCCGTGGCACTGATCGGCCAGGTCGGCCTCACACCCGGACCGGAGTAGCCGGGCGGCATAACCTACAGGCGAAAAAAAACCGTGCCCGGATCGCTCCGAGGCACGGTTTCAATGCATCTTACTTGTTTACAGCGTCGGTCAGAACCTTGGCCACAACCAGTTTGATCACTTTCTTGGCAGGGATTTCGATGGCAGCGCCAGTCGACGGGTTACGGCCGGTACGGGCAGGACGCTCGGTCACTTTCAGTTTGCCAACGCCTGGCAGAGTGATTTCGCCGCCGTTTTCCAATTGATCAGCAACGATCTGGGCCAGTTGGTCCAGAGCGGCACGCGCGGTGGTTTTCGGCGCGTCGATAGCTTCGGCGATATCGGCGATCAGTTGGTCTTTGGTAATAGCCATTGAGATGTTCCTTCCCTATCAAATTCATTTGGATTGCAGAGTGCAGTGTCAGCCATCGAGCCAGCCTTGTGCCCCCCCGCTAGTAACCACGACGGATCGCAGATGTAGATAGCAGAATTGGGGTTTGGTTCGACGTGACACCTGCTGAATGCACGCTTTGCGCCGTTACCGAGCGCAAGACCGGGCAAAACTAGCACAGAGACGGGGAAATATCCGCCTCTACCTAGCCATTTGGTCAGCTTTTGCGCTCGTTTTCGAAAAAAAAGCTGTCTGAAACCGCTCAAACCGCCCGAACGACCGTGCAAAGGCGGATTCAACCCGTGGGTGCGGTACACTGGGCGCTTTTCCGGGGAACCCGTCTTCCCCCTGACAAATCAGCCGAGATACCTATGCCGATCCGTCATTGCATCGTCCACCTGATCGACAAAAAACCCGACGGCAGCCCTGCGGTCCTGCATGCCCGTGACTCCGAACTGGCCGAATCCCAGGCCATCGAGCACATGCTTGCCGACCTCAACGAAAGCTACAACGCCAAGCAGGGCAAAGCCTGGGGGTTTTTCCATGCCGAGTCCGGCGCGCATCCGTTCAGCGGCTGGCTGAAGGAGTACCTGGACGGCGGCAAGGACTTCACCGCCTTCAGCCGGATTGCCGTCGAACATCTGCAAAAGCTGATGGAGGAGTCCAACCTCTCGGTGGGCGGCCATGTGCTGTTCGCGCACTACCAGCAAGGCATGACCGACTACCTGGCGATCGCCCTGCTGCACCACAGTGAAGGCGTGGCGGTGAACGCCGAGCTGGACGTGACCCCGTCGCGCCACCTGGACCTGGGCCAGTTGCATCTGGCGGCGCGGATCAACGTCTCCGAGTGGCAGAACAACAAGCAGTCCAAACAGTACATATCCTTTATCAAAGGCAAGAACGGGAAAAAGGTTTCGGAGTATTTCCGCGACTTTATCGGCTGCCAGGAAGGCGTCGACGGCCCGGGCGAGACCCGCACCCTGCTCAAGGCCTTCAGCGACTTCGTCGAAAGCGAAGACCTGCCCGAGGAGGACGCTCGGGAAAAAACCAAGACCCTGGTGGATTACGCCAGCAGCCAGGCCAAAATGGGCGAGCCGATGGGCCTGGAAGAGCTTTCCGGGCTGATTGACGAGGACCGTCCACGGGCGTTCTACGAACATATCCGCAACAAGGACTACGGCCTGTCGCCGGAGATCCCGGCCGACAAACGCACCCTGAACCAGTTCCGCCGCTTCACCGGTCGCGCCGAAGGCCTGTCCATCAGCTTCGAGGCGCACTTGCTGGGCTCGAAGATCGAGTATGACGAAGAGGCCGGGACCCTGATCATCAAGGGGCTGCCGACTCAACTGACCGACCAGCTCAAGCGACGCAAGGACTGAGCCGTGCTCACAGGCATGCTGAAGAAGGTCCTGCTGATCCTGCTGGTGGTGGTGGTCTATCAGAACTGGGGCAAGATCGAGCGGGTGTTCAACCCGGGGCAGATGGTCTCGGAACAGACCCGGGCCAAGGCCCGGGTGGTGCTCTACGCCACCGACTGGTGCGGCTACTGCAAGCAGACCCGGCGTTTCCTCGACCAGAAAGGCATTCCCTACCAGGAATTCGATATCGAGAAAAACGCCGAGGCCCGCAAGGCCTACCAGGCCCTGGGCGGCGGCGGGATTCCAATGCTGGACGTAAATGGCACCTTGATCCGTGGGTATGAGCCAGAGGCTATTCTGGCCGCGCTTCGATCCTGAAGCCGAGCCGTGGGAAGTGCACATGCACCCGCCCACCGCGCTCATCTTCACGGCTCACGATCAACTCTTCGCGACCGGCAAACACCAACTCGCCCGCTACCGGATCAACGCCATAGTCGGTCGCCGCGACGATTACCGACTGACCGGAGACAAAACCGTTCGGGTCAGTGAACGCCTCATCTGGCAGCGCGGCCGGCGTCGACTCGCGTGCCACCTGCAAGGCCTCCTCCGCCGTCATCTCACTCGGAGCACCATGCCCGAACGCCATGACCCGGGCGAACCAGACGGCCACCGCCGGATAGGCATCCACCAGCGGCGCGGTCACCGGCGTCGCCTTGAGGAACCACAGCGGATGGGCCATGGCGATATCGGCAATCGATGGCTCACCGAACAGGAAGTCGCCCTCCTCGTGCTGCAGTTGCTGCTCCAGCCGCGCCATGAATACCGGCCACTGGTGCTTGGCGATTTCCAACGGAACCTTCGAGGCCGAGCCGCCGCTGAACAGGCCGGCGCGGTCGATCATGAAGCCCTTGATCTGCTCCGGGGACAAGCGGGCAAAGCGCACCGCCACCGACTCGGGCTGGAATACCAGACTGACCGCATGACTGAACACCACTGAGTCGGCCCAGGCGGCAAAGGTCGCCGCGACCAGTTCCCGGCCCTCGGGGAACAGTCGCGGGGTGGCCTTTTCCTGCTCCAGGCGGCGAGCGATCAAGGCAGTGTCACAGTAGATATCGGCACCGATCTGCAACACCGGGGTTTTCCGGTAGCCACCGGTCAGCGCGGTCAGGTCGGGTTTTGGCATGACCGGCGAGATATGTACCGAGCGCCAGGACAGGCCCTTGAAGCCCAGCAGCAAGCGGGCCTTTTCGGCAAAGGGAGAGGTCGGGTAGTGATGAAGAATCAACTCAGACATGCTGGAGTCCGCCGGGCAAATAAGAACCCGAAGCTTAGCCTGCAAATCGTGAGCAGCCTACCCAGCCAGCCTGATGCCCTCTCATCAACGGTATCAATTGCCAGGGAGTCGAAAGGCAGCGTGGCAGGGTAAGCTGGCAGTTTGACCGGAATGGAGGCCGAAGTGACCGCCTATTTTCCAGCGCTGGCCATTGGCGGTCAGACGTACGATTTTACTCACCTTGAGCCATTCACCTTCACGATTTCAAGCCAGTTGGCCAAACGTGATTTGCGCGTGCATGTAACCTTCTCCAATCACTGTTTTACCCAGGGATACGACGCAGTAACGCATCCGGCTGGAGAGCCGATCATTCCTGACGGTA